>NZ_JAOXHF010000017.1:0-88089 GCF_025780115.1 Rhizobium sp. TRM96647
CCTAGGGGAGTCGAACCCCTCTTTTCAGAATGAAAATCTGACGTCCTAACCGATAGACGAAGGGCGCGTGCGGGGCGGTTTATAGTGGGCGTCTTGCGGTTGTGCAAGCGCCAAAGGGGTGGGATGTCAAAAAAACGTCATCTGTCCCCCGGCGAATCGCCCTGGCGGGAAATCCTCTTGTAATCAATGCGTTGCGGACAGTTCTTGTGAGCCTGGCCCGGACACGCACTCCGAGGCGCCCGCCGGTAGTCCTCGGCGAAGGAGGATGGCTACTTGCGCCGGCCGCGACATTTCCAGTTCCAGTCGCGTTCCGGGCCAATGTCGATATGGACGGATTCGGTGTGGCAGTAGGTGCCGACGCCGCCGCGGCCCGGCCTGCTGCGCAGGTATTCGGCGAGTTCCCACCGGCTGACGCCGGCGATCTGGATGTCGGCCGCCTCGCAGCGGGTGTGGAGCGACTGCTTTGTCCGGTTACGCTTCATCGGGCGGACGCCGGACGTGACGATGACCGGCTTGCCGTAGTGCTGCTCGACCGATTTCAGGACGGCCAGCAGTTCCGGCTTGAAGCAGCCGGTATTGACCTTCTCCGTCTGCAGCCAAAGCCCGTTCGGCGACAGGCGGGCCAGTCCCGCAAGCGAGGCGATCTCGGTCACGCCGTTGTCGTCCTCGTCTGGGCCGTCCTCCTCGAGCTCGGAATGGTCGACGGGAGCTGCGGTCGACAGGACGCCGGGCAGGGCGGTGGGCACCAGTGCGGCCGTCTGGCGGGCGGCGGCGGTCTCGCGGGTGAGGAGCCGCGCCTGCCGCGCCGGTGCCGGTTTGCCGGCCGGATCGGCGTTGGGCGTCTTGCGCTTGGTTGCAAACAGTGCGGCGAGCGTCAGCCGCGGTTCGGAACCATCGGCCGGCTTGTCGTCGTCAGCGGTGCCGGCGGCGGCTGCCGTCTCCGTGGCAGGCGCGCCATCGCTCACGGTCGTCGCCAGCGCGCGCTGGGCATCGTTGCCTTCGCTCTCGGCCACCAGGGCCGAGCGGACGCTGGTCGGAACGGGAACGTGGTCGGGAACGACGGACGCTTCCTCGTCGAAGGCAGGAGGTGTGCCGGGGGCGGCCGGTGAGCCAGAAGCAGCGGGGATCGAGCCGGTGGTGGCGCCGCTGGCGGGAAGGGCGCCCAGATTGGCCTGATAGAGATTGGTGATCGCGCGGCCGGACGGGTCCGGGTCGGCGCCCGCGGGCGTATCGGACGAGGCCGCCGGCGCGGCGGAGGCGAAGATACTGGTCTGGTTGGCGTTCACCTGGGCGGGCTGCATGACCGCATCGGCAAAGTTCGACGGTTCGGATGGATCGCTCCCGGTCGCGGAGCGCGCCGACGGACCTTCGCCCCCGGCGGAACCCCGGCCGGCATTGACCAGCGGGTCGCGGTAGCCGTCCGCGGCTCCGTCTTCGCCGGCCTGCGCCTGTTCCTGCTGGCTCGAGGTCGCCTGCGAAAGGGCGGCGTCGTCCTCGGACTGCATGTCCCCCGATGCCGATACGCAGCCGTTCAGGACCAGCGCGGAGACGGCCATCAGCAGCCCGTTCCGCAGCCTTGTCGCATGTCTACCCATTCCGCACGTCGTCATGAGGTTCGGATCCCTGCATTTTTTGCGCCGGCCGAAAGGGATCGGCCGTGCTAGTCCGCATCCGGGAAGCTCCTCGGGAAGGAATGGCCCGTCGTGGCTCCCCCGCAGGCCCGCATGGCAATGCGGGCCGCTTGCTCGAAATTCCACCGGAATGAGCCATCGGGGCGGCGCCGGGGCTCTCCTCCCTCAGGAATCATCCACCCGCCGACAGCCGCGGGATATTCCGGGCAAAAGACGGCGAAACCGTGGTGAAATTGCGCGCGGGCGTTGCAGTCGGCCGTGCCCGGGCCGTTGACCCGGGGCGACGACCGGAAGGCAGGCGCCTGCGATCGATAATGAGTGCTAAAGGGCAAGCGTTGTGCGAGGCTTACCAGCTGCCGGTGTTCGCCATGGAGGCCCAGGGTTCGGCCGGCGGCAGGCGTTCGCCCTTCTGCAGGATCTCGAACGATATGCCGTCGGGCGAGCGCACGAAGGCCATGTGGCCGTCGCGGGGCGGCCGGTTGATCGTCACACCGTTGTCCATCAGCTTCTGGCAGAAGCCGTAGATATCGTCGACCTCATAGGCGAGGTGGCCGAAATTGCGCCCGCCTGAATAGGTCTCCGGATCCCAGTTGTAGGTCAGTTCGATGCAGGGGGCGGCGCTCGCTTTTGCCGAGGCGACATCCTCGGGGGCCGCGAGGAAGATCAGGGTGAAGCGCCCCTTGTCGTTCTCCATCCTGCGGGTTTCGACGAAGCCCATCAGGTCCCGATAGAAGCGGAGCGACTGCTCGACGTCGGTGACCCGGACCATGGTGTGTAGGTAGCGCATGCCTCAAATCCTCAATGAACGAATGGGCGGGAAGATAGGAGATTGTCAGCCAGAGGCAAGCCTCGTGGTCTATGGAGGGTTACGGGCAAAACTTTTCGTGAAGGCTTGCCCTACCGCAATGGGACGATGTTATTCTGATTGGCAAGAATCAGTTAACCGTAATGTGACGCGTAATCGAGGGGCTGGGCAGATCATGGCGGACAGGATGTCTACGAAGGAAATCACGGAGCGTGATGACCAGGGTGGCGAGGCGGTCGACCTGATCGAGATCACCGGCGTCATCAAATGGTTCGACGTCGCCAAGGGTTTCGGGTTCATCGTGCCGGACAACGGCATGCAGGACGTGCTGGTGCACGTCACCTGCCTGCGCCGGGACGGCTACCAGACTGTGCTGGAAGGCACCCGCGTGGTGGCCCTGATCCAGCGCCGCGACCGCGGTTTCCAGGCCTTCCGCATCCTTTCCATGGACCAGTCGACCGCGGTGCATCCCTCGCAGATGCCGCCGGTCAAGACGCATGTGCAGGTCACCGCGACGAGCGGGCTGGAACGGGTGCTGGTCAAGTGGTTCAACCGCACGAAGGGCTTCGGCTTCCTGACCCGCGGGGAGGGGACCGAGGACATCTTCATCCACATGGAGACGCTGCGCCGATTCGGCCTGACGGAGCTTCGCCCGGGCCAGGTCGTGCTCGTCCGCTTCGGCGACGGCGAGAAGGGCCTGATGGCAGCCGAGATCCATCCGGACAACCCGATGCCGGGCAACCGGGCGCACTGATGGCCACGGCCGTCCGCCCGGCGCTTCGTCGCGTCCATAGCGCCCTCGTGGCGCTTTTTTTGTTGCTTGCCGGCCTGGCACCGGCACTGGCGGAAGAGACCTTCCAGGAGGGGCAGCTTTCGATCGTCACGCAGGGCGGCGCCCGCCATGCGTTCACGGTCGAACTGGCGCTGACGCCCCGCCAGCGCGCGCAGGGGCTGATGAACCGCCGCACCATGGCGGCCGACCGCGGCATGCTCTTCTCCTTCGGCGAGACCCGCCAGGTGCTGATGTGGATGAAGAACACCTACCTGCCGCTGGACATGCTCTTCATCGACGAAGGCGGCGCGATCCGCACCATCCGCGAGAACGCCGAACCGCATTCCGAGGCGATCATCGATTCGCGCGTGCCGGTGGCCTATGTCCTCGAACTCAACGGCGGCACAGCGCGCAAGCTCGGCATCCGCACCGGTGACCGCGTCGAAAGTCCGGTGATATCGGGGGGCGGCGGGCAGCCCTGAGCGCGACGGCGGGCAGGAGCGGATTGGGGCCGGCACCGAATCCGTGTAAGCAGGCCCCGCAGGAACGGACGGTGGAAGCGGACATGGCGGCACGGGATCGATATTCGAGGAAGCTGGAATGCTCCAAGTGCGGGCGCACGGGCTTCGCGGAGGTCTCCGAGGACGACGACCCGCGGCGCAAGACCCCGGGTTTCAGGATCGACGAAATGCCGGCGGGCTTTTCCACCGAGCGCGCCTCCAGCGATCCGGCGAGGCACATGGTGCGCTGCCGCTGTGGCAACGTGTTCGCCTTCCAGCAGAAGACCTATTATGCGCCGGGCGGCGAACCGGCCCGGGGCCGTTGACGCACTATCAGCGTTTCGACCGGCGTTTTCCAATCAGGCGGCAGAAAAGAGCGGACACACAGATGAACCTTCGCATTCCCCACGCGGCCCTCACGCTGGCGGCAGCCCTTCTGCTTGCAGCCAATGCCCTGGCCGCCGAATTCAAGCATCCGGGGCTGATCAATTCCGCCGGGCGGCTCAACGTGTTGTCGCGGCTGGAGAAGGATGCCCGCTCGTCGGATCGGCGGCAGGCCTATTATGCGTCTCTCGACAAGGACAGGCGGTTTTCGGCCGACTACCAGCCGAGGCCGATGGACTATGTGGTCGTGGTGGCGCGAACCAGCAACGAATCGGAGAAGCGCTTCCGCAACGACATGGCGGCCGCCTATTTCACCGCCCTGCGCTGGGTGAAGACGGGCGACAACCGCTACCGCGCGAAATCGATCGAGATCATGAACGCCTGGGCGGACAAGTTCGTGGCGCTGACCCGCGAGAAGGGCACCAAGACCGGGCCCGGGCAGATCCCGCTGGAGGCGGCCTGGGCGATCCCGATCTGGGCCAATGCCGCCGAGATCATCCTCTACTACAAGCATCCCTACGGCGCGCCGGGGCCGGAGTGGAAGGACAAGGACGTCCGCAAGTTCCGCGCGTTCCTGGGGCGGCTGCACGAGCAGCGCCAGGAGATGCGGCGCAACCGCTCGGACAACCAGGGCGTCTCCGGAGCGCTGGCCGACATGACGCTCGGGGTCTTCAACAACGACGAGCGGCTGTACAGGGCCGGTCTCAGGGAGGCGCAGCGACAGTTGCCGGAGATCGTCGCCGACGACGGCGAAGTGAAGGAACTGCGCGACCGGGACTGCGTCCATCCGCAATATTCGCTGATCGGGCTGACCCAGGCCGCCCAGATCGAGATGAACCAGTCGGGCCGGAGCACGCTGCTGTCGATGAGGCACAAGGGCGACATCCAGCCGATCCTGATGGAAGGCATCGAATACATGTCGCGCGCCCTGACCGATGGCTCCGAGGCCCGCGATTGCCGCACCGGCAGGCTGCTCGACGGCTACGCGCCGATGGCCAAGCGCCTCTATGCCAACGACAACAAGGTGCAGGCCAAGAAGTTGAACGGCGCCATGGATCGCGTCCAGCAGCGCATGTCCGGGCTCTTCCCGGAAGGCACGGAGTTCACCCACGGCGACGACGGTTCGCAATAGGCAGGCCCGTGATTTCGGGCGCGTTCGCCGTCTGAACTAGACCTGGTTGATCGAGGGCAGGAGCGTGATCACCTCGCGCTTGTGCCGTTCGTCGAGCGGCTCGATGTTCTCGTTCCAGTAGGCTTCGGCCTCGGGCGTATCGTGCTCCCACGTCCGCGTGGCGACGTGGTCGTCGTCGATCTTCGACAGCCTGTGGCCGCCGAGCCGCATGTATTCCCGGGCCAGTTCAACTGCAGTCGCCTGTTCCATGACCATTGTCCTTTCGGTGCGACGAGAGGGAAACGGTACAGCGATGATAGTTCCGGAACGCGCCTTTCGCCACCACGATGACGGGCGGTTGACGTCGGCGGGAAACTGCGCATGCGTCTCTTGCAACATCCTATCCAGGGGGATAGGAAGTAGTCATGACGGAACACAAGCACGACACCCATCCCGAGATCGTCAAGCGGCTGCGCCGCGCCGAGGGGCACCTGAGGAGCGTGATCACCATGATCGAGGACGGCAAGCCCTGCCTCGATCTGGCGCAGCAGCTCCATGCCGTCGAAAAGGCGATCGTCAACGCCAAGCGGACGCTGATCCAGGATCACCTCGATCATTGCCTGGAGGACGCCGTCGGATCGCTGGCGCGCGACCAGCGCCGGTCCATCGACGAGTTCAAGGCCATCACCAAGTATCTCTGAGGTCAGACGATGCCCGATTTCGCCGAGTTGATCCGACAGGGATCGGCGCATGCCTGGCTGTTCATTCCGAGCGCCGTGCTGCTCGGCGCGCTGCACGGCCTCGAGCCCGGCCACTCGAAGACGATGATGGCCGCCTTCATCGTTGCTGTCCGGGGAACCGTGGCGCAGGCGGTGCTCCTCGGCCTTGCCGCGACGATCTCGCACACGGCCGTCGTCTGGGGCATCGCCTTTGCCGGCATGTACCTGTGGCGGGACGTCGATGCCGAGGTCTTCGAGCCCTACTTCCAGCTGGTATCCGGAGCGATCATCATCGCCATCGCGCTCTGGATGCTGTGGCGGACATGGCAGGACCAGCGGCAGGCGAAATCGGCCGCCGGCATAACGCACGACCATCATCACCACAACCATGACCACGCCCACCATCGCCATGGGGCGCACGGCCACGATCATGACCGGCCGGACCCTGTGGCCCAGGGCGACACCCGGCGGATCGATACCGGGCACGGCGTCGTGGAACTTGCCATCTTCGAGGACGGCGTGCCTCCGGTCTTCCGGCTGCGAACCCTTGGCGGTCATGCCTGGCGCGCAGCCGACGTCACCGTCCCCATCGAGCGGCCGGACGGGACGCGGCAGGATTTTCGGTTCGCCGACTGCGGCGCCTGTCTGCAATCGACGACGGAAATCGCCGAGCCGCACGCCTTCACCGCCCGCCTCTCGCTGGGGCATGGCAACCACAGCCACGACTACGACGTCTCCTTCGTCGAGGGACACGACCAGGTCCTGGGACCGGACGTCGACGCGGATGGCTACCAGGATGCGCACGAGCGCGCCCATGCGAACGACATCCGCCGCAGGTTTTCCGACCGCAAGGTGACGACCTGGCAGATCGTTCTGTTCGGATTGACCGGCGGCCTCATTCCATGCCCGGCCGCGATCACGGTCCTGCTCCTCTGCCTGCAACTGCGCGAGTTCACCCTCGGCTTCGCCCTCGTCCTCTGCTTCTCGATCGGCCTTGCCATCACGCTCGTGACGGTCGGGGCGCTGGCCGCCCTCAGCGTCCGCCATGCAACGACGCGCTGGAGCTGGTTCGGCACGCTCGCTCGCAGAGCGCCCTATGTCTCCGGCCTTCTGATCGTGCTGGTCGGGCTCTATGTCGGATTCCACGGCCTGCAGGGCCTGTCGGCGCAGGCAGAACCGGCGGCGGCGACGGAGCAGGGATGACGCGCGCCGAAGGTTCTTTCCCTCCACATGGGGAGCGGTGACATGACCGCAGCGGTCGGCGCCTATCTCGGCCTCTTTCTGGCAGCCTTCCTGGCTGCGACCATCCTTCCGGCGCAGTCGGAGACGGCGCTCGTCGTCCTGATCCTGACCGGGGACTATCCCGTCGTCGCGCTCGTCACCGTTGCGAGCGTCGGAAACATCCTCGGTTCCGTCGTCAATTGGTCACTCGGGCGCGGTATAGCCCGCTTTCGGACCAGGCGCTGGTTTCCCGTTTCCGCCAAAAGCCTCGAGATGGCCGGGCGCTGGTACGGGCGATACGGCAAGTGGTCGCTGCTGGCGAGCTGGCTGCCGGTCGTCGGCGATCCGATCACGGTCGCAGCCGGCATCCTCAGGGTGCCGTTTGCGACATTCCTGGTACTGGTATCGGTCGCCAAGGTCGGTCGCTATGCTGTGCTTGCACTGGCGACCGGTGCCTGGAGTTGACGGGGTGGAGGGGAATGAACAGATGAAGATGTCTGCTGCCGTCGCCAGCGGCGCGCGTCGTGGCGAGAAGGACGGTGGAATGGCGCATGGCATCTCCTTTCGCGAGGCCTTCCATGTCTGGCTCCGTGTGGCGGCGCTGAGTTTCGGCGGGCCCGCCGGGCAGATCGCGCTGATGCACAGGATCGTCGTCGACGAGAAGAAGTGGATCGGCGAACGCCGTTTCCTGCATGCGCTGAACTATTGCATGCTGCTGCCCGGGCCGGAGGCGCAGCAGCTTGCCGTCTATATCGGCTGGCTGCTGCACAGGACCGCGGGCGGCCTCGTCGCCGGCGTGCTGTTCGTGCTGCCGGGATTCTTCGCCATCCTCGCCCTCAGCTACCTGTATGTCGCCTTCGGCAATGTCGGCGTGGTCGAAGGCATGTTCTTCGGCCTCAAGGCGGCCGTGCTCGCGGTCGTCGTCCAGGCCGCGATCCGCATCGGCAGCCGCGCGCTGCGCAGCCCTGCCATGATCGCGATCGCTGCGGTTGCCTTTATCGCGATCTTCTTCTTCCGCATCTCCTTTCCGCTGATCATCGTTGCCGCGGCCATTGCCGGCTTTGTCGGCTCCCGGACCGGCGCGACCCTTTTCAAACCCGGCGCCGGCGACAGGGCGGGCGCTGGCGCGGGCCTTTCCGATGACGATTCGGTGCTGGGGGAGGGCACGCCGGAACACGCCCGGCCGAACCTTCGATGGTCGCTGCGGATAAGCGCCGTGCTGCTTCTTCTGTGGCTCGGCCCCGTGGCGCTGCTCTATGTCCTTTTCGGCAGCGACGACGTGTTCACGCAGATCGGCCTGTTCTTCAGCAGGATGGCCGTCGTCACCTTCGGCGGCGCCTATGCGGCGCTCTCCTATGTCGCCCAGGAGGCGGTCCAGCACTATGGCTGGCTGAAGCCGACCGAGATGATCGACGGCCTCGGCATGGCCGAAACGACGCCGGGACCGCTGATCATGGTCCTGCAATTCGTCGGCTTCATGGGCGCCTACCGCAATCCCGGCAGCCTCGATCCGATGACCGCGGCGACGCTGGCGGCGGTGCTGGCCACCTGGGTCACCTTCCTGCCGTGCTTCCTGTGGATCTTCCTCGGCGCCCCGTTCATCGAAAGGCTGCGGGGCAACGCCGCACTGGCAGGCGCGATGTCGGCGATCACCGCGGCCGTCGTCGGCGTGATCGTCAATCTGGCGCTCTGGTTCGGCCTGCATTTCCTGTTTGCCGGAACGGACATCCTGCGGCTCGGCCCACTATGGCTGGAGCTACCCGTCTGGTCCACCCTTTCGATCCCCTCGCTCGCCCTCAGCGCCGCCGCAGCCCTCGCCATCTTCCGCTTCAAGCTCTCCGTCATCGCCACCATCGCCTGCTGCGCGCTCGCCGGCATGGCCTGGCACGTCGCAGGGGCGAGGTGAATGTAGGGAGAAGGCCGGATTTAGCGGGGGATTGGCTGGGGAACCTGGATTCTCACATGATTTCAACGGCTTAGTGGAAGAGCCTTAAAATTCCCTCTGATTTCCCGTCGCGAGCGACCGTGGATGCCACCTTTGTGCCCTGGCTTTGGGCATCAGTCAACCGGACGGGCGAGCGGCAATAATTTCCGCTTTCGGACCTGAAAGTTGCGGTACGCCCGCCATAAGGCGCTGGAAAGCTTTGCGCCTTCCACCTGGTCGTTCAGGTATTTCCGGCCCGTTTCTGAAACCAGACATTCCTGCAGCCAGGCCAACGCGGGCATCATGGACGCTGCCGTTCTGGATATGCTCAAGCGCGAGATCCGTCTGATCGAGGACGCTCGCCAAGAACATCAACATGACTTACAACCTTCGGCAGTGGGACGGCTGCGGGATTAAAGCATGAGCACAGAGCAAGTGAAGAACGAAATCCGTCGATTTCTCAAGGCGGAGGATAAACTTGCGCTTTGTTTGAGCGGCAAGTGGGGCGTTGGCAAGACCCATACTTGGGACACCTTGCTCACTGCTGCATTCAAGGATGCCACGGTAAGGCCGCCGCGCTATGCCTACGTCTCGTTGTTCGGCCTTGAGACCCTAAGCGATGTTCGCAGATCAGTTTTCGAGAACACAGTCCAAGCTGCAGCTTTCAGCGAGAAGGAGAGGCTGGAAGCGACCTTCAGCAGCGTATCCGAACGCTTGGCGCAACTGTCGTCCAAGTGGCGTGCAGGGATCGGATTGATCCGTGGCATCCCCGTTGTTGCCGACTACGGAGGATTGGTTGAAGCCGGATTCCTCGACGTGCGAAACCAGATCGTATGCTTCGACGATCTTGAGCGCATGAGCGACGGCCTCGACCTGAAGGATGTGCTGGGGCTGATCTCCTTCCTCAAAGAGAAGAAGAATTGCAAGGTGGTGCTGCTGTTGAACAGTGAGGCATTGGAAGGGCAGAATGCCGAGGATTTCCGCGTTCAACTGGAAAAGGTAATCGACATCAATTTGACATTCGCTCCGACGGCGAGCGAGGCGGTTGCCATAGCTGTCCCGGATCGAACGACCCTCCTGACCCAGATGGTCGCAGAATATGCGGCGAAGCTAGAAATCACTAACATCCGGACGATCTTCAAGCTCCTTAGAATTTGCAGTCGGCTTGAAGAGGTTTTGGAGGGCTATGACGAGCGCATCATCAAGCAGGCCTTCCATAGCGCGTGCCTGTTCGGCTTCGCGATCTACCAGCCCACCGAAGCACCACCGATCGATGCCATCCTGAAGCATCGCCCCTATGCCGACCTCTTCGGTGACCGAGAGGAGCGAACTCCAGAGGAGATCCAGCATTCCGAGCTGCTGAAGCGATATGAGTTCTTCACAGCAGACGGCCTTGATCTCGTCGTCTTCGATTGCATCCGCAGCGGCTTTTACGATGAAGTTTCCCTGCGGCGAGAAGCCGATGTGCTGACGGGAAGGCTCGAACTCAAGGACCAGGATGCCGCGTTCAGCAACGTGTGGGACATCTACCATGGATCTTTCGATGACAATGCAGATGCCTTCGCCACGGAGCTGAAGCAGTCGATCAGGGACAACTCCGCAGCAATCAGTCCTGCGAACCTTTCCGCCTCGATCGCTACCCTGAAGAAACTCGGTCATGGCGACGGCCTCGACGATCTCATCAAGGACTACGTGGACAGCCGAGATGACGGAAAAGACTTCTGGGTGGGAGATCCTGTTTCGCCGCGCTTCAATATCGAGGATCCAGATGTGATCGCGGCTTTCGCTGCCAAAGCTGGTGCGTTCGCTGACGACAGAACTCTGAAGGGTGTCGCGACCGCTATCGTGAGAGACAGGGGATGGAGCGAGGGCACCCTTGAATTCCTCGACAAGCATAGTACCGACGATTTCTATGCCGCCATGAAATCAGCAAAAGACGAGGAGCTGCGCCTGGTCGTCTATGGACTGACCTACTTCCGAAACATCGGAAACGCAGACGAGAGGATGAAGAGCATTTCCGCGAAGGCCGTGTCAGCCCTACAGAGGATTGGGCAAGAGAGCGCGATCAATCGACTTCGTGTCGAGAAGTTCAGTGTCGTCGTGCCTCAAGCTTAAAGTCACCATTGATTTGTTCTTCGCGGGCGGCAATCCTGTAAAGGTGGAGGTGAACCGCGCCTAGAGATTCTCTGACCGCGAGCGGGCGTGGTTGGCGCTCAATGGCTCGCGCACGATCCGCCTTCTTTGTACCCGCCTCGGGTGTCCGCTTTTCGCGTTAGTGGTCCTAACAGCGTACGGTCTGCTGACGGCCCAAAAGCCGTCGTTCGTCACAGACTGTTTGACGCACTAGAACAGGGTCCCCAGCCGTCATTTTGAGAGTGCGAAGCATCTCTGGGATCTGGCAAACGTCCCACTCCAATTGACGCGAAATCGAGCCAAGTGTCTGAAAAGACGCCGCGATTTCTGGTGGGGAATGACAACTCCATAGCGGAGGAAAATAGGTAAAAAATGGCCTGCCTGGCTAACCTGGATTCTCACATGATTTCAATAGCTTATTGAAATTTCCTTTGAATTCCCTATATTTTCCTGCCGCGAGCGACCGTGGATGCCACCTTTGTGCCCTGGCTTTGGGCATCAGTCAACAGGATGGAGCGAGCGGTAATAATTTCCGCTTGCGGACCTCAAGTTTGCGGTGAGGCGGCCATAAAGTGCCCGGCACTTTGCGGCTTCATTTCAGCCGTTCAAGGCGGCGACTTATATCCCGAAACCTTTCCCTGCCAGGATTCGCCGTCATTGTCTCGACTTCGCGTCGCCGCCCCTTGATGTGCTGCCTTGGTTAGGGTCAGGCGCTGAAGGCGCTCTTGGGCGGGAAGACCCAGACTCGCGGAGCCACCGACATTGATTGGTTCGCGACCCCTATTTCGGACTTGATGCAGTTGCCATGCTGGACTGCTGTCAGGCGGCTTTCGTCCCTTCGTGTCCGGGCCATGCGCGCCGCTGAGCTAAGCACGTTCGTCAACTCAGAGCCGCCTCCGGATTTTCGCCGTGCTGGTGTTCGAGCTCCAAAAGGGTTTGGCCGTATCATCGGCGCTGTGCCGTGCCCTCACTCAGAGCGCGGAAGCGACGCGCCCTCAGGTCTGTCGTTCGCACCGTTCACTGGAGCTTCTGAAAGCGCCGTCCGCTTCACAATTATGGTCGCAGCCGCAGCGCGGCCACGATAGGCCAAGGCTAATTCCAGGGGGGCAAGCCATTGCAACAAAAGACCTTGTTCGATCATCCGACTCTGCTGCTTCGAGTTGTATCCCTCTTCAATTGCATGTCGGTGCGATAGCTGGTTGTATGGAATCACTGACGTCAACTGAGTCCGCTGAGGATCGTATGCATATTGAGAGCTTAAGGCTTCGGAATTTTCGTTGCTTTGGAGATGAAGCGCAGACCATTTCATTTGATCCTGCACTCACTGCCGTAGTCGGCGCAAACGGGGCCGGGAAGACGGCGATAGTTGCCGCATTACAGAAGCTGTTTGCAACCCGCGCGGAAGACCGCCGTTTGACACGTGAAGACGTCCATTTCGGCCCAGGCGAAACACCTGGCACGGTCGAGGAGGCAAATGCAAACTCGGAGGACGAGCTTGACCAACGACTAGGTGAGGCTGTTCTGCCTGAGGATCAGATTCGATCTGTCGACAAAAGAGAGGTCGAGATCGAAGTCATTCTTGGATTTCCCGAACTGAGCAACGGAATTGATGAGGACAAGGCGGATTCAGTGGCTGAAATCTTTCGGGCGATGTCATCTTCCGGCCCCGGCCAACCACTCAAGGCTAGGATTCGATTGGAGGCGAGTTGGATATACGGCATAGATGAGGATGATATCAGCGCACAGATGTTTTGGATCACAAGCCTGGACGAGGTGCCGTTTGGAGAGCGCGACATTGCTAAACTTCCATTCTCTTCGAACGACCGCCGGCGCTTCCAGATACGATATCTTCCGGCGACACGAGACGGTAATGCGATACTGAAGCTCGCTCTTCGAGAAATGCTCGCCTGGCTTGAACGGCACGGGAATTGGGAAGGCGGCCGAGAGCCGATGGCCAAACAGTGGGAGGCAATGCAGAACCTGTTTGATGCCATGCCAGCTATCAAAAAGATAAGTGAAGAGCTTTCAACAAACTGGGGCCGGCTTTTCGAGGGGCGTCACCTTCGAACTCCCCGCTTAACTGTCCTCGCTCGGGAGCTTCAGCGAGCACTTCGCGAGCTTTCGCTCACGCTCGGACCCGGACCTGGTGGGCGACACCGCTCTGTCCATGAACTCAGCGAGGGGCAAGCATCATTGTTCTACATTGCAATCGTTGTCACACTGTTCAAGCTGGATGAGGAACTTGCCCGTTCGCAGCCAGAAGGATTCCTCGCAATTGAAGTTGCACGTCCTTGGCTTACGATTATAGCGCTTGAGGAGCCTGAAAACCACTTGGCTCCTTTCTACCTCTCGCGGATGGTCAACCTCATGCGAGAGCAGGCACAGAGCCAATCCGTCATGGCGATTCTTACGACGCATTCAGCCAGCGCTTTGCGTAGGGTGGATCCCGAGCAGGTCCGCTATGTACGTCAGGATCCGATCACGCTTACGTCGAGCGTGAAGGAAGTCCCGCTGCCTGAATCCAAATCGGACGCTAGAAAATTCATCCAGGAAGCAGTTGCTAGCCACCCCGAGCTCTACTTCGCTCGTTTGGTGATACTTGGTGAGGGACGCTCCGAGCAGATTGTCCTGCCGCGACTTGCACGATCACTCGATTCGGAAATGGAACTGGATCCAGCTTTTGTTGCGTTCGTTCCACTCGGAGGGAGGCACGTCAATCATTTCTGGCGTTTGCTGGACGGTCTAAAGATCCCTTATGTAACCCTTCTCGATTACGATCTAGGACGCTCCGGCGCCGGGCCGAGGCGATTGAAGTACGCGGCAGACCAGCTTGGGAAAATCGGGGTGAATACGCCGCCACTTCCTCGTCCCGGAAAAGCCGGGCAATGGGACACTCTTACCGAGATCGATATTGGTTTCTGGATGTCATGGCTTCGCTTCAACAACGTCTTCTACTCCAGCCACCTCGACCTCGACATGATGATGGTCAAGTCTTTCCCGGACCGATATGGTGAGGTGGCGTCGATTGATGCGCCGGATGATGCCGACAGCTACAAGAAATCTGTTTTCGGTAAAGACGGTCTTGGCCTGGACGCCTATCAAGCCGCGGATCGGTTCACTGCCTTGGAGCTGGCGCAGTACGACGCGTTGTTCAAGTCGAACAGTAAGCCGGTTTCCCACGTCGAAGCGCTCTCGAGTATCCCCAGCGATAAAATGAAAGCCGGGTGCCCCGAGCCACTTGTGGCCCTGTTTGGACGCTGCCAAGATCTGCTTTCTCCATACATCGGGGGAGATTTCTAGTGTCGATCATCGAGCGAGCCCGATGGCATCCGGGGAATGGTATCAACCTAGACACTGCAGCGCTTGACGTTGTTAAGAGCGACAAAAGCGTAGCCGTTGTCGCGGGCCCCGGTGCGGGCAAGACTGAGCTTCTGGCGCAACGTGCCAGCTATCTTCTTGAAACTAACACCTGCAAGGCACCCCGCAGGATTCTTGCGATCAGCTTTAAGCGTGATGCCGCAAAAAACCTCAAGGATCGCGTGACTGCACGCACGGGTGAAGATCTCGGAACGCGCCTGGAGAGCTACACCTTCGACGCCTTTGCCAAGAGCATCGTAGACAGATTCCGGTCGACGCTTCCAACGTGGTGCCGACCAGAGCGAAACTATGAAATAATAATGCCAGGTTGGCAGGACTGGAATGATTTCGCTGACAGGCTTCGAAGAAGTGCCAACATCTCGATAACCGGCAAGGAACTAGACCGTGGTCATTCAACTTTAACCGCAGGACCGGGACCGTTGCCACTAAACGCCACAAAGGATGATTTTCCTAACCAAGCGGGACTTCGTTACTGGGCGGCATGTCTGAGGTCGGACCGAACTCA
Organism: Rhizobium sp. TRM96647; assembly: GCF_025780115.1. Classification (NCBI taxonomy): domain Bacteria; kingdom Pseudomonadati; phylum Pseudomonadota; class Alphaproteobacteria; order Hyphomicrobiales; family Rhizobiaceae; genus Rhizobium; species Rhizobium sp. TRM96647. Next base: position 15,084 of record NZ_JAOXHF010000017.1, read on the forward strand.
CCAGCTAACATTCGGAATGATTGCCACCCTGGCAATGACGATCTTGGCGCATAATCCCACCGTGCGGTCCGCACTGCGTCTGACCTACTCTCATCTATTTCTCGACGAGTTCCAAGACACTACCGGACTGCAGTATGCGTTGCTGAAGCAAGCTTTCCTCGGATCCGAGACGGTAATCACGGCCGTCGGTGACAGCAAGCAGCGAATCATGACTTTTGCAGGAGCCCGATCGGGTATCTTCCAGGAGTTTGCAGAAAATTTTGAGGCAGACGTCGTCGCACTGACTGCCAACTTCAGGTCCAATCTCAGGATTGTTGCAATCGTAAATGCCATGGCAGCGGACATAGAACCTGACGCGGTCCCGGTAGCTTCTGCACGCGCTCAAGCTGACGCTCCAAGCCTCACAGATGGAGTGATTCATTTTCAGAACGCTGGAGAAGAGGCCAACACTCTTGCCAAGTCCATCGCAGCAGCGGTCGGTTCCGGACGTTGCAAGCCTGAGGACTTCATGCTTCTGGCGCGGCAAAGAGCGGACAAGCTCGAAGACAAGCTAGCATTCGCTTTTGTCGGCGAGGGCCTGACGCTTCGCAACGAAGCGCGATCTCTGGGAGAAATTCAGATCCAGGAACTGATGACCGAGCCGCTTCCAGATGTTGTGATCTGTGCACTTCAGATGGCAATCGATGACCGGACTGGTGCCCCGTTTCATAGGCTTCGCAACATGATCGGGCCGATCTTTGGTAATCGCGACGACAGGCCGGCAGCCGAGCTAAAGGTGGAGCAAAGGATTAGAGAGGCGCTGAAGATCGCTAGAGCCGCTACAGCCAACGCTCCTTCGGATACCGCGGCCGAGACCGTCGCAACGGCCATCTTGGATTCCCTCGGGACGACTACCCTTTCACAACTGGCGCCAGATTATGCAAACCCGGTTAGGTTCGAGGCCATATACTCTGCAACAGTTACCTTTTTGAAGGAGTGCGCAGGGTCGGCTGAGACGTGGCACGACGCGATTGCGCAATTTCAGGGCAGAAATCAAGTAAAACTGATGACTGTTCACAAAAGCAAGGGATTGGAGGCGCACACGGTATTCTTTCTTCATCTTCAGAACGACGGATTTAACTCAAACGCGGACATGGATGAGGAAACCTTGGCCTTCTTCGTGGCAGCTTCTCGTGCTCGCGATCGATTTTTTGTAACGACGACGAGCCATCAGATCGGCCGGGTCACACGGCTATGGGCGATGGTGGAGGCCGCGGAGATTCCTGAACTTGAGGCCAGTGCGCTTGATCGACTCGTGGACTGACAAGCGGTAGTGGGTGCTCACCGAGCAGAGCGCAATCGCGGTACCTCAGACACATTGGTGGGCGATGCGACTGTCTAATCGCAAATGTTGCGCGGACGTATTGAGGGTATGCCTGCGGCGAAGGCCGTCTGTCTTGAGTTGGTGATTAGCTCTAAGTCCATGGCTTATGTCATGCGCTACATTGATTTCCCCCATTGAGCTTTTGTCTGTCGACGATGTTGGTCGCCGGCGGGATTGGTCGGACGAAGAGAAGGTTCGGATCGTCGAGGAGAGCCTGCAAGGCTTTCGGCAGGGCTCGGTAACGGCGCGGCGTTATGGATTGTCGCGGTCACTGTTGACCCGTTGGCGTCGGGAATACCGAAGCGGGCTTCTGAACGTTTCCGCGTCAACGGGCTTCGTGCCGCTTTCGATTTCGCCACCGCCGGCGGTATCTTTCGAGATGGCCCCATCGCCGACTGAAGACGACAGGACGATCGAGATCGGCCTGCCGAACGGTCGTCGCCTGACGATCCCGGCTTCGCTTGATCCAACTATCCTTGCTCGGCTGTTGCCGGTTCTGGACGCGTCATGATCGCCTTTCCGCCCGGGGTGAAGGTGTGGATTGCGGGCGGTGTGACCGACATGCGTTGTGGCATGAACAGCCTGGCGTTGAAGGTGCAACAGGGGCTTGGCCGCGATCCTCACGGCGGCGAGGTCTTCTGCTTTCGAGGTCGCAAAGGTGACCTGATCAAGGTCCTGTGGCATGACGGCGTCGGCATGTCGCTCTACCTGAAGCGCCTGGAGGCAGGGAAGTTCATCTGGCCGATTAGCCAGAATGGCTCCGCCGTGCCGGTGTCGGCGGCTCAACTCGGCTATCTTCTGGAAGGGATCGACTGGCGTAATCCACGCTGGACGCAGCGACCTGCAACGGCAGGCTGATCGCGAACATTCCTCTGTTTTTGTTGGGCTTTTAACAAGCGGCATGGTAGCTTTCGGCCATGGACGACGCTGCTTCGGAGATAGCCAGGTTACGGGCCGCGCTTGCGGCATCGGAGGCGCGTGCCGCCTCCGCCGAGGCTGATCTCGCTCAGGTGCGAGCTGTCGTGACGACGTCCGAGGCGATGATCCGGCACCTCAAGCTCGAGATCGCCAAGTTGCGTCGCGAGCAATACGGTCAGAGTTCGGAACGACGCGCCCGCCTGATCGACCAGATGGAATTGCAGCTCGAAGAACTTGAGGCCGACGCCACCGAGGACGAGATCGCCGCGGAACGCGTGGCGGCGGAGGTTGCGCAAGTTCCAGCCTTTGAACGCCGCCGGCCGGTCCGCAAGCCGTTTCCCGAGCACCTGCCGCGCGAACGGCTGATCATTGAAGCTCCTTCGACCTGCACCTGCTGCGGCTCTGCCAAGATCGTTAAGATGGGCGAGGATATCACCGAGACGCTGGAGGTGATCCCGCGCCAGTGGAAGGTGATCCAGACGGTGCGCGAGAAGTTCACCTGCCGGGACTGCGAGAAGATCAGCCAGCCACCCGCACCTTTCCATGCGACACCACGCGGATGGGCGGGACCGAACTTGCTCGCGACGATCCTGTTCGAGAAGTTCGGCCAGCACCAGCCATTGAACCGCCAGGCTGAGCGCTACGCCAGGGAGGGCGTCGATCTCAGCCTCTCTACGCTGGCCGACCAGGTTGGAGCCTGCGCAACGGCGCTGCAGCCGATTCATGATCTGATCCGCGCCCATGTGCTGGACGCCGGGCGGCTTCATGGCGACGACACTACCGTGCCGCTGCTGGCCAAGGGCGCAACGAAGCAGGCTCGGTTATGGACCTACGTTCGCGATGATCATCCATTCGCGGGCGGCGCGCCTCCTGCGGCACTCTTCTACTTCTCACCAGATCGGGAGAAGACCCATCCCAACACGCATCTTGCCGGATGGCACGGAATACTGCAGGCGGATGCCTATGGCGGCTACAACGACCTCTATCGTGCCGGCCGCAGCCCCGAACCAATCAAGAGCGCGCTCTGCTGGAGCCATGCGCGACGGAAGTTCTTCGAGTTGGCCGACATCGCCGGCAACGTGCGCAAGGGCAAACCTGCCCATGAGATATCGCCGGTCGCGCTTGAGGCTGTAGCCCGCATCGACGTGCTCTTCGACATCGAGCGGGGCATAAACGGGACGTCCGCAGAGGACCGATTAGCTGCCCGGCAACAGCATACTCGTCCGCTTGTCGAGGACCTGCACGACTGGCTGATAGTCCAGCGCTCCCAGATGTCGAAGCACAATCCCGTCGCCAAGGCGATCAACTACATGTTCGACAAGGACGGGCGCTGGGAAGCCTTCACCCGGTTCCTCGACGATGGCAGGCTCTGCATGTCCAACAATGCGGCAGAGCGTGCCCTGCGCGGGATCGCTCTGGGAAGAAAGGCATGGCTATTCGCTGGCTCCCAGCGCGGCGGCGAGCGTGCTGCCTTCATGTATTCCCTGATCGTCACGGCTAAGATGAACGATATCGATCCGCAGGCCTGGTTGGCGGATATCCTCGCCCGTATGCCCAACATTCCCGTATCACGACTGCCGGAACTGCTGCCTTGGAACTGGTCTGCCGCTGGCAGCGGCCGACAGATGGCCGCCTGATGGGCCGCCCGACGCATGTCTACACGATCGGCTACGTCGCTGTGCTGATCGGCGAAAACCTCGAACTCATCCAGGAAATCGCCAGCAACTCCGACAATATCGACTATGGCGAGATGATCCATGCCCATGACGGCAGCGAAGAGGGCATCACGACATTCACCGACCGGGGCGTCGAGAGCCTGAAGGAATTCCTCGCCGACATCCGCACCTGGGAGGGCGGCGTTCGCCAGTTCCTTGGCGACGAGCAATGCGACCAGGAAAAGATCGAGCGCATCATGGAAGACCAGCCAAAATCATAAGCGGTGCGGCCTACGCCGGATGGATACTATTGAGGAAATAATTTCCGCCGCTTTACACTGCGTAAAGCGGACATTTGGCGGCGCATCGATTGCACCCTTTGCTAACCTTTCCATCGACGCAGGTGCGTGTGGCAGCGCGCCGCTCAGTTATTGCTAGATCTTCATCGATCGCTCCGAGCATCTCTATGTCGATCACGTGGGCGGCTATAGCCGCAGCCCTGACAGCCTCGATTGTCGAGGGAATTGTCGGGATATTGCCCGTGTGTTCTTCTCGGGTGACGGCAGCCAATATGTGAGCGGCGCCTTTCAAGCCCATGAGTGTAGCTCCAATGGCGGACGAAACATGATCTTGCCCCACGGCAACGTCTGTGGGGATTGGTCCTAAGGGCATAATTGGGACACCACTTGATGAAAGTGCGTCCGCGATTAACGCAATCGAACTGGGCCGCGCATGGCCAGGGGACTCGATGATGACCCCAACCCCTTCACGCTTTATCTGTTGGGCTAGTTCGAGCTGTAGTCTGATTTCGGACATCTGTGCAGCATCGGCGCTATCGAAGATGTTGGCAGACCGGAACGAAGCTCCAAGGCTGATCGTGGTTTTATACTTCAGGCAGATAGAAATGATGTCAGGCAATATGCGCACATAAACGTTTTCCCGGCGTCGCGAGACCGCAAGGTCTTTGATGACAATGCCTCCGCCTCTGGAAGTAAATGGCACTAATCGAGATTGTGCCTGAGTGATGATTTCCTGGGTGGGGGTAGGATGAATGGTGATGATGCCAACCCCACCTTCGGCCTGTTCCCTGACCCGATCTAGTAGTTCTTGTTCGTCAATACCTTGTTGACGAGGTTCGACCGTATAAATCGGTAACGTCGCAGCGAAGTACCCAAAATCTAGTATCGCTTTCCAAATGGAAGGGTTGTTTTGGACAATGCTCAAATCGGAAACGATCTGGCATGGCGCGGCGGTTGCACTCAATGCCTCGAGTTTGCGAAGCTGGTCAGAAACGTTGCGACGGTGGCTGGCACCGATCAACGCGTTGACGCGAGTTGGCTTTCCGGGACCAACGTCCAATGCAGCACCATCTGGACGAAAAACGAGCGTCACCAACTTTTCCACTGAGGCATTTTTGCTAACACAAGGTCGATGATTTCTGCAGGCTGCATCGGAGTTCCGCTGTCTGTGGAGCTTAGGTACCCGTGGTCATTTGGAAGGAGTTTCCGGATATGCGCTATCTGGGCCAGAGAAGCAGACGAACCCGCACTGGTTTCGGCGCACAGCAAGATGTTGCACCCGAGATCAGCAGCAAGCTCGACCTCGGCCCGAGTTCCCATTCCTCCGTCGAAGGCTAAGACGGTATTAGCCGATCGAAGCATCTCAGCCCGCCATTCCTTGAGGCGAGGCAAGAGTTCGGGATCATTTGAGAGAGCGGGAACTTGTGCATAAGGATTGGGAAAGTACCGAATCCGCTCTCGGAAATCGATCCTATCCTTGGCTGCCTGATCTACAAACGCCTGTATAACGCTCCTGCTTGCGCCTGTGGACTGTCCATCAAACAAGACAACTGAAACATCGGTTCGCTTGGCTAGCTCTCTGCCGACTTCTTCAGCCAGTTTGCTGTTTGCGGTATGACCACCGGTAACATACATGGTTGGGCCTCGGGACCTGAGTGCAATGCTATCCAAAGCAGCCGCGTACTCATCGAAGTTGTTTACGATGGCGCAGTCAATTCCTATTCGCCGCAGGTCCATGGCCCACTGTTGTTGCCTTTGAATGGCATCTGGAGCTTTGCTCGGGTCAGCCTTCCGTTGAAGCATGTAACGCTGTTTCGGCACCTTGCGCGCCAGCCTTCGCGCCTCGACCAAAATGCTTGCTATGTTAGGATCACCGTAGCCGTAGCCTGCGAACAGAAACGTTTTTCGCTGAAGATCGCTTCTCAGTCGCTCCGCCATCAGTGGATGTTTCACGAAATAATCTTCGAAATCTTCACGCGTAATGACGAGCTCATCCGCAGAGGAGCGATTTATGCATCCGTGCGCCTTAATAATTTCGCGTCGCCCCGGTTCATGGTGGTGCGCTATGTCTGTGTCTCTCGAATGGACAACAGGAGCGCCAACCGGGTAGGCCGATTCCAAGAGGTCGTCATAGTTCGTAGTCCAGACCAAATCGATCGCGCTACGGGCGAGCGACTGATGGTAGTGATTTGGCTTTGCCTTCGACTGTTTAATGGCAGTTTGAATTCTCGCGAACAAGGAAGTGCGAGATCCAGCGGACATGTTGACGATGTATTGAGCAATCCCCGGGAGGTCATCTTCCTCTCTGATCTGCAATCCCATTGGCTCCGCCAAGGGTCGCAATAGATCCATCCAGTTCGGAAGCTTTGAGGGTGTGGATATGCCGGCGCCAACAAACGCGGCGGCATTTCCGGTAAATGCGGCCTTACTGACCTCTTCAACAAGGGTTTCTTTTGAAATCGTCGGATTCATTAAGTCCCGTCCTAGTCAGTAATATTCCCGAATATATCCATATGCTTTTTCGAAGAGCTCTGCATCCTGGTGCAACTTGTAACGGAAGAGCGTCTGGCGAAGCGCCTTCCTAACCTCGCGCTCGCCGGCATGCGTAGCCTGCCAGCCATCGAACCTGACGGCGCGCACGATCTCGTCGATGTCGTCTACAACCCGCTTGACCATCACCGGCGTGTCGCCGTTTCGGGCCTCCTCGAACAACGCCGTCAACGCCGCCTTGCCGCGGTCAATGTCCTCTTCTTCGGGCGTCTCGCGTTCGATCTTCACCACGTCCTTCGCCAGCGACAGAAGCTCCTTTAGGAAGTCGATCGACAGGAGCAGACCCTGCTGGTGCCGGTTTTTCAGATCCTCGAGACGCTCACCCAACGCCTTGAACTTCGGATTGCCGGCGTGTTTCCGAAGGCGCCCCGCCAGCTTGATGGAGATCTCCTTCGCCTTCTTTTCCGGATCGGGATTCCCGAGCACAGCCTCAAGCAGCTCAGCGTCCAGAACCAGCGTATCGAGGTCGTCCCGGACGGCATCCACATGGACATTTTCATGGATAAGCTCGATGGTCTTGGCACCCAAGCGATGCCACAGCAATCTCCCTGTCCCCGTTGAAGGCTTTAGGGACTCGTACACCTGTGCCAACCAGCGATAGTCTTTCTCGTACTGCGTCAGGACAGGATCCGGTGACAGCGCTTCCCATATCCGCGTCAGAACGCTGAAATCGGCTGCGAATGCGTCGCGCAGCTCGTTGTTCGGAATACACTCCTGCGCAGCGATCAGACCCTCATACCCGGTAAGACCGCGGTCGACGCCCGCGAAGTAGGCGAGGCACTTCTGGAGCGCGGTCGGGAGAGCATTGATCAGTTCGGCGATATTCGACACCGCCTTCTTCATCCCCTCTTCGTCGAACTGCAGGGCTTGCGCGACGTCATCGAATATACCGAGGTAATCGACAATCAGACCATGCGTCTTCTGTTCGCCGTACGGGCGATTCGTCCTGCAGATTGCCTGCAGCAGCGTGTGGTCGCGCAGGGGCTTGTCCAGATACATCGTCTGCAAAATCGGCGCATCAAAGCCGGTGAGCAACTTCGACGTTACAATGATGATTTTTAGTGGGTCCTTCGGATCCCGGAAACGGTCGAGCAGCTTTTCTTCCGCATCACGGTCGCGCTTGTAAGGTGCGTATTCCGGTTCGCCGCTATTCACGGACATCACGATGTCCGACACTTCTGGCGGCAGGAGCCGGTCAAGTTCCTGTTTGTAGAGCAGGCAGCTTTCCCGGTCGAAAGTCACCACCTGCGCGCCGAATCCATTCGGGGCGACTTTTTCCTGGAAGTGCTTGGCGATGTCGCTGCATATGGCGCGGATGCGCTCGGGTGATTTTACCAAGATCGACATCTTGGCCGCGGCCTTGCCCAACCGATCCTTGTCCTCATCGGTCAGACCCTGCGTCAGTTCCGCATAGGCGTCCTCGATGGCCTGCTGGTCGATGTGCAGGTCCACCAGGCGCGGTTCGAAATGCAGCTCCTTCGTGGCCCCGTCGCGGATCGAGTCGTTCAGACCGTAGCGACTCATATAGCCGCCTTCGTCGGTATCCGCGCCGAAGGCATAAAAGGTGTTCTTGTCGGCGCGATTGATCGGGGTGCCGGTCAGACCGAACAGGAAAGCGTTCGGCAACGCCTCGCGCATCTTGCGGCCCAGATCGCCTTCCTGGGTGCGGTGCGCCTCGTCCACCAGCACAATGATGTTGTCGCGGTCGTTCAGCACGCCGTCGGCCTCGGCGAATTTGTGGATCGTGGTAATCGCCACCTTCCGCGCGTCCTTGCCCAGTAAATCGGCCAGTTCCTTGCGGCTTTCCGTGCGCACCATGTTGGCCATGTCGGCGGCATAGAAGGTGCCGGAAATCTGGCTGTCGAGGTCGATGCGGTCGACCACGATCAGCACCGTGGGGTTCTTCAGCGCGGGGTGCAGCCGTAGCTTGCGCGCAGCGAACAGCATTAGCAGTGATTTGCCCGAACCCTGGAAATGCCAAATCAGACCCTTGCGTGGCTGGCCCACTACCACCCGTTCGACGATCTTGTTGACGCCGTCCACCTGCTGATAGCGAGCGATGATCTTGATGCGGTGCTTGCCCTTCTGCGTCGCAAAGGCGGTAAAGCTGTCGAGCATATCCAGCACCATCGCCGGTCGCAGCATCGAGGTGGCGGCCTTTTCCACCGCACCCATCGTCTGCGGTCCGTCGCCGTCGCGCCAGGGGCCCCACATGTCGACCGGCATCCGGACCGAGCCGTAGCGGAACTCCTTGCCCTCGGTCGCCACGGAAAAGACGTTGGGCACGAACAGCTCCGGCACATTATTTTCGTAGTCGTCATGCACCTGAAGCGCGGCGTCAAGCCAGCTTTGGCTGGATCGCACCGGCGTCTTGGCCTCGATCAACACCAGCGGCAAGCCATTGACCAGCATCACCAGATCGGCGCGCTTTTCCGTCTTGCCGGCGCGGATGGTGAATTGTTGGGTGATGACGAAGCTGTTCTGTTCAACATCCTCGAAATCGATCAGGCGAATGGTGACGTGTTCACCGTTTGCGCCGAACGGCATTGAGCGTTCGCCGAGCAGCCACGCAGCGAATTCCTCGTTCGCCTTCACCAGACCATCCGACCGCGCGCCCATGACGATGGCACGCAGACGGTAGAGCACGTCGTCGGCCCGGCCGGGGTTGGCGGCGATGTCGGGGTTCAGTCGGATCAGGGCGTCGCGCAGATAAGGTTCGACCAGCACTTCCTGTGGCTGCCGTGGAAGTTCGGCGGCGGCGACGTAATGCCACCCGAGGCCAGCAATCCGTTTGCCAGTCCTTGCGAGGCCAGGACTAAGATCCCGCGGTCTGTGGCTCGACGGCCCCGCGAGGATATCGCGAAGATGGGCTTCGACTGTGTTGTTTTCATTAAAGCTGGCGATCCGGCGAGCGCGTTCGTCCGGATAAGACGAGCTTTCTGCTCCGGGTTCGATCCCGATTAGCTGGATTGGATCGAGAAGCGCCTCCAATTCTGACTGAGTTTCTTCAGAGTGCAGCAAGCGGTCCGCGCCATCCGCTGGGATCGCAACTGTCAAGATAATGCTACCTTGCTTCACCGACACTGTAAGTATGTCCTTTGGAGATGCATCGATGACCGCAGCGATCGCGACCAGCACGCGTTCCTTGTCCTTCTCGAAATCTTCCTTGGTCGTGTCCAGTTTCAGAGTGACAAGTTGCTTGGGCCCGAAATCGCTGGGAACACCCTTGTATCTGGCGACCCAAGGCAGTGCTTTGTAGTCCTTGAGCGTCTTTTTATCCCAGTTTTCGTCATGAGATCGAGTGTGGCAGAGACTGCACAGAACCAGAAGGTTCTCAAAAGAATGATCCTTGGTGGTGGACCAAGGAACAATGTGGGCCTTCTCCAACGACACGTGTTCGCCGCAGACGCAGCAACGATGCCCGCACTCGATCATGAGTTTTCGTTGAGTTTCCGTCGGTATAGGCGGGCGAGACGTCATTGCAACTGCCTCCCTCGGCTGAATACCGGGGGATGTTGAAAGCTAAGGAAGTCAGGTTTGGCGGGGGCGACGCGATCCAAGCCGAGGCCCGCGATCTTGCCGCCCGCGCGGGCGAGGCCGGTGGAGAGTTGCGCCGGTCGGGTCGAGGCCGCGCCCGCGAGAAGGTCGCGCAGATGGGCTTCTACGATGTTGGCCTCGGTGAAGGTCATTGTTCTGCACCATACAGAGATTGAGCGAGCAACCTCTCCGAAAGTGACTTCACCTGAGCTCTTCGTGAGTTTATTTTTTTGCGATCAACTTTTAGGCTGTTGAACGTCTCAATAAGCAATCTTTGTGTTTGAATATCTGGGACGGAGAAATTCAAGAGATGCATCGTTTGAGTGTTCACAAGCAATCGTCCGGCCGCTTGCGTTGTGATGGCCGATATCTTTCGCCTCAATGACAGAGAGTACTTCAAAGTAAGCCAAAGATACATAGGCATCACCTTTGCAGGATCTACACGAATCCTGATTAGGTTTGAACTGATGATGAAACCTCTCTCATCATCGGTAATGACATGACACCGACCAACATCAGCAACCCTTGAGAAAACAATATCTCCGGGCTCACACCGATACTCTGAAAACCGCTCGGCGATCGATTGGGAGACAAAAAAGAAGTCACTGTGATCCAGTCCATGCTCAGTGATTGATCCAATTGTTATGACGGGGACACCACTCTCGATGAAATAGGATGTCTTTAAGCTTGAGCCGAACGGGCCAGTCTTTAGCACTGGTTGACCATGGAACCCAAACAAATCAATTGGCTGCTCGGCTACTTTACCCGCTGCTTCAATTTGTAAAAGTTGTTCCGCCATCAGCGAGGTGTTCAAAGCCTCGAGGTGAATCGCCGCGCTAAAGTATGCTTCACTTGTCTCGCGGAGAGCATGCAATGTTCCAACGATTCTGGCCTGCACTTGGATCGGCGGCAGCAGGAACTCGAAACTGGCGAGGCTGGTCCAGTTGGTGCGCGGCGACAGCGACCCGGCCGAGGTGCCGACGGCATGATCGAAGAAGGCGTCGGTCTGGCACAGGAACGGCAGCAGTTCGGGCATCAGCCGGTCGTTCGCGGGTTCCAGCACATAGATGTCTCCGGAACAGACCCCTTCGAAATCCGCCACTGCCACCTTGCGCTGATAGGCGCGGCGCTTGCCGAACAGAACCTGACCCGGCTTGAACAGCGTGGTGAAGGTCGTGCCATCGGCCACGTCACCCCAGCGCCGAATGCGCAAGTCGCCGGGATCGATATGCTCCAGCCCGACGACACGTTCGATCCCGGCAGCCTCGGGATCGGCGACCCGCGCTTTTGAAAGGCGCACCACGTCGCCAAAGGCCACGCGCGTCCACCCCGCCTTGGAAATCGGCCGCTCAAGCATCGGCATCCTCCGCAGGCGTCTGGCCATCGAGCGTGTCCACCAGCGCGTCCATGCCCGACCAGAAGTCGCGCCCCTCCTCATCATACGCCGCCCAGATCGCAGCCAGCGTGGCACCGCCCGCCGCCGCCTTGGGCCGCTTCACATAGCGGGCAATCGACAGGTTGCCGTCGGCCGCCAGCACATCGGCCACATCCGCCACCGCGGCTAGGCCGGGTTCATCCGCAAAGTTCTGATAGGCTGAAAGGATGCGCGTCTGATGTTCGGGCCGCAGGAAGCTTTGCGCCCGTTCGCGCGCGATCTCGGCCACCGCATCGATGAACAGGATGCGCCCCCTGCGTGCCTCTGGCTTCTGCGACCGGCAGATCACCACGCAGGCCTCCATCGGCGAGTTGTAGAACAGCCCAGGCCCCAGCCCCAGCACGCATTCAACCAGGTCGGATTCCACCAGCCTGCGCCGCATCTCGGCCTCTTCATTGCGGAACAGCACACCATGCGGAAACAGGATCGCGCAGCGCCCGGTCATGGGGTGCATCGACGACAGGATGTGCTGGAAGAAGGCATAATCCGCCCGCCCCTGCGGCGGGGTGCCAAGGAAGTTGCGCCCCCATGCATCCTGCTCCCACGCGCCGCGATTCCATTTCTTGATGGAATATGGCGGGTTGGCGAGGACCACGTCGAAGGTGCGCAGCCGGTCGCCCTGCACGAAGGCGGGCGTGGCCAGCGTGTTGCCGCTGGCGATGTGGAAATCGTCCACGCCATGGATGACCAGGTTCATCCGCGCGATGGAGGCGGTAATGGTGATCAGTTCCTGCCCGTAAAGGCCGGTGGTGCGGATGTCGCCGCCGCGCCGTTTCACCTCGGCCAGGCACGAGATCAGCATGCCGCCGGTGCCGCAGGTCGGGTCATAGATGCTTTCACCGGGCTGAGGTTCCAGTATCTGTGCCATCAGATGGACAAGGGTGCGGTTGGTGTAGAATTCCTGCGCGGTATGGCCGCTGTCGTCGGCGAACTTCTTGATCAGGTATTCGTAGCCATTGCCAAGCTCGTCCTCGGGCACTGCAGTCAGCGTCAGATCGTGTTTCGAGAAATGCTCGATCAAGTTCTTCAGCGTGCTGTCGGGCATCTGGGCCTTGTCGGTCCAATTGGCGTTGCCGAAGACGCCCTGCAGGCGCTCGGGGTTGGCGGCCTCGATGGCGAGGAAGGCCGACAGCAGCGCCCGGCCCACGTCGCGCGGTGTCACGCGCATATCGTTCCAATGGGCGCCTGCGGGAATCACGAAACGGTCGTTGGCGGTGGCGGTGGCATAGCACTCGTCTCCGGTTTCATCGAGCGCATCCTTAAAATCGCCGTCCCAGACATCGGACAGGCGTTTGAAGAAAAGCAGCGGGAAGATGTACTGCTTGTAATCGCTCGCATCGATGAGGCCGCGCAGCAGGGTCGCAGCGCCCCAGAGGTAGCTTTCGAGGTCGCGTTGGGTCAGTCCGCTCATTGCAGCCACCCTCCTTCGGTCAGAACCTGACGCAGGTGGTCTTCGGCGGCGCGCGCATCGGCCAGTGCTATCTTGAATGCCTCGACGGCCTCGGGCAACGGTGGGATGTCCTGCCTGATGGGCGGCAGGACGTAGCGCGAGATGTTCAGCGTCCAGCCTTCCTTCTTGATCTCATCGAGGGTTGCGACTTTCGCGCCATCCTCGACATCCTCGAAGGCGCGGTACCAGGCGACGATTTGATCGCTGTGATCCTGGTCGAGGAAGTTCTGCGCCCGGCCTTTGCGGAACAGGCTCGAAGCATCGATGATCATGACCTTGTTTTTTCGCTCGACTGGCTTCTTGCGGCGCAGGATCACTATGCATCCGGCAAGCTGCGTGCCGTAGAATAGATTCGGCGCGAGACCAATGACTGCCTCAACCATATCGTTTTCAAGCAGAGCCTGCCGGATCGAGCCTTCTGTCGATTTCCGGAACAGAGCCCCCTGAGGAAGGACGACTGCCATGCGGCTGTTTCCTGTGGGTGCCATCGAAGCGAGCATATGCTGGACAAATGCATAGTCACCGTAGTTCTCGGGCGGAATCCCATACGTCGCACGACCCCACGGATCGGCCTCCCAAAGATCGCGGCCCCATTCCTTGAGTGAAAACGGAGGGTTTGCAATGACGCAGTCAAACGTGGCGAGGCCGCCCGTGCTGGAATCGGTAAAAGCCGGATTTCTCAGAGTATCCTCTCGCGCCACCTGAAAATCCTCAATTCCGTGGAGGACGAGGTTCATCCGCGCGATCGCCGAGGTGGTGAGGTTCTTTTCTTGTCCGTAGACCTTCCCGTAAAATCTGCGGGCATCGCCTCCTTTTCGGATCACGTGCTCTATGGCGCCCAGCAGCATACCACCCGTTCCACAGGCGGGATCGTAAATGCTCTCACCTTCCTTAGGATTGAGGATTTCGACCATCATCCGCACAACGCTTCTCGGCGTATAGAACTCACCGGCCTTGTTACGGCGCGTGACGTCTGCGAATTTTCCTACGAGGTATTCATAAGCATCGCCGAGAACGTCAGTGCTGACCGCCTGGTTGCCGAGCTGGATCTCTGAAAACCCTTCGATCAGGTCCTTCAGTAACTCATCACTGAACTTTTCTTTGTTGCCCCAGTCGGCGAAGCCAAAAACACGAAAAAGAGTATCTGGATTGGCTCGCTCGATCTCTTGCATAGCCCTCTGCAGACCCGCGCCAACGTTTGACGCCAGGCTCCGTACATCATTCCAGTGACTGCCCTCCGGAAGCGCGAAACGGTGAGCTTCCGGGAACTGAACAGGATCAACGTCGCCGTAGATTTCTTTGGCTTCCGACGTTTCCTCGTCCCAGACGTCAGAAATCCGCTTAAAAAACAACAATGGAAGGATGTAGCCCTTCCAATCTGTTCGGTCGACAGCGGATCCGCGCAGCGTGTTTGCTGCTTCCCAAAGGGCAGGTTTCAGTTCCTGTACACTCACGTTTTCAATGCTCATATGGTCATGATCGGCTCAGTCTGCCCTTCTAGTTTATTCGCAGGAGCATTGCCCAGAACATTCGTAGCTACGTCCAATCATCCCAGAGCTGTGGTTGCCGAGGGAGCTGCAAAGATCTCGTGACACTTCATTTACCAGGTCTCGATTTCTGACTTGTGTAGCTTTGTTTGTAAATACAAAAGGTTGTGGAATGGTGTGGAACGCCGAGTAACAAAGAAGGTCACAATGCTGGATATCAAGTTTATATGCCCAAACCCCAGTTGCGAGGGCTTTGAGATCCCAGCGGAGATTGATGATGTTCAGTATGATATGGCCGAGCAAGAGGATCATGACTCGGTGGTTACAATGCAAAGCCGTGTTATCTGTGGCTCTTGCGGCGATCCGTATACGGTTGAAGTGATTGCACAGGGCGGCGAAAAGAAAGTAATTGTCCTCGAAGACGAAGGCATCCGTGTGAAATTCAACGACAACAGCGGCGACTACACGGATGAAATGATCGATTTACTCTAAGCGCCGCCCGATGAGTGACGTCGGCGTAAGCCTTTGAGCGGAAATGATTTCCGCAGCTTCACCCCTTGAACACCTGATCGCGATGATACCGGAGGAACTGCGAATGCGGGCGATCGTCCGCGCGTGTCGGCACGAGCAGGCGGCGCTCCGGATTTATGAGCCGGGTGATAGTGTCCGGTACGCTGCCACTTGCGATCAGCAGGCTATAATCGTCATCCACCGAAATCAGGCCGCGATCGAACATCCAGTGTACGGTGCCGGATAGCGCCAGGCCATTGCGGACGCTGTCCGGCCCTCGGTCTGCCACCGGACGAATATGAGCCGCCTGAACTTCCGAGCGTCCGCCGCCATTGATCAACTTGAGGCCGGTGACGGCGCAGGTGTCGTGGTAGGCCGCCTTGATGGCAGCAGAGAAAGCGCGGTCTCGAAAGGGGCGTTGGAGCACCTGGGTGACGGTAGGGCGATCGATGCTGTCGGCCTCGTAGGGCATCTGCGGGTTGTCGCCAAATCCGACGCCTGCTTCTTCGGCCGGATCCGGCGACGGCCGTTCGCGGTCTCGTTTCCCGAGGACATGCGCGAAGCCAGCGCCGAGGATCAGGTCATACTCGGCGTCGGAGATGTTCCGGACAGCGCGACCGAATGCTCCCTTGTTCGTCGAGCCGTCCTCCTTGCGCAAGCCTCTCTCGTAGTAGTGGTCCGCGTCCTTGAACGGGACGGCATGATCAAATGGTAGGAAGTCCTCGATCAGCGCGTAGAAGTGATCGGGCTTCGATGGGTCTGGGATGATGTCGGCAATTCGTGCCGTCGCGAAATACGCCTGCTTGCCACCGGCTTTCATCAGATCGCCACTCGGACGCCTGGGCTCATAATAGACGATCCAATCCCGGCGAGCGGCTTCGACCTGATGTAGGTAAGTGCGCGGGAAGTGATACCGCTGCTCCGGCAGGTCGTCGTAGGTCGGGTCGACTTTTGTCGTTAGGACCGCTTTTGACATCGTGGCACCTCTATGAACTGTCCCGGTGTTACCAGGTCGGCAAGTTTTCGAAAACATGCATGAGCGCGAGGCAGCGCGCCCTGTGGTTGTGTTTTGTTACTTTGGCCAAGTCGAAGTAAGAAAAATTTTAATGCGCTAGATCTGAAGTATATTAAGTCTTGATGCATGCAATATCCCCGTCTATCTAAGTAAAAAATGGATAGACAACTTTTGGTACGTCTTGAGTTACTTTTAAATCCAAGGGATAATTTACATATCAATTGCGCAGGTGCGGTTGATGCTTTTGCAACACGCAAGGATCTTTGACATGACGAAGAAAACGAACGAAGCGGCATCCGGCCGCTTTGACTACGACGCGCTCAACATTGGCGCGCAGAGCAAGAAAGCATTGGAGGCGACCGCCGCCGGAATCCTGGCTTTGGGACGCCGGTCCACGGAGCAGGCCTTTGAATTAGGTGACCTGCTGGAGCAGGCGTCCGCAATCGTTGAGCCGGGTACTTTCGAGAAATGGGTCTCGCAGCGATGCGACATCTCCTCGAAGACCGCGCGCAACTATCGGTCTGTTGCTCGAAATCTCGCTCCGTACCGTACTCGTGCGGTCGAGCTGGCCGTCAGCCCCACGGTTCTTTTTCATCTGGCGTCCGCGCCGGACGAAAAAGTTGAGGCTGCCCTAGCTTTTGCGGAGGAGAACGACGGCATTCGCGTCAGTGAGGTGAAAGCTCTGCTGGCGGACGGTTCCGAAGCAGCCTCCGAAGAGGTCACCGCAACGGATCTTCCCGACGTCGGCGGTCTTTCCGGACTGCGGGCGCTGATCGACATGAAAACGAAGAGCGGTCTTGCTGCCTTCGTTGAGAATGCGGCAATGCTTGCGAAAACTGTCGAGGACATTCTCGAACGCAAACCTCGGGGCAAGCGTCTTCAGAAGAAAGCACTCATTCCGGTGCTTGAGCCTTTGGGTCGACTTGCCAAGCGCAGCCTGGGCAACGTCCTGCTTCTCGATGCGCCAGGCGACATCGACGTCCGCAAGCTCTCCGCGACTGAGCTTGCCCCCGGAAGCCGCTGGCACAGAGTGTTCGAGACGCTCGATGACGTGGGCGATCGCGAAGCTTGGCCTGAGGCCAAGGAACTCGAACTGTGGCTGAGGCAGGAGTTGCTGCCGCTCCTCGATTGGGCAACCTCGAGAGCGAAGCAGCCTGAGTGGCCGCTCGAAGCCGCCGTTGCCCCGGAATCACCCGACCAGGTGATGCGCCGTGGGTTGGAGGCGCTGGGTGGCGTCGTGCGGATTGAGGCGCCAAGTCTCGATCCGTCCGAGGACGAGGATGAAACGCTCGAGGACTACGTACCGCCGGCGATGTTCACCCGGAGGGGCGGCGTATCTGAGACCGCCGGTTCCAACGTCCTTTCTTTCGGCTCGACCGAAGGGCTGCCTGGACTAAGGAAGCCGAAGGCGCTCACGCGCAAACCCGCCGAGGCGTCGGCGGACTGAACATAAGAAAGGGGCTTTCGGGCCCCTTTCTTGATTCCGGCTGTGTGTTTGGCGCCGTGCTCAGCGCAACCTGATCGCGCTTCACCGGTCGTTTACCATCGCGCGCGGACAGAATTCGGACGTGAGCCCGCCGTTAACCGCGTTCAGGATCTGTTCTCTTTTTGCCGATCGGGTCCTTGAGATCCGGTCCGGGTCCTGTCAGGTATCGGTGGCTCCACGCGATGGAGCAAACGGCCCAAGGCAGCGCGCCAACGCGACCAAGGGCCTGACCCTCAAGCCTTCTAGGAAAAGGAATCGGGCTATGACCATTCATACTGCCAACACCCCAGCCGGGGAAGTTCTGCGCGCTGCCACTGCGGCATCCTCCACCATGTCTTTTGCCGCCGGCTTGGCGTCGCGCCGCCATTTTGGTGAGCACTTTGCTGTTCGGGCAGAACCGCCGGTGCTGCGTCGCCACCCGCATCTGGTGCGGTACCCGGACGTCGAGGCCGACTTCGACGCGCTGATCGACAAAGCCATCGGCGCCATCTCGGAAGGCGAGCCGGTCGAGGACGAGATTCTCGGCCACTATGTCGCCGTCGCTTCGCTGGTCAGGGCAGTGAGTTTCCGCGAAGGCAAGCTGCTGGAGCAGGCCGTCGAGCGGCTGGCCAAGGTGAATCAGAATCTCGTCGTGTTGATGCAGTCGATCAAACTGCCGCTCGTCAAGGCAGCCATCGAGGCGGTTGCCGGCAATGACTGGCGCCAGCTTGAGGGCGTGCGGCTTGACTGCGAAGCACCGGCAAAGGGGAGTTACACGCCGGACCTGATCGTCGTGAACAAGGCAAAGCGTGCGGCCTTTGTCCTCGACCTCAAACGGTCACTGGCGTCGTATGGTGACACAAGCCGGCTCGAGGAGCTGAAGCTGAAAATGCTGGCGTCGGCAATGATTGTGCCCGACTGGCTCTACAAGACCCAGAAGAGGATGATGGTCGAGACGGTCGGCGTCGCAATTATTGATGGCGCCAGCCGTCCCAGCGATCACGCGGCGGGCGTCTGGGCGCTGTCGGAAATCGACGCCCTTCTCGAGATCGACGGTGCCGCGGCTTGCATGGCCGAACTGCGGCTGCGCTTCGGGCGTCGTGTCCGACAGCTTCTCGAGGTCGAGGCGCGCCGTGCACTCGGTCTCCCGGAGACGCCAATGGCGATGTCGGCCCCAGTGCTCGCCGCTGATGCCTCCACGACGTCGCTCTGTACGCGCCGCTTTGGGACGCTGCGGGAGATCCCCCGCTTCGCAGTCTGCGAGGATGCGACGGACAACATCGAGGATCACGGACCCGGATGCCGTTGCGGCTCCTGTGAAGATGCGAGCTTCGATGATGACGACGATGGCCGCGGTGATCCGGAGGCGCTGGCAGAAGACGTGGTCTGCTGGCCACCCGAGCATATCCGCATTGGCTTTGCCCGGCGTCTGCTCGACGTCTAACGCGAGTCCGGCTTTGCTTAAAGGAGGCTATCGCTGTGGCGCGTGACGCCGCGGCGACCTCCTTGCCGCTCCCATCATCCTGGAGAAGACGCCGTCCGCTGAAGCCGGACCGGCGAGGAGATCCTGCATGCCCGCAGACATCATGTCCACCCAAGCACCATCGACATTTGCACGCCTCAAGCGGGACGGCTCGAGAGCTTCCGAGCCCAATCAGCCTCTTGTGGCTCCTCGTCCGCAGGACGACCCGGCTCTGATCATCGGCCTCGCTCTTGCGTTCGCCCGACAGGGGTCCTCGGACACGCGCGCAATTCCCCCTGTGCTGCTCGAACCACTCCGCAGCCTGGCAGAATCCGGTGATCCCGCCTGCCGGTTGGTGCTCGACTGCCTCACCAGGAGGTCTGGCGCCAATCATCGGACGACCGCGCCTCAGGGTGTGCCGCCGGAAATTGTTTCCGCTCACCTAGCAAACAGGGAGGATCGCTGATGGATCGTATGTCTCCCTTTCTGATCCGACGCTTGGCCCATATCGAACGCCGGGCCGTCCGGCGTCTTGCAGTCCGCAATGGCCTGCTGACGATGAGCACAGCCATCGTTGATGGTCATGTCGTCAGCCGCTTCAGTCCCGCCTTCGATCCTTCGCATCTCACGGGTGATGCCGAGCGGGACCGCCAGTGGGTGCGAGACCATGTTGCAGGCTTTCTGATCGAGGCGCCGCTGGACGGAAACGGTCGTCCCGTTCTCGTCCCGGCCCTGCCGGGGTGGCCAGATCACCTCAGACGGCATCCGGCAAACATCAAGGCTGCTGATAAGGCTGCACATGCCTACGCGGTTCGAGTCGTTGCGGAAGCCGGGTATAATCCGAGCATCAAGCATATGGCTACCCTGCTGCTGCTTGCCGCGGCACTGGAGCAATCGAGCGTCACACTGCGCGATCTGGTCGCGATCCTGCGGCAGCCCGCACCCGTCTTCTCGGTAGCTGTCCTCGCCGATGGCTTTGAGCGGGCCTTGTCGCAGCTCATCGAAGACACCGGCATCGTGCCGTACGGACCTTACACCGGCGTGGCGGCGGATTTTGCTTTCACTGACGACCTCTGGAGGTGGGTGGACGCTGAGACGCGGCGCGTCTTCCTGCAGGTCGCGGCCGGAGAGACCAACCGTCCGAGCCGGGCGGCCCTGCGCGGGCAATTGCTGCGGGCTTTGGCGGATGGCACGCCGGTGCTCGCGGTGTCGGAGACACACAATGGCGTTCCGGATCAGGTCGATCTGACCTGCGACGTCCGAGTGACGGGTGCGGGGATCGATCGTCTGCTGATCGCCGACCTGCTGGAAGCAGTCTATGGCAGCGAGGCGGTCATGCAGAATGACAGCAGCATTGCGACAATCGACACGGGTGCGCTGACGCTCGACGATCTCGCCATTGCCATCCGGCCGGGCCGCCCAATCCTCTCCAGTCTTGATGCACTTGCCGGACTGGCGGTGCTGAACCGCGAAGACAAGGAAGACGGAAACGCTGACAAACATGCAGGCGCCTCGCGGCGGCTGATCACGCAGACCCCAAGGGAGCGAAGAGAGCAGACGTCGCGAGATGGCGGCAGCACCGGCGATCGCGCGGCATCGACGTCGACCTCCTCGTCCAAGGGCAAGGCGAAATCGAAGAGCAAGCCAACCAGCGCCGAGGTGATCCAGCCGGAGCCTATCGATGATGTATCGAGGCCGGCTGCGCCGCCCGTGCTGCGCGTTGAGACGCTGACAGGCTACGGTGCAGCAAAAGACTGGGCGCTCGGCCTGAAAGCCGATCTCGCGGATTATCTCGGCGGCGAGCTGGCGTGGTCACAGATGAGCACCAAGCTGCTTCTCTCGGGACCCCCAGGGACTGGCAAGACGACCTTCGCACGCGCCCTCTGTAATACGCTGCAGGTGCCGCTGGTCGTGACGTCCGTCTCGACCTGGCTGCAGGGCGAGTATCTGCATGATGTGCTCGATCGCATGGCAAACACGTTCGCCGAGGCCCGGCGTCAGGCGCCGTGCATCCTGTTCATCGACGAGATCGACGGCATCGGCAAACGGGCTTCGGCGTCGAGGTCCTATGCCGACTATTGGAATGCGTGCGTCAACAAATTGTTGGAGCTTCTCGACGGCGCCCTGAAAACTGACGGCGTCATCGTCGTCGGTGCGACGAACCGGCCGGACGAGATCGATGAGGCGATCCGTCGCTCGGGGCGGCTGGAAACGCACATTGAGATCCCGCGCCCCGACATTCCGACCCTCGCAGGCATTCTCGCCCATCATCTGGGTCGCGATCTTGACGCCATCACGGCGCCGGACGGTCAGGTGGGAGGTCAGCCATGACGGGCAATATGAAAATCGATAGTGCCTCGGACGAGATTGAGATCATCCTGGACGATGGCAACGAGCGTGATGTCGAACCGCAAGACGTAAACAGACGGGACGCCCTTTTCACCGAGGCGTTGCGGCGCCTGGCAACGCGCGCGATGGGCCTCACTGGCGCTGACATCGAACGGATCGTCCGAGAAGCCCGACTGAAGGCGCGACGTGAAAAGCGCCGCCTGACCTATGCCGATATCGAAGCTGGTATTCGCGGTCACCGGCTGCCGGTCCCGTATGACGTCCGCTGGCGTCTGGCGATTCACGAATCCGGCCACGCCGTGGTTCACCATGCTCTGCATCTTGGGGCGATCATGGGGCTGACGATAGACACCAAGGAAGGTGGCCACAACACGCTGGCTTTTGCGACCAGTACGCCGGATACCGAAGATTGGTACGGGCGGTTGCTGGCGATGCTAATGGCTGGCCGCGCGGCTGAACTCATCGTGCTCAAGACCGTATCGGCAGGCTCCGGCGGAGCCGAAAACAGCGATCTCGCGCGCGCAACTCGCGTCGCGCTGGACATGGAACAGGCGCTGGGCTTCGGTGGCCGCCATCCGCTGCTCTATCTCGGGCACAAGGATCCGACCGCGATCCTCAGCCGCGACGCCGATCTGGCAGAGCGGGTGCATCGGCGAATCGAGTTCGCACAGGCACGTGCCACGGAAGTGATCCTGGAGAACCGGCAGGCCTTCGACGGGCTGGTGCGCGCGCTCTTCGACGCCCAGGCGCTCGATGGGGCAGCGGTCATGGACATCCTGGCCGGTGCCTCGTAAATCCAGAGCGAGGGATGGAGGACGGGATGTCTGTATCGGTTATCGCACATTGCGACTGGAGTATCGAAGCGAAGAAGCGATGGATGTGCGTGGCGGTTCGGCAGGGCGAGACGTGGGCCCTCTCGGCGCCGGAATCCGTCGGCGACACGCAAGACCTTGCACATCGGCTGCGGCGGCGGATAGGAGCAGACGCCGCAGTGCTGATGGGTTTCGACTTCCCGATCGGTCTTCCTGCCGCCTACGGCAGAACTCTAGGGACACCTGACTTCCCTTCTTTTTTGCGGTCATTCGGGGACGCACGCTTTGCGCGTTGGTTCGACGTCGCGGAGCATCACAGCGAAATCTCCATCGACCGACCATTCTATCCGATGCGGCCTGGGGGCACGCAGCGGCAGCACCTTTTCGACGCTTTGGGGCTGACGGCCAAGGATCTTCTGCGCCGCTGCGAGCGTGCGACGCCGGATCGCGGCGACGCCTGCATGCTGTTCTGGACGCTCGGCGGCAATCAGGTGGGCAACGCCGCCTTGACCGGCTGGCGCGAAATCATCCTCCCGAACCTCGGGGAGCTATCGCTGTGGCCGTTCGACGGGACGCTCCATGAGCTGATGATACCGAGGGCCACCGTAGTCGCCGAGACCTATCCCGGCGACGTGTATGGGCAGCTTGGCATCCCTAGACGTCCGGTATGGAGTAAGCGACGGCAAGACGGACGCCGGTCCGTTGCAAGTCATCTGGTGCGGTGGCTAGAGAATAGACCACACGTCGACGGGCGCGAACTCCAAAGTCTGATCAGCGATGGTTTCGGAAATGGCAAGGACGGTGAGGACCGGTTCGACGCGACGGTCGGCCTACTCGGCATGATCCACGTCATCGATGGCCGACGGGGCGAAGGCGTACCGGAAGCAGATGACGTCAAAACGTGGGAAGGCTGGATCCTCGGTCAGCAGGCTTAGGTCTTCTGCACGTTGATCCACGTCTAAGCGAGCTGATGCAGGTCGCTGGCAACCTGAAACAAATTGCGCTCATTCGATTCGAACTTCCGGGCGAACGATTCGAAAGTCGAGGGCAACGTTTCCAAGCTCTGGGCAAACGTTTCGATCGTCCAGATTTCCGATTCATCCGAAATCGGAATGGTCGCACCCTGTGCGTCCGGCGCCGTCAACATAGTCGCGAGATTGCCGGCAACCTGCCTAGACGTGCCCGCAACCTGAAACAAATTGCGCTCATTCGATTCTAAACTCGAAAATTCCGATTCAAAACACAATGATTCCGTTTCGGCGACAAACGCCTTGCGCCATGCCGCCGGTCCTCTGACCATTATAGTGCCATCAACGAAAACAGGGGGAAGATGACATGGCGCGACAGACCTTGGAGGAGCGCAACGCCAAGCAAAGGGAGCGGCAGCAGCGGCTGAGGGACCGGCACCGGGCCGAGCGGCGTCCGGATCGTGACGACGTCGCGCGGGCCATGCTGTTCTGGACGATCAGCAGCTATCTCGACCAGGGACGGCAGGACTGGATAGAAGAGCTGGCCGACGCCGTGGTTGGGGTTCTCGTCGACCAAGGCTTCGACGAGCGGGCAGCCGACGAAGTCTTCGATGATCTCGTCGATCGCTACGCTAGCGATGACCAACCTTTCCGCCGCAAGGTTCACCTGCGGGGCTGACGATTTCTGGCCATCTGCTCTGCCTGATCACCAACTATTTGTGCAAACGGCGTTCACATTCGGGGACTTCGTCCCCCCGTTACTTCGTGAAACGCCGTTTGCAACTGAATCGTTTTTATGAAGCCATTCGCCCACGGAAACCCTTGGTTACCGGAGGTTAACTCCATTCGCATAGCTCGCGTGCCCCGCCTCTGCGGGAACGACCAACAACAGCTACGTGAATGGAAATGAACCAATTTTCTGCCAAAGCCTTTCAACGCAAGATCGACGCCTTCTGCCAACTGCGGCTGGCGCCGCTTTTCAAGGACGACGAACTTCCCCTGCTGAAGTGGTATTTGCACACGCTCATTCAGACGAGGAGACCGGCGCCAAGAACCAGCGGCAGGACAGACTGGTACGTTGTCGCGGCAGCCTGCGGCCTGGACACCAATCTGCTTGCGGGCAACGCGCGTCAGATCGATCCAGCCTTTGACGCTATTGGTCGGTGGATCCGGGACACGCGCCTCTTAGCCACGGCAGCAGACCCCGAAGTCCCTCGAACACGAAAGACGCTGAGGACGAAGGCGGTGCCAACAAGTCCCCGACCAGCCCGCCCACCCCAGAACCAGCCCAAACCAGCATCGGGCGCTACAGCAGCAAGTCCACGCACAGGTCTCGAATTCCCAGAACCGTTGTTCGACGTCAGCGAAGATCCGACGGACTTTTCCGAGGCATTACAGCTCCAGCTCCGACGCCATGGCGAAACGTACTGGACGCTCCATCGTGCCATCACCGGTCCGGATGACGTCACAGACAAGAATACGCTTTTAAGCTGGGTCGAAGGCCGGAAAGTGCCGCGGAGTATCGAGAGTTTCGAGATCTTGTCACGGATCGAGCGACGGTACCGGCTTCCTGCTGGATACTTCAAAACCAAGCTTCCACACCCTTCACGATCGGCGTCAGGGTTTGAGCTGTCCGGCATAGAGCCTGCCGAGCGGCGTCGGATCGCGTGGCATCTTCCCGAGGATTTCAACACGCTGTCCTTCCAGAAAAGGGAGGAGATCGTTGACTGGGTACGGCGGGTTGTTATCAGCGGCACGACGGACTACAGGAAGTACCAGGCAGCAGCCGCCAAACAACGCTACGCCATCCGTTTTCCCGGCGTCTCCTACGGCGGGCGGGCGCCACGCGACGGAAAGATCATTGTGCCTGCGAACTACGAGGAGACCTGGGTCGAGGATCCTGACCTGCTGTCAGGCGTCATAGAGCGCCACCGGCACTTGCTATGCAAATGGCCGACCTGGTGCGCTTCAAGACGTCAGCTCTAACGTCGGTCGGGTTTCAGCGAAACGGTGTCTGGGGCGAAGAAACCGCCTCACAGAAGATCGAGCATCTCGGGCTGATGTTCGGTGCCCTTGCAGCATCCAGAGATGGAGAGGTGAAGGGCTACGGGGTGCCGGTCCGGCAGTTGACGTTCGGGCTCCTCATTTTCCCCGGCGTCTGGGATTGGTATCTGCAGTGGCGGGAGACGCGCCGCGGCTTCTTCACTGCTTGGGAAGTCGACATGTTGCGGATCGCCTTGGCGATCACCAAAGAGGGGACCGGATGGCTTCGGCAGCATCCGGAGCTTCTGGCGCGGGTTCAACCGATCGCCGGCCTCGTTTCACAGAATGAGATCGACTATGCGAATGCGGACTGGCACGGTGCCTGCGACGACTTTCACAAGCATGCTGCCCACCGCGTCAAGGAAATCCAAAGGATCGCTCGTGTTCATCGCGATCCGTTCGAGCCGATCATGCCGGTCCTTGAGGCGGCGAGCCCCGTTGGCGAGTACCGCAAGATCACCGAGGAGATCATCCGCCTGATGCCGGATGAGCATCGTTATCCTCGGCCGGCCGCCGAAGCGGTCCGCTCATTTCTGATGCTGAGATTAGGACTGCATCTTGGGCTTCGCCAGAAGAACCTCCGACAACTGATGCTCAACCCGAAAGGCTCGATGCCGCGTTCGGAACGCGCACTGGAAAAGATGAAGCGCGGCGAAATCCGGTGGAGTGATCGGGAAGGCGGCTGGGAGGTCTTCATTCCTGCGGTCGCCTTCAAGAACGCACACTCCTCCTTCTTTGGCGACAAGCCGTTTCGGCTCGTGCTTCCGGATCTCCTGGATCTCTACAAGTATATCGACGCCTATGTCGACCGGCACCGCTCGGTGCTCCTGCGGTCGGCCGCGGATCCCGGCACGTTCTTCGTCAAGACTGTCAAGACGACCAGCACAAACGCGGCCTATGACACAACCAGTTTCTATGAGGCCTGGCGTCACACGATCCAGCGCTACGGCATCTATAACCCCTATACCGGACGAGGCGCGATCAAGGGGCTGCTACCGCACGGTCCTCATAATGTCCGTGACGTGCTGGCGACCCACATCCTGAAGCAGACTGGCTCCTATGAGCAGGCCAGCTACGCCATCCAGGACACCGCCGAAATGGTTGCCAAGCACTACGGGCGCTTTCTCCCGCAGGACAAGGCGGCACTTGCGGCGCGTATCCTGAACCAGGTCTGGGAAGCTGCTTAACGAAGAAGGAGGCGTCGGAAATTATTTCCGGCGTCTCGCCTCGTTCTTTGCTTCGCGCGCCCACGGCGGCGGCAGCCGCTTTTCGATCCATGGCAGCAGTTTGATCGGCTTCGGTTCGATGCCGGCGGTGATGATCGGATACTTGCTGAGAGCATCGCGCATCAACGGCAGACCAGCGGGGTTGGTGTAGCGCGTGTTGGTTTCACTTCCCTCGCTCAGGCGTCCGGAAATATCATCGATGACCTCTGGAGACACGCCTGCCTGTTTCAACGTGTCCGCCATGCCATGGCGTAGTGCGTGGAAAGCGCGATCCCACATCTTGTCTCCGAGGCACTGCTTCATGATCGGGATGAAGACGTCGTAGAAGCGGTCGCCGGGATCGTTCAACGTCTTGTCGGAGAAGAGGTCGGGGAACACGGCCTCGTACCCCAGCTCCTGGAGCGATGCACAATAGTCGAGGAAGCCCAAGCGAACCAGCTCGTCCGGGAGTGGCAAAAACCGCTCTGATTGCTCCGTCTTGAGCCGCCGGAATTTGTTCGTCCGCAGGATCAGCACCAGGCCGCCGTCGTCCTCCGCGATGTCGTCCAGTGCAAGCCCTGCAAACTCGGCTCTGCGCGCGCCGAGATAGGAAAACATAACGGGCAGGAAATAGGCCGCGTCATGAAAGACGTGCGGCCCAGGCTTTTTGCGCCCGCGATCGTAGTTTAGCGAGCCACTATAGATCGGACTGAAAAAAATCGGTTTGATTTCGTCGGGCTTCGGCTTGTGCTGTTGTTTGCGAATAGCGCCGATCTTCGGCTTTTTCGGCCTCAAGCCTTCAAAGGTCCAATCTTCAACATCAAACCCATTGCCGCGAACATGTTTCAGGAAGTGGTTGAGATTCCCGATGTGCTTCCGGATGGTCGCAGAGCTCAAGCCCACTGCAGCCTTTTCGCCCTTGGTTTCAGCATGCTCGCGCAGCTTCTCGCCCTCGCCACGCAGCTCAGGTGCCGACATCGCCCTCATTCTGGCGCTCTGTCCCCAGCGAACGGGAATATCGTTGAAGTGCTTGCGAAGCCTGCCGATATGGTACTGGGTAATTTGGCCGGTGTGCTCAACACCGTGTTCTTCGAGTACGCCCTTGAACATGCGAACGAGAGCGCGTGCGTCACGTGCGGTGGTGTCGTCCCAAGCATCCTTCATATTTTCGACGAGCTCCTCGCACGCAGCTTCGAAATCCGCGAGGGGAATGACGGGCCGCGTCCTTTCCTCAACCGGCTCATTGATCGCGGCGGCCCGAGGCGAAGGAGCGAGATCGAGCGTCAAGATCGGCCGAGCTTCGAGCCTAGGGGACTCGACAACGTCATCGACGGGAGCTGCAATCTCCGATAATGGCGGCGTCGTTTCCAAAGGCGCAACTTCGATGAAGGCAGGCTGTGGTGCCGAAGCCGAACCACCCGTGAGTTCGCTCAGGTCACGATCAGCGAGTGGATGCCGTTCCGCGACGTCGAAGAGAGCTTCTGCCCTGCCACTGAAATAGGCCTTCATGGCCTTTTCCTCGTTGAGCGGGTTTGGACTGATTTCGAAGAGGTGCATCAATCTTCGAATGCCTGCCTTGAAGCCGCGCGTGTTGGCCTCGTGAAGCAGTTCGAAATAATTGGAGCCGATCGCGAAGATATGGGAGGCGGGAACCCCGTTTTGCCTGAGGTAGGCTAAGCCGCGGCAATTGTCCTTCAGCGTCAGGCGATGGGTGATGCCGAACATGCCGAGCAGTCGATAGGCCCATCCATTTTCTACATCCATTTCCAGCTCTGTGATGTCGGCGGGACGGCCATAACGCCGCGCCACGATCGAGACATCTTCCAGATGCATGAGCATCATGTCTCGTTCGTGTTCGCAAAGCTTTTGGAGCTGCGCCTTGGACATGGGTTCCTTCTGCTTCAACTTCAGTTCGGCGACCAGCATGTTGAGCTTGCGGCCGATCGCCTGCGCTTTCTTATGATCAGAACAGTGAAGGCTCAGTGAAAGCCGGCTGCCTGGTCGGCTTTGCCCGAAGGCGCTTGGGACGCGCGCACGCCAATAGAAGATATTGCCGCGGCGGGTGAGGTTTTCGACGTCGTGGCGGACCGCCATGAGGTTGTTGCCCTTGCCTGCCACCGGAGCTGCCGCCGCGCACAATTCGCGTGGGCATCACCTGTGGGCTACAGTTCTGGGCATCAGGTCGCCAATGATGCCAAAACGATATCCGGCACGACTGGAAAATCAAGGATTTAGAGGGTTTTAGGGAGAATTGGCTGGGGAACCTGGATTCGAACCAAGATTAACGGAGTCAGAGTCCGCCGTTCTACCATTGAACTATTCCCCAACGATGGGCGGCGCAGGCGGCGCCCTGTCGGTGTGGGCGGCTTATAACCAAAAGCCTGGCGGATGCAAATAGGCCTGCTGAATTTTTTTGCCGGCCGGTTGTGGATTTCGCGTGTGGGGTGTTGGGCCTTGCGGCAAGCGGCCGGCTTGCAGGGAGGTGTTGCGCGGGGCAGCCGCCGCGCCATGACGCGCGCAAAAAGAATTTGTCGAACGTGGCGGCCGCTGTTAAGGTCGCGGCAACGAAAATTCGAGACAGCGCCTGCTGCGGCCCGAAACGGCCTTGCGCGGCGTGATAGGCAGAAACGTGAACGACCCCGACCGCGGCCTTGGGCCGTCCGTATCAGGGGCGCAGGGCACGGGCGGAGAGGCAAGACCGAAGCGGTCGCGCCGCCGCAAGGGAAAGGAAAAGCGGGCTCAAAATCCGTCCTCCGGCTCCCTTACCCCGCGCAACGGCGACACCGGCCACAACGGCCAGGAGCCACGCCCCCACCAGAGCGCGCAGGATGGCGATGCCGTCCGCAAGCGCAAGCGTCGTCGCCGCGGCAAGGGCGGCGCAGCCAAGCCGCAACAGCTTCCGTCCGAGACCGAACGCGTCGCCGCGCCCGTTGCCGAACAGACAGGGCAGGGCCGTCCCGGTCGCGACAGGCGGCACCAGGGGCGGGGCCTGCAGGGCCGGCCGCTCAAGGGGCCCGAAAAGACGCCCGAATTCGTGGCATCGACGGGAAAGCTGGCGCAGGCGCAGCAGCAAGGTCAGCCCAAGGGGCCGAATCACGGCCAGAATCAGGGCCATCAACCGGGGCAGGATCGCAGCCAGCGCTACGGCCACCCGCATGGCGCACCGAGGGGCGGCCAGCCGCACGGACGCGACCCTGCGGCGGGCGGCCTGTCGCGCAGCGAACCGCGCCTTGACGACGCGCCGCTCTATGCGGCCCTCGACCTCGGCACCAACAATTGCCGGCTGCTGGTCGCACAGCCGACCCGTCCCGGCCAGTTCCGCGTCGTCGATGCCTTTTCGCGCATCGTGCGGCTGGGCGAGGGGCTTGCCGCCAGCGGGCGGCTCTCCGAGGATGCGATGGACCGCTCGATCGAGGCGCTGAAGATCTGCGCGGCGAAGCTGAAGAGCCGCGACATCCGCCGCAGCCGCCTGATCGCCACCGAGGCCTGCCGCCGGGCGGAGAACGGCGAGGCGTTCCTGACCCGCGTCCGCGCCGAGACCGGGCTCGACCTCGAGATCATCAACCGGGAGACAGAGGCGCGGCTGGCCGTGTCCGGCTGCTCGTCGCTGGTCGGCCGCGAGACGAAGTCGGTGGTGCTGTTCGATATCGGCGGCGGCTCGTCGGAAATCGCGGTGATCCGCATCGACGACAACCGCTCCAACCGGCTCGCCAACCACATCACTCACTGGACCTCCCTGCCGGTCGGCGTCGTCACGCTGTCGGAGCGCCACGGCGGCCGCGACGTCACCCCGGAGAGCTTCGCGGCCATGGTGCGCGAGGTCGAGGGCATGCTGGCGGACTTCGATTGCCCCGCCCATGGCGGCCGCGAGGCACCGGAGGATTTCCACCTGATCGGCACCTCCGGAACGGTGACGACGCTTGCCGGCGTCCATCTGGACCTGCCGCGCTACGACCGCCGCCAGGTGGACGGCGTCTGGCTGCTCGACGCGGAGGTCAGCGCCATGCAGGCGCGGCTTCTGTCCTGGGACTTTTCCGCCCGCGCGGCCAATCCCTGCATCGGTCCGGACCGGGCCGACCTGGTGCTTGCCGGCTGCGCCATCCTGGAGGCGATCCGCAACCGCTGGCCGTCGCGGCGCATGCGCGTCGCCGACCGCGGCCTGCGCGAGGGCCTCCTCACCGACATGATGGCCGACGACGGCGTCTGGCGGCGCGGCCGCCACCGTCGCCAGAACCGCAGCGGCTTCCGCCACCCCGGCCGGCCGGAGGGACAACAGACATGACGAAGCCACCCGCCGGCGGCAGCCGGACCGGGCGAAAGCTCGGCCAGAAGGTCAAGAAGGGCAAGCTGAAGGCGTCGTCGCGGCGCTGGATCGAGCGCCACATCAACGACCCCTACGTCCAGCGCGCCCGCCTCGAGGGCTACCGCGCGCGCGCGGCCTTCAAGCTTCTGGAGATCGACGAGAAGCACAAGATCCTCGACGGCGCCAGGCGCATCATCGACCTGGGGGCCGCTCCCGGCAGCTGGTCGCAGATCGCCGCCAAGGTGACCCATTCCACCGATGCCGACCCGCGCGTCGCCGCGATCGATTTCCTCGAGATGGACCCGCTGCCCGGCGTGCGGATCCTGCAGATGGATTTCCTCGATCCGCTGGCGCCGGAGAAGCTGAAGGAGGCGATCGGTGGGGCGCCGCAACTGGTCCTGTCCGACATGGCGGCGCCGACGACCGGTCACCGCCAGACCGACCATATCCGCACCATGCATCTCTGCGAGGTCGCGGCCCATTTCGCGGTCGAGGTGCTGGCGGACGGCGGGCACTTCCTCGCCAAGACCTTCCAGGGCGGTGCGGAGCGCGAGCTGCTCGCCATGCTGAAGCAGAATTTCCGCCAGGTCATCCACGTCAAGCCCGGCGCCTCGCGCGCCGAATCGGTGGAGATGTTCCTGCTCGCCAAGGGCTTCAAGGGCCGCAGGCCGGTTGTGGAGGACGATGCGGCGGAGGCGGACGCCTGATGCTGCTCTACGTCACTGTCGGCACCAACGACCTCGAGCGGGCCGGCCGCTTCTACGACGCGGTGCTCCCGCTTCTCGGCTATCGCCGCCAGAAGCAGGCGGAAGGGGAGATCGGATATAGCGCGGACGGCGACGTGCGCTGCCGGTTCTGGATCGTCGAGCCGTTCAACCGCGAGCCGGCCACCTTCGGCAATGGCGTCACGATCGCCTTCGACGCGCCGAGCCGGGCTGCGGTGGACGATTTCCATGCGGCCGCGCTGGCCCATGGCGGCACCGACGAGGGCGCGCCAGGGATCCGGCCGTTCCATCCCGATTTCTACGCCGCCTTCGTCCGCGACCTGGACGGCAACAAGCTTTCGATCGTCTGCGAGCGTCCGGAGCCAGCCGGCGTTACTTGACGCCCGCGACCTCTTCCCGCGATGCCACCCGGTGCCCGGAGACGGCCGCGCCCGCATTCTTGGCCATCGTCAGGAACGGGATGACCGCCGCCAACGTCAGCACCGAGATGATCATGAAGGCGATGTGGAAATCGCGCAGCTGAAGTGCCGTGCCGGTGATCATCGTCTCGACTTCCAGGATCGTGCCGGCGACCGCCACGCCGAGCGCCAGGCTCATCTGCTGCAGGACCGCGCTCATCGAGGTCGCCTTGCTGGCGTCCCGGTCGGAAATATCGGCGAAGGACAGCGCATTGACGCTGGTGAAGAAGAACGAGCGCGCGAAGCCGGCGAGAAGCAGCACGAACGAGATCACGACCACGGGCGTCGCCGGCGTGAACAGGCCGTTGACGAAGGTGAGGATGGCGCCGGTGATGCTGGCGACGATCAGCGTGGTCCGGAAGCCGGTTCGGCTGAGCACGCGCCGGGCGAGGAACTTGGTGATGATGGCGCCGACCGCGCCGGTAAACGTGATCAGGCCCGATTGGAACGGCGTGAAGCCGAAACCGAGCTGCAGCATCAGCGGCATCAGGAACGGAACGGCGCCAATCGAGATGCGAAACAGCGTTCCCCCGATCGCAGCCGCCCGGAAGGCGCTGTCCTCGAACAGTTTCAGGTCCAGCACCGGCCGAGGATGGCGCCGGGCATGGCGCAGGTAGAGGTATCCGCACAAAAGACCGAAGGCGGTGGTGGCGAATCCGATTTCGGGCGGCAACGCCGGCAGGCTGATGACGGACAGCCCGAACATGGTGCCCGCGGCCGCGACCGCGGCCAGCAGGAAGCCCTTGAAGTCCAGCGGGCCGGGCGGCGCGGACAAGACGTCGGCCAGGTAGATGCCGGACAGCACGTAGCCGACAATGCCGACCGGCACGTTGATGAGGAAGATCCAGTGCCAGGAGAAGTAGGTGGTGATGAAGCCGCCGAGCGGCGGGCCCGCGAGCGGTCCGACGAGGGCGGGGATCGTCAGCGTCGCCATCGCCGAGACGAGCTCGCTGCGCGAGGTGCTGCGTACGAGCACGAGGCGGGCGACCGGCGTCATCATCGCCCCGCCCATGCCCTGGATGAACCGCGAGACGACGAAGGCGATGAGGCTGTCGGAGACGGCGCAGAGGATGGAGCCGATGATGAAGACGACCATGGCCAGCCGGAAGATGCGCTTGGCGCCGAAGCGGTCGGCCATCCAGCCGCTGAGCGGAATGAAGATCGCGAGCGCCACCATGTAGGTCGTCAGCGCCAACTTGAGCGTGATCGGGCCGACGCCGAGGTCATGGGCGATGGCGGGAAGCGACGTCGCGATGACGGTCGAATCCATCTGCTCCATGAAGAGGGCGACGGCGAGGATGAGGGGAACGATACGGCTCATGACGACGGATTTTGGACGACGGCCTGGACGGAACGGAAGCAGGACCCGGCCGATGACGGTGGGCGACCGGGCGGGCAGGCGCGCCTGCGACCGGCACGCTTGTGCGCCTGCTTCGCCGCAGTGTCAAACGCCTGCCTTGGTCGCGGTTTCACAAACCCGTGATGGTGGTGTCGTCATTCGTGAGGGGAGGCCGTTTCCATTTCGTGTCATGATCCCGCGCCGCCTGCGCGAAATGCGGCGTTGGGCGGGCAGGCCCGGGCTGGCGGGAGGATTGGCATGGCAACGGACATCACACGCAGATCGCTCCTGCAGGCAGCCGGCATCGGCACGCTGGCAGCTCCCTTCGTCCTGAACAGTTCCGTGGTCCTTGCGGCCTCGGAAACGGAAGCAAAAATGACAACATCCCCGGTCGAGACCAGAAGCTTCAAGCTCGGCACGTTCCGCGTCGCCGTCATCCGCGACGGCATGCGCGCGTCCGGCGCACCCGGCGAGACCTTCGGCACCAACCAGTCGCCGGAGGCGGTCGCCGCCCTGCTGACGGAGAATTTCCTGCCGGCGGACAACTTCGTCAACAGTTTCGCGCCGACGCTGGTCGATACCGGATCGGAGGTCGTGCTCTTTGACACCGGCCTCGGCGAGGGCGGGCGCGAAGGCGGCCTCGGCCGGCTTGCGGAAGGCCTGAAGGCGCTGGGCTACACGCCGGAACAGATATCGGTGGTCGTCATCACGCATATGCACGGCGACCATATCGGCGGCTTGACGGAAGGGGATGCCCCGGCGTTCCCGAACGCCCGCTACGTCACCGGCCGGACCGAATACGACTTCTGGGTCAGCCCGGATCGGGTTGGCACCGGCGCCGAGCAGGGCCACAAGGGCGTGCTCGCCAAGGTCAAGCCGCTCGCCGAGAAGATCACCTTCATCGAGGATGGCGGCGAGGTGGTGCCGGGCGTGACCGGCATCAACGCCTTCGGCCACTCGCCGGGCCACATGATCTTCCGGATCGAATCGGACGGCAAGCCGCTGATCCTGACGGCCGACACCGCCAATCACTACGTGCTGTCGCTGCAGCGTCCCGACTGGGAGGTGCGCTTCGACATGGACAAGGCGGCCGCCGCCGCGACCCGCAAGAAGGTGTTCGACATGGTCGCCACCGACAGGCTGGCCTTCGTCGGCTACCACATGCCGTTCCCGGCGGTGGGCTTTGCCGAAAAGGGCGCCGAGGGCTATCGCTTCGTCCCGGCCAGCTATCAGTTCGACCTCTGAGGCCACGTGGAGCCATGCGAACCGGCCCGGGAGCGATCCCGGGCTTTTTGCTATTTCCAATCCGTCACGAACGTGTTACGAGCCCTCGCCAACTTCCAAGACTTATCTTGCAAGCCACCAGGCGGACCATTCCCAAGGGGTCCCCTGGACCGTAGCTTGTTCACCGAAGGGATTTGGCCATGGCGCGCATCATTGAAACCGCAACCGGACTGGAAGCACTGACGTTTGACGACGTGCTGCTGCAGCCCGGCCACTCCGAAGTCATGCCGGGGCAGACGAACATCGCCACCCGCATTGCGAGGGACTTCGAACTCAACCTGCCGATCCTCTCGTCCGCGATGGATACCGTCACCGAGGCGCGGCTGGCGATCGCCATGGCCCAGGCCGGCGGCCTCGGCGTCATCCACCGCAACCTGACGCCGGCCGAGCAGGCCGAGGAAGTCCGCCAGGTCAAGAAGTTCGAGAGCGGCATGGTCGTCAACCCGGTGACGATCGGCCCCGACGCCACGCTCGCCGATGCGCTGGCCCTGATGAAGGCGCACGGCATCTCCGGCATCCCGGTCGTCGAGAACGCCAAGGCCGGCGTCGCCGGCCGCCTCGTCGGCATTCTCACCAACCGCGACGTGCGCTTCGCTTCCGATCCCAAGCAGAAGATCTACGAGCTGATGACGCGGGAAAACCTGATCACGGTGAAGGAAAGCGTCGACCAGCAGGAAGCCAAGCGGCTGCTGCACAAGCACCGCATCGAGAAGCTGCTGGTGGTCGATACCGACGGCCGCTGCGTCGGCCTGATCACCGTCAAGGACATCGAGAAGTCGCAGCTGAACCCGAACGCCTCCAAGGATGCGCAGGGCCGCCTTCGCGCCGCCGCCGCGATCTCCGTCGGCGACGACGGCTTCGAGCGCGCCGAGCGACTGATCGACGCCGGCGTCGACCTCATCGTGGTCGATACTGCGCACGGCCATTCGCAGCGCGTTCTGGACGCCGTCAGCCGCGTCAAGAAGCTCTCCAACTCGGTTCGCATCATGGCCGGAAACGTCGCCACCGCGGACGGCACGAGGGCGCTGATCGATGCGGGCGCGGATGCGGTCAAGGTCGGCATCGGCCCGGGTTCGATCTGCACCACCCGTATCGTCGCCGGCGTCGGCGTGCCGCAGCTCGCCGCCATCATGGCCGCCGTCGAGGCGGGCCAGGCGCAGGACGTCCCCGTCATCGCCGACGGCGGCATCAAGTTCTCCGGCGACCTCGCCAAGGCGATCGCCGCCGGCGCCTCGGCTGTCATGGTCGGCTCGCTGCTGGCCGGCACCGACGAGAGCCCGGGCGAGGTGTTCCTCTACCAGGGCCGCTCGTTCAAGGCCTATCGCGGCATGGGCTCGGTCGGCGCGATGGCGCGCGGCTCGGCCGACCGCTATTTCCAGGCGGAAGTCCGCGACACGCTGAAGCTGGTTCCGGAAGGGATCGAGGGGCAGGTGCCCTACAAGGGTCCGGTCTCGGGTGTGCTGCACCAGCTCGCCGGCGGCCTTAAGGCCTCGATGGGCTATGTCGGCGGCCGTGATATCAAGGAGTTCCAGGACCGCGCCACCTTCGTGCGCATCTCCGGCGCGGGCCTGCGCGAAAGCCACGCCCATGACGTGACCATTACCCGCGAGAGCCCGAACTATCCGGGCTCTGTCGGCTGACCGACTGAGGGGACCTTCCGCGGAAAGAAGCCGTTGGCGCGGCGGTCGTCGGTCAGATCGACGGCCGCCGTCGCATTTCTGCGACAGGCGCGAAGACACGTTTGACCGAGGTCAACTTCCCTCGATGGCGCATTGGCCATAGTGTTTCGGGTACCCCCGGCGTGGCCGGCGGCGCCAGCGACAGGCGGACGCCGCCCCGTGCGATCCGCCTGGGCAATCGGAAACACCCGCGCCGGCGTGGCACTCCGACCGGCACGCAAGGGAAGGGAGAATGGCCATGGCAAGCAGGATGAAAGCAGCCGTCGTACGGGCGTTCGGCAAGCCGCTGACGATCGAAGAAGTGGATGTTCCCGAGCCCGCCCCGGACCAGATCCTCGTGAAGTACGAAGCGACCGGCGTCTGCCACACCGATCTCCACGCGGCAAAGGGCGACTGGCCGGTGAAGCCCAATCCGCCGTTCATTCCCGGGCACGAGGGCGTCGGCTATGTCGCCAAGGTCGGCGCCAAGGTCAGGCGCGTGAAGGAGGGCGACCGCGTCGGCGTGCCGTGGCTGCACACCGCCTGCCGCTGCTGCAGCTATTGCAACACCGGCTGGGAGACGCTTTGCGCCGAACAGCAGAACACCGGCTATTCCGTCAACGGCACCTTTGCCGAGTTTGGCCTGGCCGATCCGGCCTTCGTCGGCCACCTGCCGGCCAATCTCGAATTCGCGCCCGCGGCCCCCGTGCTTTGCGCCGGCGTCACCGTCTACAAGGGGTTGAAGGAGGCGGAGGTGAAGCCCGGAGAATGGGTGGTGGTCTCTGGCATCGGCGGTCTCGGCCACATGGCGGTGCAATATGCCAAGGCGATGGGCATGAACGTCGTCGCGGCCGACATCTTCGAGGACAAGCTGGCGCTCGCCAAAAATCTCGGCGCCGACCTCATCGTCGACGCGCGCAAGCCCGATGCGGTCGCGGCCGTGCAGAAGGAGACCGGCGGCGTCCACGGCGCGCTGGTCACCGCCGTCTCCCCCAAGGCCATGGAGCAGGCCTACGGGTTCCTGCGCTCGAAGGGCACGATGGCGCTCGTCGGCCTGCCGCCCGGCTTCATCTCGCTACCTGTGTTCGATACCGTACTCAAGCGGATCACCGTGCGCGGCTCGATCGTCGGCACCCGCCAGGATCTGGAGGAGGCGCTGGAGTTCGCAGGCGAGGGCAAGGTCGCGGCGCACTACTCCATGGACAGGATCGAAAACATCAATGCGATCTTCGAGCGCATGGAGCAGGGAAAGATTGACGGCCGCATCGTCCTCGGGCTCGGCTCCTGAGGCGCGACGCGTCCTCCGCGCCGGCGTCCGGGTGGCGCCGGCGGGCTGCAAGGCGTGCGCGACCCGATATCACGCGTTCGTGATAGGGTTGCCTTCGAAATGCTGCGCCTGTTGACTTATCCTTCCTCGCCGGAACCTGCGCCGGGCAGGCGTCAACGAACGGGAGGACGGGGTCATGGAACGCATGCCGAAGATCACCCAGGCGATGATCGACGCCTATGACGAATATACGCACCTGACGCTCGACCGTCGCCGCTTCATGGAGCGGCTGACGGCGCTGGCCGGATCGGCCGCCGGTGCCGCCGCGATCGCGCCGCTGCTGGCCGCCAACGGCGCCAGCGCCCAGATCGTCGCCGAAAGCGACACGCGGCTGACCACGGAGGAAGTGACCTGGGCGGCACCCAAGGGGCAGATGCGCGGCTATATCGCCCGGCCGAAGGACGCGCAGGGCCAGCTCGGCGGCGTCATCGTCATCCACGAGAACCGCGGCCTCAACGCGCATATCCGCGACGTGGCGCGGCGCATGGCACTCGAGGGCTTCGTGGCGCTCGCCCCCGACTTCCTCTCGCTGGAAGGCGGCACGCCGCCCGACGAGGACAAGGCGCGCGAGATGTTCGGCAAGCTCGACCGTGCCGTGACCGTCGAGAACGCGGTCGCAACCGTCGCCTATCTGTCCGAGCTCGACTGGGTAAACGGCAGGGTCGGCGCGATCGGCTTCTGCTGGGGCGGCGGGCTGGTCAACCAGCTGGCTGTCGCCGACCCGAACCTCAAGGCGGCCGTCGCCTACTACGGCGCCCAGCCGCCGGCGGAGGGCGTGGGCGGCATCAAGGCGGCGGTCATGCTGCACTATGCCGGCCTCGACGAGCGCATCAACGCCGGCATCGACAGCTACAGGAAGGCGCTCGACGATGCGGGGGCGACCTACGAACTGTTCCTCTACGAGGGCGTCAACCACGCCTTCAACAACGACACCTCGGCCGCCCGCTACGACAAGGCCGCAGCCGAGCTCGCCTGGCAGCGCACGGTGGAGTTCCTGAAGAAGAACCTGAACGGATAACCTGCCTTCCGGCCACGCGCAGGACCAGCGCAGGACCGGGAGGTTCTTGCAATGCAGGGGCGGTCCGGTTAAAGAACACGCGCGCAGGACGACCTGCGCCTTGAAACGTTCCGGGGACGGCCCCGAATCTCGCAATCGAGATCAAAGGGCCGCCGGAATGAACACGTTCCCTAATTCAGAATTTTCACCAGGTTCGCGATCCGTAAGCGCGCCGCGGCGCGCAGGCGTCGTCGCGTGCATGCATCCTCGCGCCCGCAGACTGTCGAAGGAAAGTCATGGCCGGTCCCATTGAACAATTTGAAGTCAACCCGCTGGTGAACCTCGGCATCGGATCCCTGGACCTGAGCTTTACCAATGCGTCCGCATACATGATGGCAACGGTCGCCATTGCCAGCGGCTTTCTGGTCCTGGCGACGGCGAAGGGGCGGCTTGTTCCCGGGCGCTGGCAGTCCAGCGCCGAAATGCTCTACGAGTTCGTCGCAAAGACACTGCGGGACAATGCCGGAGAACAGGGCATGCGCTTCTTCCCGCTGGCGTTCTCCCTCTTCATGTTCATCCTCGTGGCGAACCTGATCGGCATGTTTCCCTACGCCTTCACTGTCACCAGCCATATCGTCGTCACCGCCGCGCTCGCTGGCATCGTCTTTGCGACCGTGACCCTTTACGGGCTCTTCCGGCACGGCCTCGGTTTTCTCCGGCTTTTCAAGCCGGCCGGCGTGCCCGCGATCCTGGTTCCGATCATCGTGCCGATCGAGATCATTTCCTACATGTCCCGGCCGGTCAGCCACTCCGTCCGTCTGTTCGCCGTCATGCTTGCGGGGCATATCACGCTGAAGGTGTTTGCCGGTTTCGTCGTCGGCCTCGGCGGGTTGGGGACCCTTGGGGTTGTCGCAGCCATCATGCCGCTGCTGATGACTGTGGCGATCACGGCGCTGGAGTTTCTGATGGCGCTGATCCAGGCCTACGTCTTCACCATGCTGGCCTGCATGTACCTGAACGACGCGCTGCATCCCGGACATTGAAGAAGGCCGCGGCGCAGGGCCATCCGCGTCCCGGTGGGCACCGCGATGACACGCCTAAAGCAATTCCAGCAAAAGTGGGAACCGGTTTTGCGTCTGGAATTGCGTAAAGCCAAGGAGATAGAGCATTGCCGGCGATTCAATAATCGCCGGCAATGCTCTAGGCGAGGCCGCGCAGGAGCGTGGGGATCAGCTCCGAAACCGTCGGATGGATCGGGACCGACCATTCGAGGTCGCGATAGCCGGTCCCGGCATTCATGGCATTGACGATGCCGTGGATGGCTTCGTCTCCCTCGATGCCCAGAATGGCCGCGCCGAGGATCTTTCCGCTCTGCGGATCGGCGACCACCTTCATAAAGCCTTCGGTCTCGTCGCGCTCCTTGGCGCGCCCCACCTGGCTCATCGCCCGCTTTGACACCAGCACCTTGCGGCCGGTAGCCAAGGCTTCCTGCTCGGTCATTCCCACCCGGCCGAGCGGCGGGTCGATATAGAGTGCGTAGGCGGGGATGCGGCTTGAGACCTTGCGATCCTCTCCGTCGAGAAGGTTCGCTGCGACAATCTCGAAGTCGTTGTAGGAGGTATGGGTGAAGGCGCCGTGCCCGTTGCAGTCGCCGAGTGCCCATATGCCGGGCACGCTGGTCGCAAGCTTGTCGTCGACCGTGACATAGCCCTTGCGATCGACCGCGACGCCGGCCGCCTCGAGACCGAGATCATCCGTGTTGGGCCTGCGTCCGGTTGCGAGCAGGACGTGGCTTGCATCGATCTCCGTTTCTCCGACGGTTATCCGCGTGCCGCTCCTGCTCCGCGCAAAGGCCGGATGCTCCGCCCCGGTGAGGACATGGATGCCCTCCGCTTCGAGGATGTCGCGGATGGCCCGAGAGACATCCTCGTCCTCGCGTGGAGCGATCCGGGCACCGCGCTCGATCACGGTGACCTCTGCGCCGAACCGCCGGTACATCTGCGCAAACTCCAGGGCGATGTAGCTGCCGCCGACAATGGCGAGATGGCGGGGCAGGGTGTCCAGTTTCAGAATGGAGGTGCTCGTGAGGAAATCGATGCCGTCGAGGCCCTCCATGTCGGGAATTGCGGGGCGAGCGCCGACATTGAGAAAGATCCAGGGGGCGGTCAGCGGCTCACCATCGACGCTGAGCCTGTCGCGCGCCTCGAAACGGGCATGGCCGCGGACGATGGTCACGCGCTCCATCTTGCCGAGCCAGTCTTCCAATCCGCTTCGCGCATCCAGGGTGATCCGTTGCGCCCGCCCGCTGACGACCTTCATGTCGACCGTGACGTCGCCAGAAACCCTGACGCCGAAATCTGCCGCTCGCCGGCCGACATGCGCTGCGCGGGCGCTGGCCACAAGCGTCTTCGTGGGCATGCACCCGGCATTGACGCAGGTTCCGCCAAGGAACTTTCGTTCGACGAGCGCGACTGTCCTGCCGCCTTCGGCGAGACGTGCGGCAAGCGATGGCCCGGCCTGGCCGGCGCCGACAACAATGGCATCGAACTTTCGCATCAGCCCGCTCCGGAGGATCCGCGCACGACGTCCGGGGCAATGTGCCTCACAGAGGTCTTTCGCCCTTTTCGGCCGCAAGTTGGCGCGAGCATAGCACAACCGCCGCGATCACGCAGCGGTTCACCCGTTCTGTGTCTCCACGCAGGCGAGCACGGCCTGTGCGATCGCGTCGGTTTCTTCCGCCCCGACGATC
This sequence comes from Rhizobium sp. TRM96647, assembly GCF_025780115.1. NCBI lineage: Bacteria > Pseudomonadati > Pseudomonadota > Alphaproteobacteria > Hyphomicrobiales > Rhizobiaceae > Rhizobium > Rhizobium sp. TRM96647. Next base: position 56,447 of record NZ_JAOXHF010000017.1, read on the forward strand.
CCTCGGCGCCAGGCGAGCCCGATCTCGCGGGACGGCTGGGGATCGGCGAAGGGGACGATGCGGATCGCGTTGCGCAGCGTCTCGGTGGGCACCGCGATCTCGGGGATCAGCGTCATGCCCATGTCGTGGGAGACCATCTGCAGGAGCGTCGCCATCGAGGTGGCGCCGAAGTTGACGAGGCTGCGCTTTCCCGCCGTGCCGCAGACGGCAAGCGCCTGGTCGCGCAGGCAGTGACCTTCCTCGAGCAGCAGCAGGCGGTTGGGGTCGACGTCCGATTCCGACAGCGGCGACATCAGCACCTCGCTGTCGTTCTCCGCCATCGCCATGTAGAACCGGTCGCGGAATAGCGGTCGCGTCGAAATCGCCTCGTTGTCGACCGGCAAGGCGGCGATCACGAGGTCGAGCCGGCCCTCGGTGAGGTCGCCGACGAGGCGGTCGGTCACCGCCTCCCTCAGCTCGATCTCGATTGCCGGATGCGCCTTGCGCAGGTGCGGCACCAGCCGCGGCACCAGATATGGCGCGACGGTGGGGATGATGCCGAGCCGGATCAGCCCGCCGAGGATGCCGTCGCTGCGCCGCGCGGTATGCTCCAGCCGGTCGAGCTCGGAAAGGATCGTGCGCACATGGGCCAGGATCTCCTCGCCCTTGCGGGTCAGCAGCGTGTTGCCGCGGCTGCGCTCGACGAGCTTCGCGCCCAGGGTCTCCTCCATCTCCTTGATCTGCTGGGACAGCGCCGGCTGGCTGACATGGACCAGCTCGGCGGCGCGGCCGAAATGCAGGGTTGCGGCCAGCGCATCGAAATAGCGCATTTGACGAATCGTAGTCATGATAGGATTTTCTTATCAAGATTGAATGTAAATACAATTGGAAATTATCTTTCAGGGATGGGACAAAGGCTCGTTAGAACAATTCCAGGAAAGGCCGGCTTTCACACGAAAGCCGAAAGCCTGGCCTAGAACGGAAGATGCGCCGCCTTCTCCGTTGGCCGGGCGCCTGTGAAGGGAATGCAAACAGGAGGATCCCATGTCTGATCGCCCTACGATGACCACGACGGCCGGTGCGCCGATAAGTGACAACCAGAATTCGCTGACGGCCGGCCCGCGCGGCGGAATCCTGATGCAGGATTACCAGCTGCTCGAGAAGCTCGCCCACCAGAACCGCGAGCGCATCCCCGAGCGGGTCGTGCACGCCAAGGGCTGGGGTGCCTACGGCACGCTGAAGATCACTGGCGATATCTCGAAATATACCCGCGCCAAGGCGCTGCAGCCCGGCGCCGAGACGCCGATGATCGCCCGCTTTTCGACCGTTGCCGGCGAACTGGGTGCGGCCGACCACGAGCGCGACGTGCGCGGCTTTGCGCTGAAGTTCTATACCGAAGAGGGCAACTGGGATCTGGTCGGCAACAACACGCCGGTCTTCTTCGTCCGCGACCCCTACAAGTTCCCCGACTTCATCCACACGCAGAAGCGCCATCCGAAGACCAACCTGCGCTCGCCGACGGCGATGTGGGACTTCTGGTCGCTGTCGCCGGAAAGCCTGCACCAGACGACGATCCTGTTCTCCGATCGCGGCCTGCCGATCACCCCGATGCACATGAACGGCTACGGCTCGCACACCTATTCCTTCTGGAACGATGCCGGCGAACGCTTCTGGGTGAAGTTCCACTTCAAGACCCAGCAGGGCCACGAGCACTACACCAACGAGGTGGCCGAGGGCATCATCGGCAAGACCCGCGAAGGCTACCAGGAGGCGCTGTTCGGCGCGATCGAGGACGGCAAGTTCCCGCGCTGGACGGTCCAGGTGCAGATCATGCCGGAGGCCGACGCCGACAAGACTTCCTACAATCCCTTCGACCTGACCAAGGTCTGGCCGCATGCGGACTATCCGCCGATCGACATCGGCGTCATGGAGTTGAACCGCAATCCGGAGAACTATTTCGCCGAGATCGAGCAGGCCGCGTTCTCGCCGTCGAACATCGTCCCCGGTATCAGCCACTCGCCGGACAAGATGCTGCAGGCACGCGTCTTCTCCTATGCCGACGCCCACCGCCATCGCCTCGGCACGCACTACGAGGCGCTTCCGGTCAACGCCCCCCGCTGTCCCGTCCACCACTACCACAAGGACGGGCAGATGAACTTCTTCGGCCAGAAGACCGGCAATGTCGACGCCTACTACGAGCCGAACTCGGTATCGGGCTCGGCCGCCGAACTGCCGTCGGCCAAGGAGCCGCCGCTGGCGATCACCGGAGATGCCGACCGCTACAACCACCGTATCGGCAACGACGACTATTCGCAGCCGCGCGCGCTCTTCAACCTGTTCAACGACGAGCAGAAGGGGCGTCTGTTCTCGAACATCGCCGCGGCGATGGGCGGCGTGCCGGGCGCGATCATCGAGCGCCAGATGGCCCATTACAGGCAGGTGCATCCGGACTACGAGGCCGGGGTGCGCGCCGCGCTGAAGGCCGCGCACGGTTACGAGGCCGACACGATCAGCACGGCAGCCGAGTAAGGCGAGGGCAGTAGAGCCCTGACAAAGTGAAAGATCCTGCCCCGGCGACGGGGCGGGATCGCAGCCGGACGGGACCGAGGTTCCCATCCTTCAGCCTGCCGTCCTCCCGGCGCTCGGCTGATTTCGCTGTATAAAGCGTCACCCGCCTTGCGGTTGCCCTCACGTCGACGCAATTGCTCGATCCGATCGCACCAGCACCAATCGGGGGACCGCATGCCAGACACTTCCAGAAGATTGCGCATCGCCGTGCTTTTCGGCGGACGCTCCAGCGAGCACGACGTCTCCGTGATGTCGGCGACCAACGTCATGCGGGCGCTGGTCCCTACGAGATACGACGCCGTGCCGGTCTTCGTCACCCGCGAGGGGCTGTGGCTGCTCAGCCGGTTCGACGGCGGCGAACTCGCACGGCCCACGAAGGGAACCGAACTCTGCCTCGTTGCCGGCGGGGAGGGGCGGATTGTGGCGATCCCGGCCGAGGGCGCGCCGCACGAACTGGCGAAGATCGATATCCTGTTTCCCGTCCTGCACGGTCTTTTCGGCGAGGACGGCTCCGTCCAGGGGTTGGCAGAGGTCGCGCGCGTCCCCCTCGTGGGATGTGGCATCCTCGGTTCGGCGACGGCGCTCGACAAGGACATCGCCAAGCGGCTGCTGCTGGAGGCGGGCCTGCCGGCCGCACGCTCGCTGACGATCCGGCAGGACGCGGCCCCCGCCTTCGCGGACGTCGAGGCGGCTCTCGGCCTGCCAGTCTTCATCAAGCCGGCCCGGCAGGGCTCGTCCGTCGGCGTGAGCAAGGTCTCGAGTGCCGCGCAGTATGAGGCGGCGCTCGCCGAAGGTTTCCGCCACGACCGCAAGCTTCTGGCGGAAGAGTTCGTTCGCGGCCGCGAGATCGAGTGCAGCGTCCTCGAGGACACGGAGGGCGGCCTCTTCGTCTCCCGCCCGGGCGAGATCGTGCCGGCGGAAAGCCACGGCTTCTACAGCTACGACGCCAAGTATGTCGACGAGGCGGGGGCGGCGCTGAAGGTCCCGGCGGAACTGCCGCCGGAGGTCGAGGACAGGATCCGCGAGACGGCGGCCAGAGCCTTCCGCGCCGTCGGCTGCGACGGCATGGCCCGCGTCGATTTCTTCGTCACCGACGACATGGGCTTCGTCGTCAACGAACTCAACACCATCCCGGGTTTCACCGACATCAGCATGTATTCCAAGGCGATGGCGGCGAGCGGCGTTCCCTATGCCGAGGTCATCGACCGGCTGGTGGCGCACGGCCTGGCGCGCGCCGGGCGTTAGCGTCGGCGCCGTTGCAACGGAATTTCACTGTCCTGAATGCCCCACGATCGGCCTGGCGGGCACAAATGCCGCCGGGCTACGACCGGGAGGCGGCGTGCGGCCGGCTCACCACCCCGGCAGCACATGACCCGGCCGCAGGCGGGGCAGGCGGGGGAAGGTCTTGACCTCGGCCTCCGGCAGGTCGTCGTTGACGGCGAGCGGCGAGATGTTGTCGAGACAGGCGGTGATGTGGCTGGTGATCGCGTTCATCAGCGACGGCGAAAGCCCCGGCCGCTTCATGATGCCGATCTGGACGGGTGCGAGCGGCGGAAAGCCGTCGGCCTGCGTCAACACCCGCATGCCGGGCCGCAGTGCGGATTCCGGCAGGACGGAGACGGCCATGCCGGCCATGACTGCGGCAGCGACGACAGTCGAGGACCAACTGGTAAAGAGTACCTGGTAGTCGCGGCCGACCGAATCGAGCGCGGCACAGGCGACCTGTCGCCACTGACAGTCGCGCCGGCCGACCGCGAGCGGCACCGGCGCGTTCTCGGGCAGGGGATGGTTGGCCGACATCACCCAGCAGAGCGGCTCGGTGCGGACCACGTCCGACTGGCGCTCGCGCGGATTGTGGGTCACGAGCGCGATGTCGAGTTCGCCCTTGCTCATCTTCTCGGCCAGATCCACCGAGGGCTCGCAGACGATGTAGAGCTCGACATTGGGATGGGTCTTGGCGAAACGCATGATGATTTCGGGCATGTAGCGGTCGGCATAGTCGTCCGGCGTGCCGATGCGCAGCGAACCCTCGAGGCGGTTGTCGTCGAAGGCGGCGATCGCCTCGTTGTTCAGCCGGATCATCCGCCGCGCGAAGTTCAGCAGCCGGTCGCCCTCCGCCGTCAGCCTGTTGCCGCGGCCGTCCTTCATGAAAAGCTGCTTGCCGATGCGCTCCTCCAGCCGGCGCATCTGCATGGAGACGGCGGACTGGGTCTTGAACACCCGATCGGCAGCCTTGGTGAAGGAGCCGGTGTCGGCGATCGCGACGAAGGTATGCAGCTGATCGATATCCAGCGGAGCGGACATGGCGATGTTCCATCAGAGGGTTTGATAAATACTATTAGAAACATTCGTTGGACTGATCAATGTCAATTTGCGAAAAAGGCCTTGCAGGGTGAACGGACGGTCCGCCGGACTTCGCCCAGGAGGAGTACAGATCCGTCCCGGGCGCGTTCCAGCCGGGAGGGACTTTTTGCAAGACCGAAAACTTTTGCCGCCCGCCGATCCCGGCTGGCGAAACGATTACAGGTGCGCGCATTTTTGCCGTGATGGCGCGCTGCACCGGAAAGGAGAAGTGCCATGCGCACCTTTGACCATCATGTCGACCTCGACCTCGCCGGTTCGCGCCGTCCCGTCCCCTCGCTTTTGGCCCGATTCCGCCTTTCGGCTGTCCGGATGGTCCGCACATGGCGCAACCGGGTCGCGATCGGCCACCTGAACGAACTCGACGACCATCAGTTGCTGGATATCGGGCTCAGGCGCGCGGATATCGCCGAGGCGATGACCTCGACCTTCTTCGCCGATCCCGGCCTGCACCTGACGATCACGGCGCGCGAACGGGCGCGCAGACACATCCGGAGCGGCCGGACCGACTGAGGTCCCCCTCCAAGCTTCCCCGCAGGGTGAGAGCCAATAACCCTGCCGCTTGCCCGGCGCGCGACCTTGAATGGTTCCGCCGGGCTTTTTTCATTCTGGACTGGGTGTCGGTCCCTGGCCCTTACTCCGGGGCTTTCGGGGCCTTCTTAGGCTTCTGCGTGCCGGCCTCGGCCTGCCTGGTCATCGTGTCGAAGATGCCTTCGATGTTCTTCTGGTAGTCCTTCTGCATCTCGAGCCCGGTGTCGAACAGCGTGTTGACGAACTTCGACCAGGAATCGGCCGGCGTCTCGGCCTTCTCCGGGGGCGCATCCGCATCCGGCTTCTTGCCCGACATCGCCCCCATCATGTCGGCAAACGCCTTGGCGAAGGGATTGTCGGCAAAGAGGTCCTGGGTCTCCTTCTTCGGCGCCGTGCCGAAGAAGGCCTGGGTGAAGGGATTGTTGAACGGATTGCTGAAAGGATTGGTCTGCGGCTCCGGCTTCCGGGCCATCCCCGTCGCCTCCATCCATTGCTGCATGGCCGCGAGGAAAGGGTTGTCCGCGCCCTGCTGCTGCATGCCGGGGAAGAAGGACGAGGTCGATTGCTTGAACAGGCCGCCCATCAGGGTGTTTGCGACCACCGGCAGCATCTGCTTGTAGATCTCCTGCCCGATGCCGGTCATCTGGGCGGCCTGCGCTGCGATCGCCCGCGACACCTCCTTGGAGCCGAAGAACTGCGACAGCAGGTCGTTGCCTTCGGCAATGCCCGTGGGCGTGAACGCCTTGGTCATGTCCTCGAAGTATTTCGCATGGTCGCCCGAATAGAGCGCCTTCAGGAAGCTGCTGAAATCATAGGGGTTGGCAGTGCTGCGCTTCATCCCTTCCGAGAAGGCCGGCATCAGCGCCGAGATCGCCTCGTTCGCCTGCTGCTGGGCCAGCCCGAACTGCTTTGCCATCACGTCCAGAGCGCTGCCGTTCTGGGCCTTCAGCATCAAGTCGTACAGTGCGATCATCGCCGTTCCCCTTGTCGTCGTGCCGGCGTCGAACGCCGGTGCATGCGGCTGCATGACCTTGCACTATAACGGCAATAGCGGCGGCGGAAACCGGTTTCTTCCGTGGCCGGCCCGGCCGGTCGGTCGCCGGCGACGAACGCTTCCGGACGAACGCGTCAGTACTGGTATTCGGCGAAGACCGGCTCGACGGAGCCCTTCCAGCGGCCGTTATAGAGCGCCAGCATGTCCTCGGCGAGCGTCGCCTTCTTGGCCAGCACCTCGTCCAGCGGCGACAGGAAGACGGTCTCGTCCACGCCGTCACCGTTGAGATGGGCGCGGGCAGCAAGGCCGGCACGCGAGATCGCGATCACCTCGCGGGCGAGATCCCAAAGCGGCTTGCCGCGATGGACCGCGGCGAGACCCTGTGCCGGCACGGCATCGCGCAGCGCCGAGACTTCCTCGACAGTCCAGTCGCGCGTCAGGTCCTCGGCGGCGGCCAGGGCGGTGTCGTCGTAGATCAGGCCGACCCAGAAGGCCGGCAGCGCACAGATCCGCCGCCAGGGGCCACCGTCGGCGCCGCGCATCTCCAGGAAGCGCTTGAGCCGGACGTCGGGGAAGAGGGTGGAGAGATGGTTGGTCCAGTCGCCCATGTTGGGCTGCCAGTCGGTAATCTCGCCCTTCAGCGCACCGGCCATGAACTGGCGGAAGGTGATATGCGTGCAGTCGTGATATTTGCCGTCGCGGACCACGAAGTACATCGGTACGTCCAGCGCCCACTCGACGTAGCGCTCGAAACCGAAATCCGCAGCGAAGCTGAAGGGGATCAGCCCGGCGCGTTTGTTGTCGGTGTCGCGCCAGATGTCGCCGCGCCAGGAGAGCAGGCCGTTCGGCCGGCCGTCGGTGAAAGGGGAGGAGGCGAAGAGCGCAGTCGCGAGCGCCTGCAGCTTCAGCGACACCTGCATCTTGCGGCGCATGTCTTCTTCGGAGGAGAAGTCGAGGTTCACCTGGATCGTGCAGGTGCGGTACATCATGTCCAGACCCCTGGTGCCGACCTTGGGCATGTAGCGGGTCATGATCTCGTAGCGCGATTTCGGCATGCGCGGGGTTTCGTCCAGCGTCCATTTCGGGCTGCCGCCCATGCCGAGGAAGCGGATGCCGAGCGGCTCGGCGACCTCGCGCAGCGTCGCCAGGTGCTGGTTCGATTCCTTGCAGGTCTGGTGCAGGTTTTCCAGCGGAGCGCCGGAGAGCTCGAACTGCCCGCCGGGCTCCAGCGAGATCGCGCCGGCGCCGGAGGGGCCGGCAAGCCCGATGATGTTGTCGCCGTCCTCGATCGGCTCCCAGCCGGTCTTCTGCTGCATGCCGGTCAGGAGCGCGGAGATGCTGCGCTCGCCGAAATAGGGAACCGGGCTGTTGTCGGCGGTGAAGAAGACGAACTTCTCGTGCTCCGTGCCGATCCGGAACTGCTCCTTCGGCTTGCAGCCGGAAGCGAGGTATTCGGCCAATTCCGCTGTCGAGCGAACCGGCGTCTGGTCGGTGGTGTCACGGGCCATGGGCGTCTTCTTGTGCAGGTGGGACCCGGCCGCAAGGCCAGGCAGGTGAAGGTGCTTGGACCGTAATTATGTGCGGTGCAAGCAAATTTCTTTCAAGATGCCTTCAAAAAAACAGAAAGCTCTTTTGTCGCAAGCCTTTGACGCGGAATTCCGGGACGTTGGCGCCGGCCGGTCAGTGCCAGTCGCCGATGGTGGCCTGGATCACCGCCATGGCCGCGACCGCAGCCGTATCGGCCCGCAGGATCCGCGGTCCGAGCGGGATCGGCGTGACGAAGGGAAGGCTTCGCAGCAGCGCCCGCTCGGCATCGGAAAATCCGCCTTCCGGCCCGACGAGAAGGGCAAGCTTTCGCTCACCGATCGCCTGGAGAACGGACAGCGGATTCTGGCTGTCATGGCCCTCGTCGCAGAAGACGATGCGACGATCCTGTGGCCAGTCGCGGAGAAGTTCGTCGAGGCGGCGGGGCGGGGCGACCTCCGGAATGCCGAGGATGCCACATTGCTCGGCCGCCTCGATCACATTCGCCTCCAGCCGCTCCAGGCTGCCTATCTTTCCCTGCACGTGCTGGGTCATGACCGGCTGCAGCAGCCCGGCGCCCATCTCGACGGCCTTCTGTACGAGATAGTCGAGACGACCGACCTTGAGCGGTGCGAAAAGATAGTACAGGTCGCTCGCTGCCGGCTGCGGGCGGGACTGCTCGGCCACGGTGAGAAGCAGCCGCTTTCGGGTGGGATAGGAGACGTCGGCCGTCCATTCGCCGTCGCGCCCGTTGAAGACGAGCAGTCGCGTGCCGTCCTCGGCCCTGAGCACGTTGGCGAGATAGTGGAATTGCTCCTTGGAGACTTCGAATGAGGCTCCGGCGACAAGGTCTGCCTCCACGAACAGCCGCTGCATGCGATAGTTGGCCCGCATTGTCGTCTCCGGTCAGCCGAACAGGGCGTGGAGGATGGCGAACAGGATGGCCGCCACGATCGCCGTGACCGGCACGGTGACGATCCAGGCCGCGATGATGGTCATGAAATGCGAGCGGCGCACCAGCCGGCGCCGCCTGATCTCGTACGGGTTGCGCTCCTCCATGTCCTCCGGGCCGACGATGCCGCCACGCCGGCGGATGTATTCGAGGCGGCGCGGGGAATTCTTCGTGTACCATTCGCGCAGGAGGCCGACGCCGAAGACCGAGCCGACAGCGATATGCGTTGAGCTGACCGGCATTCCGAAGGCGGAGGCCAAAAGGACCGTCGCGGCGGCCGAGAGCGCCACGCAATAGGCCCGCATCGGATTGAGCTTGGTGATTTCCTTGCCGACGAGGTCGATCAGTTTCGGCCCGTAGAGCAGCAGTCCGAGCGAAATGCCGAGCGCGCCGATCAGCATCACCCATTGCGGCACGACGCTGTCGAACCCCGTCTCCATGGTGCGGGTGGCATGCACGATGGCGGCGAGCGGCCCGATGGCGTTCGCCACGTCGTTGGCGCCGTGGGCAAAGGAGAGCAGTGCAGCGGAGACGATCAGCGGCACGCGGAACAGCTTGCGCAGCGACTGGTTGCGGTTTTCCAGTCCGACCGATTGCCGGGCGATCACCGGCACGCTTGCCGCATAGGTCAGTCCGCCGATGGCAAGCCCGACCAGAAGGCAGGCGACGAGCCCGAGGCCCAGAACGTGGTCGAGCGGGCTGAACACCAGATAGGCGGCGAAGCTGCCGCTCATGATCGCGATCAGTACCGGCACCCACCGCCGCGCCGCCTCGATCTTGTCGTCGCGGTAGATGATCGTTTCCTTGATGAAGTACAGCGTCCCGGCCGCCACGACCCCGCCGAGCAGCGGCGACACCACCCAGCTCGTCGCAATGCCCGACATCAGCCTCCAGTTGACCGATTCCGGGCCGGCGGCGGTGATCCCGACACCCATGACGGCGCCGACGATGGCATGCGTGGTCGAGATCGGCGCGCCGATCCAGGTCGCGACGTTGATCCAGACGGCGGCCGCGAGCAGTGCGGCGAGCATGGCCCAGACGAGCGTCGCAGCCGGCATCGAGGTAGGCGCGACGATCCCCTCGGAGATGGTGGAGACGACATCGCCGCCGGCGAACACCGCCCCCAGCGTCTCGAAGATGGCCGCGATCACCAGTGCCGCGGCCATCGTCAGCGCGCCCGAGCCGACGGCGGGGCTGACATTGTTGGCGACGTCGTTGGCGCCGATGTTCATGGCCATGTAGGCTGCGAGTGCCGCGCCGGCGACGACGATGGCAGCCCCCGGCTGGTCGATCACATAGGAACCGGCGACGATCATGGCGAGCGCCAAGAAGATGAAGCCGATCCCCGGCGCGATCAGCCCCCGCGACACGAACTGCGTCGCCGCCTCGACCCGCGTCAGCTTGTCGAGATCCTTGTCGAGTGTCGGCTTGCCCAGCCGCTTGGGGGTATTTTCCATCCGATGCTCCAGCGTCACGGTGGCACTAATGCCTCAGGATCGCGAGAGCAATAAGATGGGGCGATCAGGCCCGCGCATTTTTCGCAGGCGCAGCCTGGTGCCGGGCCTTCCAGTCCCGCTCGAAATGGACGAGCAGGGACTTCAGGCCGGGTTCGGCCACGCGCTCGGCGGCCTCGGACGGACTGACCCATTCCAGCCGGCGTTCGTCCTTTTCGGGAAAGTTCTTGCAGAGGTCGTCGACCTCCAGCGCATAGACATGCACCTTGCAGGGCACCGTCATCCCCTGCGCCAGCCCCTTTTCATACATGTAGTAGCCGACCGGTTCCTTGTGCACCTTGCCCTTGACGCCGGCCTCCTCGTAGGCCTCGCGCTCGGCCACGGCATAGGACTCCCGGCCCTGCATCGGCCAGCCTTTCGGGATGACCCAGCGGCCCGTGTCGCGGCTGGTGATCAGCAGCACCTCGAGCGCGTCGAGCTTCTTCCTGTGCCGGTAGCACAGCGCTGCATACTGCAGGCGCGCAGGCCGCCGGAACATCAGACTCACGTCGCTGGCTATACGGTGCACAAGGTTCAATTTCTTTTTCATTCCTTCCAGCCTCACGCGGGCTGATTCGGGTTCCGTCTCGATCGAAGTATGAAAGCTTTTGCAGCCCTGTAAACCGGCCGCGGTGGGCGAAGGCCCTGCGATAGCGACAAATATGGGCCAAATGGCGGTGGCGCTACACGCTTTTTGCGGAGGCGTTGCGCTGCTGCATCCGCAACTGGGAGATGCGCTGCCATTCGCCGGTCCGCTCCGCCTCGCGGATCGCGCCGGCGATATGGTCGATATGCGCCTGTGCGGCCGCCTTCGCCGCGGCCGGATCGCCGCCGATGATCGCCTCGCAGATCGCCTCGTGCTGCCGGAGAAGCTGCAGCCGCGCCTCTTCGGAGGCGAAGACGAGATGGCGGTGGAAGAAGATCCCCTGTTCCAATAGCCGGTAGCAGGAGCGCAGCGTGTGCAGCAGGATGATGTTGTGCGCCGCCTCGCCGATGGCGTTGTGCAGGTCGACATCGGCGGCAAGCTCGTCCTCGAACCGGCCGCTCGCATGCGCCCGGCGCATGTCCTCGAGGATGCCGACCAGCATCTTCCGGTCGAAGTCCGTCGCCCTTTGCGCGGCAAGCTCCGCGGTGATGCCCTCCAGTGCGCGGCGATACTCCAGGTAGTCGATCGTGGCGCGCTGGTGGCGGGCGATCAGCTCGACCACGGGCCTGGAAAAGACCTGGCCGATGATGTCGGTCACGTAGGTGCCGCCGCCGTGGTGGCTGACGAGCAGGCCACGCGTCTCCAGTTCCTTCAGCGCTGCGCGCAGGATCGGGCGGGAGACGTCGAGGCGCTGCGAAAGCTCGCGCTCGCCCGGCAGCCGGTCGCCGTCGCGCAGGATGCCTTCGAGCAGCAGAAGCTCGATCTGTCGCACGACCTCGTCCGCCGTGCGGCTGTGGCTGACGCGCGCGAAGAGATCGAAATCGGGGCGGGTCGGGACGCTTTCCATGCGCTGAGGATAGCAGCCGCCGGTAACTGGTCAATAAACTTGTCCAGCAGCCAAAAGATGATAGGCCCGCAAAATCATGAGGGATGCGCCCGATGCGCTCTTTGCAGCGCTGAATTGTCGTTTAAGCTGAAGAGACAAGCATGCGCTAGGAGGGGACGATGCGGAGATGAAGAACGGAAGCTTCGCGTTTCCGCCGGCGGCCCAGCGCGCGCAGGCGCTCGGCGAGATCCACGCAAGGCCCTATACGCTGGTGGCCTCGCCGCGCGTGATCTTCCAGCTGGCGTTTTTGACCGAAGGGGGGACTGCGGTCGATCATGCGGTGCTGGCGGAACTGTCGCGTTCGCGCGGGGTATCGCCGCCGGCGCGCGACGCCAACCACCACGCCATGGGCTGGGGGCAGGGGACGCTGCGCTGGGAGCGCCATACCGAGTTCTCGACCTATTTCTGGGACAGTCCGGCGCCTGCGAAATTCGGCGAGGTGGTGCCCGTCCATCCCTTCGGTGACAGCTTCTCCCCGCCCGGCACGCTGATCGCCGGTATCCGCCTGGAGCTTCGCCCCGACACGCCCGAGACGCGCGAGGCGATCGGCGTCTTCGACCCCACCAGCCTCTGCTACAGCGACGTCAAGGACGGGCAGGCAACGATCGTCACCGACTTCCGCCAGAATGGCGACGGGCTGACGCAGATCCTCGTCATCGACCGCGGCATGACGCCCGCCGGCCGCGGCGCGCTGGTGCAGCGCCTGCTCGACATCGAGACCTACCGGACGCTCGCCATGATGGGCCTGCCGCTCGCCCAGTCGCTCTCGCCGGAGATCCGCCGCATCGAGGACGGGCTGACGGCCGTGACCCAGCGGATGAAGCAGCATGCGCGCGACGAGGCCGATTCGATGCTTGCCGAGATCACCCGGCTCGCCGCCGAGCTCGAAGCCAATGCCGCGCTCAGCCTCTACCGCTTCGGCGCCAGCCGCGCCTATTACGGCATCGTGCAGGAGCGCGTCCGCACGCTGGCGGAGGTGGCGATCCCCGGCCACGAGACGCTCGGCTTCTTCCTCGAGCGCCGCCTCGCGCCGGCGATGCGCACCTGCCAGTCCATCGAGGAGCGCCAGGCCAACCTGTCGCGCAAGCTCGCCCGGGCGACCTCGCTCCTGCGCAGCTGGATCGACGTGGAACTGGAGCAGTTGAACGCGACGCTGCTGAACTCGATGGACCGCCGCGCGAAGCTGCAATTGCGCCTGCAGCAGACGGTCGAGGGCCTGTCGGTCGCGGCGATCTCCTACTACGTGGTCGGCCTGTTCGGCTATGTCGCCAAGGCGCTGCACGACCTCGGCCTCCCGGCCAAGCCGGAGACGCTGACGGGCCTGTCGGTCCCGGTCGTCGTCTTCGGCATGTGGCTGCTGGTCCGCGCGATCCGCCGGAGGCATGCGGAGGAGGACGCGCATTGAACCTTAAAGGGCGTGCTCCCAGTAGGGTGTCGGGCCGTAGAGCTCGGCCAGATAATCGATGAAGACGCGAACCTTGGCGGGCAGGAACTGCCGGCTGGCATAGATCGCCGAGAGCACGACGTTGCGCGAGCCCTCGTATTGCGGCAGCACCTGCACCAGCCGGCCGTCGCTGAGCTCGGCGCCGATGTCCCAGGTCGAGCGGAGCGCGATCCCCATGCCGGCGATCACCGCCTCGCGCACCACTTCGCTGGAATTGGTGACGAGCATTCCCTGCGGCCGGTAGATCACCGTTCCGTCCGGCCCCTCCAGTCGCCAAGCGTCCTGGCTGTGCGGCGGGATGCAGACGTGGGCGGCAAGGTCGCCGATCGATTGCGGCGTGCCGCGGCGCTCCAGATAGGAGGGCGCGGCGGCGAGCACGCGCCGGACCGGGGCGAGCCTGCGGGCGACGAGCGAGGAATCCTGCAGTTCGCCGATCCGGATCGCGAGATCGAAACCATCGCCGACGATGTCGGAGAAATCGTCGGTCAGGACGAGGTTGACGACGAGTTCCGGATTGGCCTCCATGAAGCCGTTCAGATGCGGGGCGATGTGCATCCGCCCGAAGGATGTGGGCGCGGAGATCCGCAAACTCCCCTTCATCGCCGACGCGCGGCCGGAGACGAAGGCTTCCGCATCCTCGATGCCGGCAAGGATGGCGACGATGCGCTCGTGAAAGCCCTGGCCGGCTTCCGTCAGCGAGATCTGCCGGGTGGTGCGCTGGAGGAGCCGCGTGCCGAGCCTTTCCTCCAGCCGCTTGATTCGCTTGGAAACGACCGCCGGCGACAGGCCCAGCATCCGCCCCGCGGCCGACATGCTGCCGGTGGCGACGACGCGCGAGAATATGTCCAGATCACCGAGGTCCGTCACAAATGCGGTCCATTTTCGCCCTAGTGGAAAAGGTGCTTAGCATTTGCCTGGGCATGTGCAAAGTGGTAAACAAAAAAGACCAATTCTGGAATCGGGGGAGGCTTCGCGATGGAGCAGATCGGCTTTCTGCCGCCGAGGGCGGCGGTGCTGTCGCGACGGCGCGAGATCGTCGCCGACCTGGCGGATCTGTTGCCCGAGGGCTGCCTCGTGCACGAGCCGCGCGAACTGGTCCCCTTCGAGACCGACGCCTTCGTCTCCTACCGCCGGGTGCCGCTGGCGGTCGCTCTGCCCGAGACGACGGCGCAGGTCGCAGCAGTGATGAAATACTGCCATCGCTACGCCATCCCCGTCGTTCCCCGCGGCGCCGGCACTTCGCTGTCCGGCGGCGCGATCCCGCAGGAGGACGCCGTCGTGCTCGGCCTCTCCAAGATGTCGCGCATCCTCGATGTCGACTATGCCAACCGCAGCGCCACCGTGCAGGCGGGCGTCACCAATCTTGCGATTTCGGATGCCGTCTCCGCCGACGGATACTTCTACGCACCCGATCCGAGCTCCCAGCTCGCCTGTACGATCGGCGGCAATATCGGCATGAACTCCGGCGGTGCCCATTGCCTGAAATACGGCGTGACGACGAACAACCTGCTGGGCGTCAAGCTGGTGCTCGTCGACGGCACGGTGGTCGAACTCGGCGGCAAGGCGCTCGACGCGCCGGGGCTGGACCTGCTCGGCCTCGTCTGCGGCTCCGAGGGGCAGCTCGGCATTGTCACCGAAGCGACGGTGCGCCTGATCGCCAAGCCTGAAGGCGCCCGCCCGGTGCTGTTCGGCTTCGACAGTTCGGAGGAAGCCGGCGCCTGCGTCGCCGACATCATCGCAGCCGGCATCATCCCTGTCGCGATCGAGTTCATGGATAGGCCGGCGATCACCATCTGCGAAGCCTTTGCCGGCGCCGGCTACCCGAGCGACGTCGAGGCGTTGCTGATCGTCGAGGTCGAGGGCTCCGAGGCCGAGATGGACGACATGCTGCGTGCGATCATCGACATCGCCCGGCGTCACGGGGTGAAGGTGGTCAAGGAAAGTCAGTCGGCCACCCAGGCGGCGCTGATCTGGAAGGGCCGCAAGTCCGCCTTCGGCGCCACCGGCCGCATCGCCGACTATATCTGCATGGACGGCACCGTGCCGCTCAGCCAACTGCCGAACGTGCTGCGCGGCACCGCCGAGATCGTCGAGCGCCACGGCCTGCGCGTCGCCAACGTCTTCCACGCCGGCGACGGCAACATGCACCCGCTGATCCTCTTCAACGCCAACGATCCGGAGGATGCCGCCCGCGCCGAGGAGGCGGGCAACGAGATCCTCAAGCTCTGCGTCGATGCCGGCGGCTGCCTGACCGGCGAGCACGGGGTCGGCATCGAGAAGCGCGACCTGATGCGCCACCAGTATGCCGAGGCCGATCTCGCCCAGCAGATGGCGGTGCGCGCCGCCTTCGATCCGCAGTGGATCCTGAACCCGTCCAAGGTCTTCCCGCTGGAAGGGCGACCGGCGGCATGAGCGTCATCCACGATCCTCTCTCCGAAGACGCCGCCGCGCGGATCATCCTGTCCGCCGCGGCGGCCGGGAGCCCCCTGCAGATCCGCGGCGGCGGGACGCGCACGCTGGCCCAGGCCGGCGGCCGCGATATCCTGTCCTCGGCCAACCTCTCCGGCATCGTCGCCTACAATCCGGCCGAGATGACGATGACGGCCAAGGCCGGCACCCCGCTCGAGGACATCACGGCCGCGCTCGCAAGGCACCGCCAGATGCTCGCCTTCGAGCCGCTCGACCTGCGCCCCGCGCTCGGCACCGGTGGCATCCCGACCATCGGCGGGGTCTTCGCCACCAACGCTTCCGGTCCCCGCCGCTTCGTCGCCGGCGCCGCCCGAGACAGCCTCCTCGGCGTCCGTTTCGTCAACGGCGCGGGCGGGATCGTCAAGGCGGGCGGACGGGTGATGAAGAACGTCACCGGTCTCGACCTTTCGAAGCTGCTCGCCGGCTCGCGCGGCACGCTCGCCTTCCTCACCGAGGTCACCTTCCGGCTGCTGCCGGTGCCCGGGGATGCGACAACGATCGTCGTCTCCGGCCTGAACGACGCGGAGGCCGCAGCCGCCATGGCGACCGCCATGTCGATGACGGTCGAGGTTTCCGGCGCCGCTCACCTGCCCGAAAGCGTGCGCGGCCGCGTCCTCGGTGGACGGTTGCCGGACGGGGCAGCGACCGTGCTTCGGCTCGAGGGGCTGGCGGCTTCGGTCTCGGCCCGTGCCGGGAAGCTTTCCTCCGTCATGGCACCGTTCGGTGCGGTGTCAGTGCTGGACGCCGGCGCGACAGCGCAGCTCTGGCGCGAGATCCGCGACGTCCAGCCCTATGCCGACGGTACGGCGCGCCCGCTCTGGCGCGTCTCCGTCGCCCCGACCGTCGGCCACCAACTCGTCGCCGCCCTGCGCCTGGAGACGGGCGCGGACGCCTATTACGACTGGCAGGGTGGCCTCGTCTGGCTGCGGATGGAGGCCGATCCGGAGGCCGAACTCGTCCGCCGCTACATCAAGGCGCTCGGTGGCGGCCACGCGACGCTGCTGCGCGCATCAGCGGCTGCCATGGCAGCAACGCCGGTGCTGCAGCCGCAGGCCGAGGCGATCGAGGCGCTGACCGCGCGGATCAAGGAGAAGTTCGATCCGGCCGGTCTGTTTCCGGCGGGGCGGTGAGGGGGCGATGATGGCCTGGAGCTTCTTCTCTTCTTCGGTGGACAGGAACCCCTCCCCAACCCCTCCCCACAAGGGGGAGGGGCTAGACTGCCGAACGGCCTCGGCAAACGGGTCGTCGGCGCCAGGTGCAACCTTGCTGCAGAACCTGGAGCGGTGCGGCACGACAAGTCCCTCCCCCTTGTGGGGAGGGGTTGGGGAGGGGACTTTCCTTGCCGATCCCCATGACACGACACAGACAGAGGGTTCGGCCTGATGCAGACCAATTTCACCGCCGAACAGCTCGCTGATCCGCATGTTGCGACGTCGGAGAAGATCCTGCGCAAATGCGTCCATTGCGGCTTCTGCACGGCCACCTGTCCGACCTATGTCACCCTCGGCAACGAGCTCGACAGTCCGCGCGGGCGCATCTACCTGATCAAGGACATGCTGGAGAACGGCCGCGCGGCCGACGAGCAGGTGGTTACCCATATCGACCGCTGCCTTTCCTGCCTCGCCTGCACGACCACCTGTCCCTCCGGCGTCGACTATATGCATCTGGTCGATCACGCGCGGGTGCACATCGAAAACACCTACCGGCGCCCGTTCCGGGAACGGATGATCCGCAACCTGCTGGCGGCGGTACTGCCTTATCCCGGCCGCTTCCGGCTGGCCCTCCATGCCGCCTCCCTCGGCCGGCCCTTCGCTGGGCTGCTGCGGAAGGTGAGGGGGCTCGAGCCCTTCGCCGCCATGCTGGACCTGGCCCCGCGCCGCGTCCCCAAGCCCTCGTCGAGTGCCCGCCCGGGCACACATCCGCCGACAGGTACCCGGCGCGGCCGCGTGGCGATCCTGTCCGGCTGTGCGCAGCCGGTGCTGGAGCCCGGGATCAACGAGGCGACGATCAGGCTCCTGACCCGCCTCGGCGTCGAGGTGGTCGCGCCGGCCGGCGAAGTCTGCTGCGGTTCGCTCGTCCACCACATGGGCCGCGAGGAGCAGGCGCTGCAATCGGCGCGCCGCAATGTCGACGTCTGGCTGCGCGAGGTCGAGAACGGCGGGCTCGACGCGGTCATCGTCACGGCGTCGGGCTGCGGCACCACCATCAAGGACTACGGCTTCATGCTGCGCCTCGATCCGGACTATGCGGAAAAGGCAGCGCGCGTCTCGGCGCTGGCGAAGGACGTCACGGAATATCTCGCCACCCTCGACCTGCCGCAGCAGGAGACGAAGCAGGTGACCGTCACCTATCACTCCGCCTGCTCGATGCAGCACGGCCAGAAGATCACCCAGCTGCCGAAGACGCTGCTGAAGGCTGCCGGCTTCACCGTCCGCGATCCGGCCGAGGGCCACCTCTGCTGCGGCTCGGCCGGCACCTACAACATCATGCAGCCGGAGATCTCGGCGAAGCTGAAGGCGCGCAAGGTGAAGAACCTCGAAGCGACCAAGCCCGACGTGATCGCCACCGGCAACATCGGCTGCATCACCCAGATCGCCACGGGAACCGACGTGCCGATCCTGCACACAATCGAGCTTCTGGACTGGGCCTATGGTGGAGAGAAGCCGGCGCTGCTCGCGTGATCGGCTTCGGGGCGCCGCCGGGGGACCGGAGCGCCTATCGTCCCTGGACGATCTTGACCAGCTTCGGCGTGAACTTGCCCCTCTTCATGTCGACGGCATCGGCATAGGTGAGCCGGCCGGACCGCATGGCCTCGACGGCCCGGGTGCACGCCAAGCGGGCGGCATTCTTTTCCGTGCTGTCGATGATGACGGCGGCTGCACGCTTCTGGCTGGTGGAAAAGCCCTTCGTGCATTCGCTGACCGCGAGTTGCCGGGCCTTCGCACTGCCCTGCAGTGTCGTGACGAGGGCCTCGTACTCCCTTTCGGTGGGCGCACAGCCCGCGAGGAGGCCGACGGAAAGCATGAGTGTCAGGATGCGGGTGCGGTTCATGGCTCTATCTCCGATTGCGCAGATCGTCCGTATCAACGGCGTGACCGACTTGCAATCAGGAGTGGCATGGCGCCAACACTTATTTTGCGACGCGTCCGTCGCGACCCGGTCCGTCAGATGACGAAGGCGGCACGGGTGCCGTCGACGACGAACTGCACGGCAAGGGCTGCGAGGATGACGCCGAGGAGCCGCGTCAGGATCGCCCGTCCGGTGACGCCGAGGTAGCGGTCGATCCTTTCGGCGACATAGAGCGTCACGAACACGATGGCGACGCAGAGCGCAATGACACCGATCAGGGCCACCCGTCCGACAGGCGAGGACATCGAACCCGCCAGAAGCAGCGTCGCCGAAATGGCGCCGGGCCCCGCGATCAGCGGCAGGGCCAGCGGAAAGACGGCGATGTTGCGGATGTGATCCTTGGTGACGGCCACCTCCGAGGTCTTCTTCTTCCGTTCCTGCCGGCGCTCGAACACCATCTCGAAGGCGATGAAGAAGAGGAGCAGGCCGCCCGCGATGCGGAATGCGGCCATGGATATGCCAAGTACGCCAAGGATTCCGGCCCCGAACAGGGCGAAGGCCGCAAGGATGGCAAAGGCGATGATGGAGCCGCGGAACGCGACCTGGGTCCGCTCCGAGCGGTTCATGCCGACGGTGAGCCCCAGGAAGATCGGCGCAAGCCCGGGCGGGTCCAGCGTCACCAGCAAGGTCGCCATGGCATTGACGACCAGATTCCAATCGTACATGCGGCGATCCCCTGTGCCGGTTCATGCGCATACTGGCGATGCGCTTTGCGCCATTGTTAGGCGACAGACGCGGGGAAGGGAAGGGCGGGCGGCGGGCGCCGTCGAAAGCCGCCATCAAATTGCGGCAATTGGCGGATTTCTGGCAAAAGACTGTTCAAAACTTCCCGCAAAATTGGCGCAGTTCAAGCCGTTAGGCTATAAATTCCGCGACTGATTCCGAACAAAGATCGTGACAGACATTGACAGAGCAAACCACTCCCGGCGGCAAGACCCCTCCCGGCATTGAGCCGATTTCGATCATCGAGGAAATGCAGCGGTCCTATCTCGATTACGCGATGAGCGTGATCGTGAGCCGCGCGCTGCCCGATGTGCGCGACGGCATGAAGCCGGTGCACCGGCGCATCCTCTTCAGCATGGGCGAGATGGGGATCGACTGGAACAAAAAATACGTCAAGTGCGCGCGCGTCACCGGCGACGTGATGGGTAAGTACCATCCGCACGGCGATAGTGCGATCTACGACGCGCTGGCGCGCCTGGCGCAGGACTGGTCGCTGCGGCTGCCGCTGATCGACGGTCAGGGCAATTTCGGCTCCGTCGACGGCGATCCACCGGCCGCCCAGCGCTACACGGAATGCCGCCTCGAGAAGGCCGCGCATTCGCTGCTGGACGATCTCGACAAGGAGACGGTCAACTTCCGCGACAACTACGACGGCACAATCCAGGAGCCGACGGTCCTTCCGGCGAAGTTTCCGAACCTGCTCGTCAACGGCGCCGGCGGCATCGCCGTCGGCATGGCGACCAACATCCCGCCGCACAACCTGTCGGAAGTCATCAACGGCTGCGTGGCGCTGATCGACAATCCGGCGATCGAGCTGCCGGACCTGATGCAGATCATCCCGGGCCCCGACTTCCCGACCGGCGCCATGATCCTCGGCCGCGCCGGCATCCGCCAGGCCTACGAGACCGGCCGCGGCTCGGTCATCATGCGCGGCGTCGCCCGCGTCGAGCCGATGCGCGGCGACCGCGAGCAGATCATCATCACCGAGATCCCCTACCAGGTGAACAAGGCGTCGATGATCGAGAAGATGGCCGAACTGGTGCGCGAGAAGCGCATCGAGGGCATCTCGGACCTGCGCGACGAGTCCGACCGCGAGGGCTACCGCGTCGTCATTGAACTGAAGCGCGACGCCAATGCTGACGTGGTGCTCAACCAGCTTTACCGCTACACGCCGCTGCAGACCTCGTTCGGCTGCAACATGGTGGCGCTGAACGGCGGCAAGCCCGAGCAGATGGCGCTGCTCGACATGCTGCGCGCCTTCGTCTCCTTCCGCGAGGAGGTCGTCTCCCGCCGCACCAAGTACCTGCTGCGCAAGGCGCGTGACCGCGCCCACGTGCTCGTCGGTCTCGCGATCGCGGTCGCCAACATCGACGAGGTCATCAGCCTCATCCGCCGCGCGCCCGATCCCCAGACGGCGCGCGAGCAGCTGATGGAGCGGCGCTGGCCGGCCAAGGACGTCGATGCGCTGATCCGCCTGATCGACGATCCGCGCCACCGCATCAACGACGACGGCACCTACAACCTCTCCGAGGAGCAGGCGCGCGCGATCCTCGAGCTGCGCCTTGCCCGCCTGACGGCGCTCGGCCGCGACGAGATCGACGAGGAGCTGAACAAGATCGGCGAGGAGATCCGCGACTATCTCGACATCCTCGGCTCGCGCCTGCGCATCCAGGCGATCGTCAAGGACGAGATGATTGCGATCCGCGACGAGTTCGGTACGCCGCGCCGCACCGAGATCGCCGATTTCGGCCCGGACATGGACGACGAGGACCTGATTGCCCCCGAGGACATGGTGGTCACCGTTTCGCATGCCGGCTACGTCAAGCGCGTGCCGCTTGCGACCTATCGCGCCCAGCGCCGCGGCGGCAAGGGCCGCTCGGGCATGGCGACGCGCGACGAGGACTTCGTCA
Source organism: Rhizobium sp. TRM96647 (assembly GCF_025780115.1). Lineage (NCBI taxonomy): Bacteria > Pseudomonadati > Pseudomonadota > Alphaproteobacteria > Hyphomicrobiales > Rhizobiaceae > Rhizobium > Rhizobium sp. TRM96647. The sequence goes on from NZ_JAOXHF010000017.1 coordinate 78,056, forward strand.
CGCGGCTGTTCGTGGCCAACACGCATACGCCGGTGCTGTTCTTCTCATCGCGCGGCATCGTCTACAAGGAGAAGGTCTGGCGCCTGCCGATCGGCACGCCGCAGTCCAAGGGCAAGGCGCTGATCAACATGCTGCCGATCGAGCCCGGCGAGCGGATTACCACCATCATGCCGCTGCCCGAGGACGAGAGCACCTGGGCGAACCTCGACGTGATGTTCTCGACCACGCGCGGCACCGTCCGGCGCAACAAGCTGTCCGACTTCGTCCAGGTCAACCGTAACGGCAAGATCGCGATGAAGCTGGAGGACGAGGGCGACGAGATCCTCTCGGTTGAGACCTGCACCGACCAGGACGACGTGCTGCTGACGACGGCGCTCGGCCAGTGCATCCGCTTCCCGGTCGACGACGTTCGCGTCTTCGCCGGCCGCAACTCGGTCGGCGTGCGCGGCATCTCGATGGGCCAGGGCGACCGCATCATCTCGATGACGATCGTCAGCCACGTCGACGCCGAACCCTGGGAGCGCGCCGCCTACCTGAAGCGCTCCGCCGCCGAACGCCGGGCTGCCGGCGGCGAGGCCGAGGAGATCGCGCTGGTCGGCGAGGAGGTCACCGAGGAGGGGCAGCTTTCCGATGATCGCTACGAGGAGCTGAAGACGCGCGAGCAGTTCGTGCTGACCGTCTCCGAGAAGGGCTTCGGCAAGCGGTCGTCCTCCTACGACTTCCGCACCTCCGGCCGCGGCGGCAAGGGCATCCGCGCCACCGACACCTCCAAGACCGCCGAGATCGGCGATCTGGTCGCAGCCTTCCCGGTCGACGACGGCGACCAGCTGATGCTGGTCTCGGACGGCGGCCAGCTGATCCGGGTGCCGGTCAACGGCATTCGCATCGCCAGCCGCGCCACCAAGGGCGTGACCATCTTCTCCACCGCCAAGGATGAGAAGGTCGTCTCCGTCGAGCGCATCAGCGAGCCGGACGGCGAGGACGAACTCGACGGCAACGGCGTCGAGGGTGACGGCGTGGAAGGCAATGGTGTGGAAGGTACGGAAGCCGGGATGGCTCCGCCTTCGACCGACGGGGGCGAGACGCCCGAATAGGGACGACCGTCACCGGGCGGCAATGACTTGGCGATAGATAGGGAAAGGCCGGCGCGGGGCGCCGGCCTTTCTTCATGCAGGTCGCTTGAGGGGAAAGCGCCTGCGAGGACGGCGGCAAGGGGAGGTGCGGCGAGGACGGGCTCCGGTGTTGCCTTCTTTCCGGAAACCGGCCTTGCGCCTTACACGTCGAAGCCGCCTGCTTTCCGTCGCATCGCCCTGATCGCGACCCGTTCCTGGCGCAGCGCCAGGATGGTCCGCGAAAAGTCGATGGTGAAGATCATGCTGATCAGGATGGCGAAGAACATCATCACGGCGGTCATGATCAGGCCTCCCGGTGGGTGCGGATCCACTTGCCGCGCGGGCTGGCCGCAAGGGAGCTCCGGCGCGCTTCGCGGCGGGTGGCCCGCATGCTGGCCGTGGTCAGGAGGACGAACATCGTCATGCAGAGTAGTGCGAGTGCCATGGTGCTTTTCCTTTTCCGATCGGAAAACGCATTCCCTTGATTGAACTTGCAACCAGAACGCCGCTGCTTCGACATTTGTTCCCGATCACCTATATGGACATCGAAGCCGTGCGCGGCCGACCGGTCCTGCATCTCGCGTCGGTGGCATAGCGCCCGTCAGTTTGACGGGGACACCGGCGGCTTCGGCAGGCCGCTCTCTTGCTTATGGCTCTGCCGCGTGACACAACGCGCCAAAACGGGAAAACGCCATGGCCGTCGCCTTCTATCCGGGTTCCTTCGACCCGATCACCAACGGGCACCTCGACGTGCTTGTGCAGGCGTTGAACATTGCGCCGAAGGTGGTGGTCGCGATCGGCATCCATCCCGGCAAGACGCCGCTGTTCTCCTTCGATGAGCGCGCCGACCTGATCCGGCAGGCGATCGCCGAGGCGCTGCCCGCGCGCGCCGCCGACGTCACCGTGGTTTCCTTCGACAAGCTGGTGGTCGATGCGGCCAGGTCCCATGCCGCGCACCTCCTGATCCGGGGCCTGCGCGACGGTACCGATCTCGACTACGAGATGCAGATGGCCGGCATGAACCAGCAGATGGCACCGGACGTCCAGACCGTATTCCTGCCTGCGGGGGTTGCATCGCGACCCATAACCGCCACATTGGTTCGTCAGATCGCGGGAATGGGCGGTGACGTCAGCGCCTTTGTTCCCAGGGTCGTCGATGCAGCGTTGAAGGCGCGCAGGCGCACCTGATCCATTTCAACGAAACGGAGTGACCATGAAACTCTTCAAGTACGCCCTTGCCGGCGCCCTCCTTCTTGCTACCGCCAGCGGCAGCGCCTGGGCCCAGGCGAAGGAATACCTGACGATCCAGCTGAAGGACGGCCCGGTCGTCGTCGAGCTGCGTCCGGATGTCGCGCCCAAGCATGTCGAGCGCCTCAAGGCGCTGGCGGAGAAGGGCGAATACGACAACGTCGCCTTCCACCGCGTCATCGACGGCTTCATGGCGCAGACCGGCGACGTCCAGTACGGCGACATGGAGCAGGGCTTCGAAGCCTCGGCTGCCGGCACCGGCGGCTCCTCGGAGCCGAACCTGCCGGCCGAGTTCTCCGACGTACCCTTCGTGCGCGGCACGGTCGGCATGGCGCGCGCCCAGGACCCGAACTCCGCCAATTCGCAGTTCTTCATCATGTTCGCCCCCGGCGATTTCCTGAACGGCCAGTACACGGTCGTCGGCCAGGTGGTCGAAGGCATGGAGAACGTCGACAAGATCAAGCGCGGCGACGATGCCAACAACGGCGCCGTCACCGAGCCCGACCGGATGATCAAGGTCACCGTCGGAAAGTAAGCCTTCCAAACCAAGGAGAAAGACCATGGCCGAGATCAAGGATCCGGAAAACACCATCATCATGGAGACCTCGAAGGGCAAGGTCGTCATCCAGCTTCTGCCGGATCTCGCCCCCGGTCACGTCGCCCGCATCAAGGAGCTGACGCGTGAGGGCGCCTATGACGGCGTCGTGTTCCACCGCGTCATCGAGGACTTCATGGCCCAGACCGGCGACGTCCAGTACGGCAAGACCGGCGGCAAGGACTTCAATCCCGCCCGCGCCGGCATGGGCGGCTCGGAAAAGCCGGACCTGAAGGCCGAATTCTCGAACATGAGCCACGTCCGCGGCACCTGCTCGATGGCCCGCAGCCAGATGCCGAACTCGGCCAACTCGCAGTTCTTCATCTGCTTCACCGACGCCCCCTGGCTGAACAAGCAGTACTCGGTCTGGGGCCAGGTCATCGACGGCATGGACAACATCGACAAGATCAAGCGCGGCGAACCGGTGAAGGATCCCGACACCATCGTCTCGATGAAGGTCGCAGCCGACGCCTGATCGCTGCAGCGTGCCGGAAACCCGCTCCGTATGCGCGCAGGCGCCGGGGCGGGTTTCCCTTTTTCGCCGAAATGGTTTATCGCCACGACGAACCCGAAGATCCTAGTTCCGATGCGCATTGACCTGTTCGACTTCGAGCTCCCCGAGGAGCGGATCGCCCTACGCCCGGTGACCCCGCGCGAGGCGGCGCGGCTGCTCGTCGTCCGTCCCGGCGAAGCCCGGCTCTTCGAGGATCGCCATGTCGGCGACCTGCCGGACTTCCTGCAGGCGGGCGACGCCCTGGTCTTCAACGATACCCGCGTGATCCCGGCGCAACTGGAAGGCATCCGCCATCGCGAAGGGGCAGGCGGCCAGCAGGTCTCCGCCACGCTGCACATGCGCATCGCCGCCGATCGCTGGAAGGCGTTCGCCCGGCCCGGCAAGCGGATCAAGGTCGGCGACCGCATCGCCTTCGGCCACGGCGGCAACGCCTGCCTGCTCGGCGCGCTCGATGCGATCGTGGAGGAGAAGGGCGAGGGCGGCGAGGTGACGCTGCGCTTCGATCTGTCCGGACCCATCCTCGACGAGGCGATCGCCGCGGTCGGCCACATCCCGCTGCCGCCCTATATCGCCTCCAAGCGCGAGGACGACGCCGACGACCGCCGCGACTACCAGACGATCTACGCCCGCGAGGAGGGCGCCGTCGCCGCGCCCACGGCCGGCCTCCACTTCACCGAGGCGCTGTTCGAGGCGCTTGATCGTAAGGGCGTCGAGCGCCATTTCGTGACGCTGCATGTGGGGGCGGGGACGTTCCTGCCGGTCAAGGCCGACGATACCGACGACCACGTCATGCACCAGGAGATCGGTTATGTTTCGAGGCGGACGGCAGAGGCGCTGAACGCCGTGCGGGCACGCGGCGGTCGGATCGTCTGTGTCGGAACAACCTCGCTCCGTCTGCTCGAAAGTGCGGCGCGCGACGACGGCACGATCGAGCCCTGGTCGGGCGCCACCGGCATCTTCATCACGCCGGGCTACCGGTTTCGCACTGCCGACGTGCTGATGACCAATTTTCATCTGCCGAAGTCGACGCTGTTCATGCTCGTCTCTGCCTTCAGCGGGCTGGAGACGATGCGGGCGGCCTATGCGCACGCCATCGAGACCGGCTACCGCTTCTACTCCTATGGCGACGCCAGCCTGCTCTTCCGGAAAGAACCATGACCGAACGCTTCGAATTCAAGCTGCTTGCGACTGACGGCAAGGCGCGGCGCGGCGAAGTCTCCATGCCGCGCGGTACGATCCGCACGCCGGCCTTCATGCCGGTCGGCACGGTCGGCACCGTCAAGGCGATGTATCTGGACCAGGTGCGCGACCTCGGCGCCGACATCATCCTCGGCAACACCTATCACCTGATGCTGCGCCCGGGCGCAGAACGCGTCGCCCGCCTCGGCGGCCTGCACGAGCTGATCCGCTGGCCCTGGCCGATCCTGACCGATTCCGGCGGCTTCCAGGTGATGTCGCTCTCCGGTCTGCGCAAGCTCGACGAGCAGGGCGTCACCTTCAAGAGCCATGTCGACGGCTCGCTGCACCACATGTCGCCGGAGCGCTCGATCGAGATCCAGGGCCTGCTCGACAGCGACATCCAGATGCAGCTCGACGAATGCGTGCGCCTGCCCGCGGAACCGAAAGAGATCGAGCGGGCGATGGAGATGTCCTACCGCTGGGCCGAGCGCTGCAAGGTGGCCTTCGGCGACCAGCCGGGCAAGGCGATGTTCGGCATCGTCCAGGGCGGCGACATCGCGGAGCTGCGCGTGCGCTCGGCGCAGGCGCTTTCCGGCCTCGACCTCAAGGGCTATGCGATCGGCGGTCTGGCCGTCGGCGAGCCACAGGCCGTCATGCTCGAGATGATCGACACCACCTGTCCGCACCTGCCATACGAAAAGCCGCGCTACCTGATGGGCGTCGGCACGCCGGACGATATCCTGAAATCCGTCGCCCACGGCATCGACATGTTCGACTGCGTGATGCCGACCCGCTCCGGCCGCCACGGCCTGGCCTTCACCCGCCACGGCCGCATCAATATCCGCAACGCCCGCCATGCCGAGGACATGCGTCCGCTCGACGAGCAGTCGGCCTGCCCGGCGACCCGCGACTACTCGCGCGCCTACCTGCACCACCTCGTGCGCGCCAACGAATCGCTCGGCGGCATGCTTTTGACCTGGAGCAACCTCGCCTACTACCAGGAACTGATGGCCGGCATCCGCGCTGCCATCGAAGCGGGCCGCTACGGCGACTTCATGGCGGAGACGCAGGACGGCTGGGCGCGCGGCGAGGCGGAAGCGAAGAAGAACGCCTGACACCGATTATTCTACGAGTGTTTTATAAAAACAGTAGGATAAGTTGGTTTCTTAAATAACAGGTTCGGATATGGGGCCGCTCAGATGTCCGGCCCCGCCACCGAGCGCATCATGTGCACGCCGTTGATCCTGTAGCTGCCATCGGGCTGGCGCACGACCTGGTAGACGGCGGTCCAGTCCTTGCCGTCGCTGCCGTTGATCAGGACTTCCTGCAGGACGGTGTCGTCTGCGACCCTGCTGCGACCGAAGGCGAAATTGCCGGGGCGATAGACGGGCGCATAACCGCGTTTGACCATGTCGAAGAAGGACGTCTCGTCGGGGAATTTCTGCCGGATGGCCGGGGAGGCGAAGGCGTAGGCAGCCGCCGCATCGTCGGCAAGAAAAGCCTCGATCTGCGCCGCGATCACCTTCTGCACGGTCAGGACCGGATCGTCTGCCGTGGCCGGTCCTGCCGGCGGCAGCAGCAGCATGCAGACTGCGAGGGCAGCCCGGACGATCTTCATGGCGCGCTCCGATCCCGTCTGTCAAAGCTAGCGCACATCCTGAGATTTGGAAGAGGTCATAGGCAGGTGGGAGGAGGGCTCCTGGCTGATAAGTCCAGATATTTATGGTTTAATATCAATTATATCTGTAACAATTCTAATGCGAAGCCTGAGATTCAGCGTGCCAGATTGCCGGCATGGCGGCGAACTGCCCGTTGCCGCCCGCACCCCGCTTCATTGGCCGTGCGCCATCTGCTGCCCGTGCGCTGCCACGATCGCATCCGCCTCCTTGCCGTAGACCTCCTCGAAATGGTCGAACGCCTTGGAGAAGTAGCCGATGCCCTGGCTGGCCGAGCGGAGCGAGCGGGCGAGGTCCTCGAGCATGCTGGCGGGAATGAGGGCGCGGAACGTGTCCCAGCCCTTAGCCGCCTCGTCGCGGTCGAAGCCGAGCACCTGGCCCTTGAGCGCCGACACGATCTGCACCAGCCCGCCGGTATAGACCGAGGGGATGTGGATCTCGACGCGGGCGATCGGCTGCATCAGCACCGGCGCGGCCTGTGCCATGGCCTGCCGCGCCCCCATCTTGGCCGCGGTGCGGAAGGCATACTCCGAACTGTCGACGGCATGATGCTGGCCGTCCGTCAGGGTCACGCCGACATCGATGACGCCGAAGCCGAGCGGTCCCTTGTCCATGGCCTCGCGCGCGCCGGCCTCGACGGCGGGGATAAAGTTGCGCGGCACCGCGCCGCCCTTGACGACCTCGGCAAAGGAGAAGCCGTCGCCGCGGCCGTTCGGATGGACACTGAGCTTGACGTCGGCGAACTGGCCGGCGCCGCCCGTCTGCTTGCGGTGGCGGTAGTGGACGTCTGACGGCCGCGAGACCGTCTCCCGATAGACAGGGCTCGGCGGCTGGTCCTCCACGACGATGTGGAAGACGTCGGAGAGCGTCCGTGCGACCTCGCGCAGATGCAGGAGGCCCTGGATGCTGATGAGATAGGCGCCGGTGCCTTCCTCCTGCGACAGGCGCAGGCCGCGGTCTGTCTCGGCGATCTTGGCGAGCGCCGAGGACAGCTTGGTCTCGTCACGTTCGTTGTTCGGAACGAGGATCCGCTCCAGCATGGGCGAGGGTGGCGCCGTCCAGTCCGGCGGCGGGAAGGCGGTCCCGACCGCGAGCAGGGCAGGGACGGGCAGGCGATCCGACTTGACCGAGGCGAACACCTCTCCCGGCGCAAGCTGGCCGTTGGCGACCGGGCGGGCGGCAATCGGATCCTGCAGCGTGCCGAGACCGCCTTCGCCGAGGGCCGCGGCCTGTTTGATCTCGCCCAGCGCGCGGCCCAGCACAGTCTTGCCGATGTTCTGGCGATGGAAGGCGTGGAAGGTCATGGCAGCAATGTCGGCACCCGCCGCCGCGGCGAGCCGGTCGCGCAGGGCTTCGACCGGCGGCGCCTCGTGGCGCAGCGCCTTCATCAGCCGCTGCATGCCGTTGCCGTGGCCGGCCGAGCCGATGAAGACGGGGGTGATGCGGTTTTCTTTCAGGATGCGGGTGGCGATGGAATAGAGGGCGGCGCCGTCCGGCTCGCGATCCTCGATCAGTTCCTCCAGCAGCCAGTCGTCGAACTCCGAAAGGTGCTCGAGAAGCTCGGTGCGCGCCTCCTGTTCGCGCTCCGTCACGTCCTTCGGCAGGGCGACGAGATTGGAGGGCTGGCCCTCGCGGTAGCGCCAGGCCCGTTCGGAAATGAGATCGACGCTGCCGACGATCGTCTCGCCCTCGCGGATCGGCACCTGCCGGAGGACGAGCGTATGGCCGGCATAGTCCTGGAGGGCCGCGATCACGTCGCGGATGCGGCCGCGCGGCTCGTCGATCCGGTTAACGAAGATGATGCAGGGCGTCCCGGACGCCTCGATGACCCTGAGATAGGGCGCGGCGAGGACGGCTTCCTCCGGCGCCGGCGAAACGCACAGGATGCAGGCGTCGCTGGCCAGCAGCGCGTTCTGCGCATGGGCGATGGCCTCGACCGAGCCCGGCGTATCGAGCGCGCACCAGGCTTCACCGCCGTATTCGAAGGTGCATATGTTCAATCCGGACGGCGTGGCGGTCTTCTTGCCGCCGCCCTCCAGCGCGCCCAGTTTTTCGACGAGCGTCGATTTGCCCGCCTGCGACGGGCCGACCACGGCAAAGCAGCGCATCGGCATTCCTCCCTCTGCCAGCATCGCAACTCTCTCCTTTCAACAGGATGACGCGAAGCGGACGGAAGCGCCAGAGAGGGGAACGCATTTTCTTTCAAGGCCCAAGCTGGGCCCGGTCGCAATGCTGTCTTCGGCAGCCTACGCAGCGGGCGGCATCAGGCGGCGCGCGAGCCGTACCATTTGACGGCCGCCGCCTCGCCGACGGCCACGCCGAAGAGGATGGCCACCGTCGTCAGATGGATCAGGAAATTGGTGGTGTTCGACACCAGCAGATAGGTGACGCCGAGCAGGGAGATGCCGGCGATATGGGCGTAGGGGACGATGCGCGACGAAGCCGCCCGCATCCAGCCGAGGCCGGCGAGATAGAGGGCAGGGCCGCCGAGAAGCGCCAGGGCGCTGCTGGCCGAACCGCTCTCGAACGGATGGGTGAGGCTGAAATCCTCACCGACGGCGGTCAGGATGATGCCGGCGATGATCGGCAGGTGGCCATAGGTGAAGAGATGTTGGGCGGTTTCCTGCGGCCTGCTCGTTTGCTCAGCCTTCTCGGCAGCCTTCTCCTGGCCGTGGTGGAAGTAGAGCCACCACATCAGCACGGTGGTGAGAAAGGCCAGCACGAGGACCGGCATAGTCGCGGCATTTTCGAGATGCGCCGAGGCGTTCTTGCCTGTCGTCAGGATCGTCTCGCCGAGCGCGATGATGACGAAGAGCGCACAGCGTTCGGCCAGATGCTCGCCATCGACCTTGAGCGCCTCGGGCGGCGCTGCGCCGATCGACGGCAGCCAGTAGCGCGCCACCGGGCCGATATATTCGACGGCGAGCGCGGCCACCCAGAAGAGCACGCGCAGATGCGGCTCCGACAGGCCGCCGGCAACCCACAGCGCACCGGATACCACAAGCCAGGCGGTGATGCGCAGGAACGTCGTGAAGGCGGCGCGATCGCCATTGCGGAACGCGTAGAGGGCAAGGAGCGAACGGCTGAGTTGCATCGCGCAGTAGGCGAGGGCGAAGACGAGCCCCATGTCGGTGAACGCCTTCGGAAGCGCGATCGCGAGCACGATCCCGAGGAACATCAGTACGAACAGAAAGATCCTGACCGGCACGATCTCGGAATCGAGCAGATTGGTCACCCAGGTCGTATGGATCCACACCCACCAGAGCGCCAGGATGAACAGCACGGCCTCGCTCGCAATGCCAAAGGTGAAATCCTCCACCAGCGTCTCCGACAGCTGGATCAGCGCGAAGACGAAGACGAGATCGAAAAAGAGTTCGGGAAAGCTCGCGCTCGAAGCCTCCGCATCGTCCTTGCGCAGCCAATACCGCCTGTCGTCTGCCATGAAGCCTCCCGCTCGCCGCCGACATGCTATCCTGTCCGGCGCCGGGAACGAAAGGGCTGATGCGCTGCATCAGATTGTCGAACGATGGTGGCCGAACTGGCGAGCTATCGGGTCGATCGGCGAGGGTCAATTGCGTATAGAAATCATTGGCATGTCGCACTTGGAAATAGAATGTACCCGGCTACACAGAGTGTCAAAGCTGAATAGGGCTGCGACGCTGTCGGCCAGTTAGAAACGCGACACTGGCACGGATGATCAGCCCCCGATC
>NZ_JAOXHF010000018.1:0-71348 GCF_025780115.1 Rhizobium sp. TRM96647
CGTGCTCAAGGGCGGGACCGGCAAGGACACGCTCTACGGCGGCAAGGGTGCCGACGACCTCTATGGCGGCGGCGGCAAGGATGTGTTCGTGTTCAAGGCGGTGTCGGATTCGACCAAGTCGGCCCGCGACACGATCTTCGACTTCGGCTCGGGCGACATCATCGACCTGAAGGCGATCGACGCCAACACGACGAAGTCCGGCAACCAGGCCTTCACTTTCATCGGCACGGACGCCTTCTCCGACAAGGCCGGCGAGCTGCGCTATTCGAAGAGCGGCAAGGACACCTACGTCACCGCCGACACCAACGGCGACGGCAAAGCCGACTTCGCCCTCCATATCGACAAGCTCGTCACCCTCGACAAGGGAGACTTCCTGCTGTGAAGCGCCAGGCAGTCGTTGAGATCGAAAACGGGAGGCGGCCACATCGGCCGCCTCCATTCGTCGCGGATCATGGTTCCGCGAGCCCGCTCTCCTGCCGCTTCGAAGACACGGCACGCCACTTGGCTCGTAGCCGCTGATTGGAGCGCGAATGCCGAGGTGGGCAACCTGGTCTAGTCCGACATCAGGCCATCGAAGACTTCCAACATCGCCTCTACCACGGCCTGGCCCAGGGCATTGGCGGCTTGAGCGATCTTCTCATCGGCACCATCGCGCGCTGCCACCGCAAGATTGGCGCCTTGTTCGGCGACGATGGCACTGGCCCGCTCGATCGCCCATTGGGCGAAGTCGGCCCGGGATTCGATGGTTGTCGTTTCCATGGATAATCTCAAACGCTCCAGTATGATTGAGACCCTGACGGCAGGGTGGAGCCGACGCGCTCAGGTCTGGCGCTCGTGCTACCGATCCTTCTTCAGACGATCACCCGCGCCGCCTTGCCACTCAAGCCGGGCCTTGGCGCAGCGGGATTTGAGGTTCAGGCTGACCGATTGCGCCGTCAGCGTTCGGAACATTTCCGGCCCTGCATGCCCAACGATCGCCACGCCCGCCAGGAGCGCTGGCCGCAGATGGAGTGGCATGGTCTGCTTTTTCAAGCCTCAGCGATCGGGGTGGCCGTGACTTTGCGCGAAGGGCGTTCGGTGTTGTTCCGAAATTTGCGCGAAACCTTCGGCAGAAGTGCGAACTGCTCCCGAAACCCACGTCGAGGGCGATCTCGATCAGCGATTTGGACGTGCGTTCGATGAGGAGCATCGCCCTCTTCAAGCGGATTTTTTCGTAGGCCGCCGCTGGAGACATGCCGGTCTTGTTGTGAAAGATGCGTTCGAGCTGGCGGCGGGAAAGTCCAACGTTCAGCGCAATCTCGTCGATGCCGATCCGCTCGTCGAGATTTTGCTCCATGCAGAGCAGTGCTGCCTTGATACGGTCGTCGAAGTGGACCGGAAGCGAGATCGGCGCGCGGCTCTGGACTTCGTTGCCTTCGCGCCGGCGTTCCAGTTGAAGGATCTCAAGGGCGTTCTTCTCCGCGCTTTCGCCCACATGCCTTCGCACCAGCAGTGCCGCGAGATCGGCTACCGCGCTGCCGCCGGCGCAGGTGATGATACCGCCGTCCTCGACGAAGAGCCGCTGCGACGTCAGCCGGACATCCGGAAAACAGGCTCTGAACTCGGAATGGTGCAGCCAGCTGACACAGGCCTGCCGGTTGCGCAGAAGACCCAGACCGGCGAGGATGAAGCTGCCGGTGCAGACACCGATGATTCTGGTCTTCCGGCGCGAAGCCTCGTGCAGGAAGGCGATGGTTTCACGGTCGAGTTGTTCCTCGACATCGAGAAGGCCGCCGATGACGGCGATGTAGTCGAAGCGCTCCGGATTTCCCAGCCTGGTTGTCGGAGAGACCTGAATCCCGCTGCTCGACCGGATCATGTGTGGGGTGGCGCTGATCACGTCCCAGTCACACAGGAGCCGACCGGAACGGTCGTCGACGTCGCTGGCAAGCCTTAGCGTATCGACGAACAGGGAAAAGGCGCTCAAGGTGAAATGTCGCGCCAGGACGAAACCGACCTTCAGTTCGACGCCTGGGCGATGGCGCGTTTTGGGCGGCTCCGGACGGTTGGCGACGACATATCCTACCCCACGTTCGTGCATCACGGCTTCTCCTTCTCCGCGTGTCAGCCGGGCGTGCCGGGCAGGAGATGGGCGGCTTCAGGGCGCCAGGAGAGCCAGGCCGCGGCCCCTGGAGAAAGGTCGAGCCCTTCCAGTTCGTCGTGGCTCTTCTGTGCCTTCAATTCCAGCCCGGCGGCGGTGTTCTCCAGATGGATGACCGCCGTGGCGCCGACGAATTCCTCGCCGACGACCGACGCCTGTACGCCGTTGTAGCCTTCGCTTGGCGGCTCGTTGCCCAGATGGACACGGTCGTCCGAGACGACGAAGGTGGCCTGGTCCCCTTTGCGCAATGGCGTGGCCGTGTGGCGCGCGACGATGAATTCCCCGGCCCGCGTAGCGATCTTTATGGACCGGTCGTCGGTATCCACGACGCTGCCGGAGAAGATGTTGGACGAACCCAGGAATTCGGCGACGAAGCGGGTGCGCGGTGCCCGGTAGATCTCCTGCGGATTGCCGATCTGTTCGATCCGCCCCCGGCTCATGATCACGACGCGATCGGCCATCGAAAAGGCTTCGGACTGGCTATGGGTCACATAGACGAAGGTGATGCCGAGCTCGCGCTGGAGATTGGACAGCACCGTCTGCATCCTCACCTTGAGATGGGCATCGAGTGCCGACAGCGGCTCGTCGAGCAGGAGGATCTGCGGTTCCGTCACGAGCGAGCGGGCCAGTGCCACGCGCTGGCGCTGGCCGCCGGAAAGATGGTTGACGTTGCGGTCGGCGAACTCGGTGATCTGCATGCGCTCCAGCCATGTGTCGACCCGCTTTCGGCGTGCGGATTTTTCCACGCCGCGCATGCGCAGGCTGAACTCGACGTTCTCGCGGACGGTCAGGAACGGAAATAGCGCCAGGCTCTGCCAGACCATGGGCGTGTCCCGGCTCCAGGTCGGCAGGTCGTTGATACGCTTTCCGGCAAGGCGGATCTCTCCCTCGCTCGGTGTTTCGAGACCGGCCAGCATGCGCAGCGTGGTCGTCTTGCCGCAGCCGCTGGATCCCATGATGGCGAGGAATTCCCCCTGGCGGATTTCCAGGTCTGTCCTCTCCACGGCCACATAGGTGCCAAAGCGCTTGGCGACGCCATCGAATACAACGAGAGCCTCTTCGGTCATGCTATTGAACTCCGGCGTTTTCCGCTGCGGCCTTCGGCGCGCTTCCGCGTTTCATGAGAAGGATCTGGGCCAGCACCACCAGCGTCATGGAGACGACGAAGACGAAGGTACCGATGACGTTGATGCGGGGACTGACCTGCCCCTGCAGGAAGCCGAGTACCTTGACGGGCAGGGTCTCGTTGAGGCCGGAGACGAACCAGGCGACGGCGAACTCGTCGAAGGACACGGCCATGGTGATGAACAGCGCGGCAAGGATTGCCGGCTTGCAGAAGGGAATGATGACATGGCGCATCGCCATCCATTCCGACGCACCGAGGTTCCACGCGGCCGCCTCGAGCGACGGGTCCATCTGGGACAGCCGCAACCGGATGATCGCCATGGCGAAGGGCGCGCACATCACCACATGCGCGATGATGACCGAATGGGTGGCGCCGGAAAGGTGGACGTTCGACAGGAAGGCGAGCATCGCAAGGCCCAGGATGACCACCGGGATGGTCGGCGGCAGCAGCGCGAGCGCGAGATAGAGGGACTTGCCGATGAACCGGTAGCGAAAGTCGGTGTAGGCCGCGCCGAAGCCGATGGCCGTGGCAAGGATCGATACGCTGAGGCCCGTCACCAGGGTGTTCCGGAGGCCTTCCCAGACCAGCGGATCGGCGGCCACGGTCTCGTACCATATGGTCGAGAAGCCGCCGAGCGGCAAGGATGGAAACCGGTCGACATTGAACGAGAAGACGAAGCTGGCGCCAATCGGGGCGAAGATGAAGGCGAAGGCCAGCAGCAGGTAGAGCTTCAGAAGGAGCTCGATCAGCGGATTGCGATTGAAGGCGTTCATCGTCCGCGCTCCTTGTAGGCGTAGCGGACCGCCGCAAAGGCGACCATCAGCAAGGTTGCGATCATGGTCAGTGCGATCACTGCTGCCCGCGGCCATTGCTGGCCGGACTTGGTGGTATCCGTGATCAGGATGGAAAGCGTCGGCGGATCGCCGCCACCGAGATAGAGCGGGCTGACGAAATCGCCGAAGGTGAGGATGAAGCAGAAGAGAGCGGCGATGACCAGGCCGACCTTCGCCGAGGGAACGATGACCTCGAAGACCGTGCCGAAGCGCCCGCAGCCCAGATTGTGCGCCGCTTCGATCAGGTTTCTGTCGACGAAGATCAGGCTGAAGAGCTGCAGCAGGACGACCAGCGGCAGGCACAGGGTCAGGTAGCCGATCATCACCCCGAAACTCGTGTTGAGCATGGTGAAGGGCCCCAGTCCCACGCGGGCGAACAGGGCGTTGAAGATGCCGTTGTCGGAGAGGAATATCTGCCAGGAATAGACGCGCACGAGGTAGCTCGTGAAGAAGGGGATGACCATCAGGAAGATGGCCCACCGCCGCGCCGTGTCCGACAGCTTGAAGGCGATCGTATAGGCGAGGGGAAAGGCAAGCGCGCTTGCGATGGCGGCACAGGCGGCCGCAAGGGCGAAGGTGCGAAGATAGGCGTCCCAGAAGACGCTCCGCCCAAGGATCCTGACCCAGTTGACCGTGTCGAAATCCGGCTCCATCCGGAAGTTTTTGACCGTCCAGAAGCTCAGGGCGATCAGAAACAGCAACGGTGCGAGAAAGAACATGACCTGCCAGATCAGCATCGGCAGGGAGAAGGTCAATCCGTATAGGGTAATCGGTTTGCGCATCTGGCTGGCTCCGGGCTCAACATGCGGCAACTGGCCGGCGCCCGCAGAGCTGCCGGAGTGGAGGGGCGGACCGGAAGTCCGCCCCCAGGGGAGCGCAGGGGAGGTGCTGCCGCCCCCGTAACCGCCGGCTAGGCGCCCTTGTATTCGGACCAGAAGTCGTTCCAGTCCTCGAGGCTCTGCTGGATGGGCAATTGCCGGTACTTGATGCGCCCGTTGCGGATCATGTCCATCACGTTGCTCTCGTTGAGCAGCATTCCCTGGCGCCGGGCCTCTTCAGGCGTCTCTGTCTGCAGCAGTTCCCAGCCCTTCTGGTTGGGGATGAGCGCCGGATAGGCGGCCATGTTGGCCGATTTCACCTGGCCTTTGGCCGAGGTGCTGTACTGGATCCATTTCCTGGCGAGGTCCGCCTTCGCCGAACCCTTGCCGATGGAGAAGGATTCGGTCCATTGCAGCCCGCCCTCCTCGGGGATGACGCTGCGCACCTTGGCGCCGCTCTTTTCGAGCGTGCCGGTGATCCAGTCGCCGATGCCGGCCATGGCCAGCATCTGACCGTTTTGGAGGGACGAGAACGTACCGCCGTAGTCGAAGAAGCCGCCGACCTGCGGACGGAGCGTTTTTGTCTTCTCCTGCAGCTTCTCCCAGGCGTTCTCGTCGATGTCGTATGGCGAGGAATTCCCCTCCAGCAGGCTGATCTGGCCGAGATTGGGCAGGTGCCAGTCGAAATGCCCGACCTTGCCCTTCAGCTTTTCGTCCCAGAAGACGTTGTAGCTCGAGGCTTCCTTCTCCGTCAGCGCATCGGTGTTGTAGGCAACGCCCAGGAAGCCGAAGCGGGCAAGCACGGAGAAGAGCTTTCCGTCCTGCCAGTGGCCCGGGAACTGCTGGAACTCGGGAAAATAGTCGTCGAAGGCGTAGTCCTTCGGATCAAGCTCCTCGATATAGCCCGCGGCGTTGAGCTGCTGGACATATTCCGCGTCGGACAGGATGATATCGAACGTGCCGGGAGGCGACTGGGCGATCAGCCCGAGCATGTTGTCACCGCCGGTATAGTATTTGGGCTTGAACTTGACGTTGTTCTCCGCCTCGAACTCGGCGACGACGTCGGGCTCGGCATGCCCGTACCAGGCAAGCATGGTGAGTTCGACCGGTGCCGCGAAGGCCATCCGGCTGAGATACGGGGCGGCGAGAATTCCACCGCCCGCAAGGGTGGCTGTCTTGAGGATATCGCGCCGGGTCGGGCGCTCCGGCAAGATGGATTTGATGGTCATTGCATTCCCCTTCGCTTGTTATTGGAAGCGAGGGTATGCAGCGCTTATCCATTTGCAAAATTAATTCTCATAATTTTTGCATTAGGCTGCCTTATTGCCGGACCAGCTCGACATGAGCCCGGGTCGGGTCACCGGAGACCCCTGCCTCGTCGAGGCGCGCAATGGCATGATTGACCAGCCGGATGCCGGCATCCGACAGGCGAGGGTGCTTGTAGAACAAGCCGACCCGGATTTCGGCGAGTGGCGGAAAGCCGTCCTTCTCGTCCAGTATCCGCATGCCGGGCAGCATGGTGTAGCGGGTGAGCGCGCTGACGCCGAGGCCGTTGACGACCGCGTTCTGCAGCCCCGCTATGCCCGATCCCGTATAGGCGACACGCCAGCGGATATTGGCGGCGTCGAGCGCCTGGATCATGCGGGACCGATAGGCGCATCCTTCGGGATGGGCGGCGAGGGGAATGCCCTGCGCCCGGTCGAACCGGATGTCTTCCACGGCCGCCCAGACCGGCCGCTCGACCCAGGAGCGAGACAGGTATTGCGTGCTTTCGCCGTTGACCATGGCGATTGCGATATCCAGTTCGTCGGCACGCAGCCGGTCGAGGATTTCCGCGCTCCATCCGCAATGCAATTCGAGCGAGATTTCGGGATTCTGGCGGGTATATTCGGTGATCACACCTTGCAGAAAGGCCACCGCATAGTCGTTGGGCAACCCGACGCGAATAACGCCCGCGATCTTGGCCCGGTTGAAATAGGAGGCCGCCTCGTCGTTCATCCGCAGGATTTCCCGGGCGTAGCTCAGGAGCATCTCGCCTTCGCTTGTCAGCAGGAGCGTGCGGCCCACCTGCTTGATGATCGGCGCGCCCACCAGTTCCTCCAGCCGCCGGATCTGCAGGGAGATGGCCGGCTGGGTCCGCCCCAGGGCCTCGCCGGCCTTGGTGAAGGCGCCGAGATCGATCACGGAAACGAAGGTGCGCAGGAGGTCGGTCTGGAAGTTGACGATATGGCGCATGGATTTCAATTTCTCATACACGGATGATGAATATAAATTTCTCATATTTTCGGGCCGGCAGCAATTATTCCTCTCCGTTTTTGAAGAGGAGACGCCAATGCCGACCGATTCCGTATTTGCCGCCGAACTGCCATGGCCGGATTATGACAGCCGGGTCCGCGACGGCGCCGTGCCGATCCTTATTCCCATAGGGTCGATGGAACAGCACGGGCACCACATGCCGATGCATGTCGACGTGCTCCTGCCCACCGAATTCGCGCGGCGGGTGGCCGGGGAGGTGGGTGGCCTGGTCGCGCCCCCCTTTACCTATGGCTACAAGTCCCATCAGAAATCCGGCGGCGGCAATCACCTGCCCGGGACGACCAGCCTAGACGGAGCCACCCTGGTCGCGGCGCTGCGCGACGTGATCAAGGAATTCGCTCGCCATGGCGTGCGCAAGATATGCCTCGTCAACGGCCACTTCGAGAACTCCTGGTTCATCATCGAGGGGATCGATCTTGCCCTGCGCGAACTCAAGTGGAGCGGTATCGAAGACATCAAGATCGTCGTGCTTTCCTATTGGGACTTCGTCGACAAGGCGACGATTGCCCGGCTCTACCCGGACGGGTTCACCGGCTGGGACCTCGAGCATGGCGGCGTGCTCGAGACGTCGCTGATGCTCGCCCTCTATCCGCATCTGGTGGAGCTCGATCGGGCGGTCGATCACGCGCCGGCAAGCTTCCCACCCTACGATGTCTACCCACTGAGACCGGAATGGACGCCGCCGTGCGGCACGCTCTCCTCGCCGAAGGATGCGTCCGAAGAAAAGGGCCACATCCTTCTCGATGTCTGCGTCAAGGGTATCGTCTCGGCGCTGAAGACGGAGTTCCTTGCCTGACGCCGCCTCTCGGGCGGTCCTGGACGAAGAACAGGCCGGCAAGCATCCTTGCCGGCCTGTTTTCTATCGATCACCCATCCTTCCGCTCAATTGCGGATGATGTTGTGCTCCGGCCCGAAGGGGAAGCCGGTGATGTTCTCGGCGCCGTCTTCCGTCACGATCAGGATGTCGTGCTCCCGGTATCCGCCGGCCCCGGGAACGCCCTCGGGCAGCATGACCATCGGTTCCATGGAAACCACCATGCCCGGTTTCAGCACGGTATCGATGTCCTCGCGCAGTTCCACGCCCGCTTCCCGGCCATAATAGTGGCACAGCACGCCGAAGGAGTGACCGTAGCCGAAAGAACGATACTTCAGCAGGTCCCATTCGCGGTACATCTCGTTCAGCTCGATGGCGATATCCTTGCAGCGCGCACCCGGCTTGATGAGTTCGAGGCCGCGGCGGTGCACGGCGACGTTCTTCTCCCAGATGTCGAGGCTCGCATCGTCGACATGATCGCAGAACAGCGTTCGCTCGAGTGCCGTATAGTAGCCGAAGATCATCGGGAACGTGTTGAGCGAAAGGATGTCACCCGACTGGACGATACGATTGGTCACGGGATTGTGCGCGCCGTCCGTGTTGATGCCCGATTGGAACCACGTCCACGTGTCCATCAGTTCGACGAAGGGATGCGACTTGGCGATTTCGCGGATCATCGCATTGGTCGTGGCGATCGCGACCTCATGTTCCGGCACGCCCGCCTTGATGGCCGCCGCGCATGCCGCGCCGCCGACGTCGCAGACGCGCGCGCCCTCGCGGATCAGCTTCTGCTCCTCCAGTGACTTGATCGTGCGCATCCACATCGACGGCTGTCCGACATCGACGAACTCGACGCCCGGCAGCGCCTCCTCGAGCTGGCGGCGGAAATCGAGCGTGACGTGGTCGAACTCGATGCCGATGCGCTTGGCGCCTGACGTGAGCTGTCGGACGGCTTGATAGAAGTTGTCGCGTCGCCAGTCCGTATAGGTGACGTTGTCACCGAAGCTGCGACGCCACGGCTGGCCGCCGTCGATGCCGGCCGAGATGGTCGTGGCATTGTCTTGGTCGATGACCATTCCGTATTTGCGGCCGAAATAGCAGTAGAGCCAACCGGAATAGTAGTTGATGCAGTGGTAGGACGTGAACAGCGCCGCATCGACGTCGTTCTCCGCCATCCAGCGCCGCACGTCGCTCTGGCGGCGGCGCATCTCTCCGTCGGAAAAGGGTGAATATTCCTTCTCGCCATTATGCCATTTCATCACATGCAGCATGTCGTCCGTCATTGGGCTCCTCCATCTGTGGGACGTCGAATGAGCAGACGTTATAGGTCACACTGCCATCACAAAAATTTATTCATATGATAGGTGCATTTGGAAAGTTTATTTCTTTGGTCGGCCGGAAACTCGGGAGCCACGCCTAAGCAAAGTATTGGAAATACGGGCATTTGGGATGCAAATTTCCGCCCGGTCTTCATCGGCTGTACTCTGCCGGCAAGGTGGGAGGATGTCGATGATCCGCAATGCGTTCGAGATGCTGTGCCGCCGCGACTGGAAGACGCTCCCTGCCTTCTTCAAAGAGCGGCGGACGTCTCAAGCCTCGCCGCGCGATGTGCAGCCGGACATACGCTGGGACGATGCATCCGTGGGGATCTTCATCTGCGGCATGGGCAGGGGGGTATACGTACACCCATTGAACGGCAGGGTGCAGTCAAGCCTCCGGCCGGGCTTGTCGCAGATTTTCTCCGTAACGGGACGTTGACCATCGACGGAGAAATTCCCTCTCCGTCCCCCATCACGCCACCACAATAATACGCGCATGCACGTTCAAGCTGCGCGGACACGTTGGCTGTTGTCCATTTCTTTCGTGATGAGGCTGCCGCCCCCTTCACGCTTTGCAGTATAGAGAGCCTTGTCGGCTACTGCGAAGACATCCTTCGGCAGAAACCCCGAGGTCCCGAACACGGCGCCGATCGATACGCCCACGCGGACCTGCTTGCCGTCCCTTGAATAATCCTGCGCCAGGGCGGCGATGATCTCTCCGCCGATCCGGTTCGCCATATCGAGGGAAGAGCATCGATGCAGGATGGCAAATTCGTCGCCGCCAATGCGGGCAATGACGTCCGCCTGGTCGAGGATCTTCATCAGCCGGCGCGCAGTCTCCTTCAGACATTCGTCGCCGGCCTGATGACCGAACGAGTCGTTGACGAGCTTGAACCCGTCCATGTCGACGAGGAAAAGCACGGACTGATCGCCGGAGGAGCGACGGGCGCAGGCATGCTCGAATTCCTTTTCGAACTGGTTCCTATTGGCCAGTCCGGACAAGGCGTCGGTTTCCGCCAGTCGGCGGATCTGGTCGATCATGATCTTTTCGGAGGTAATGTCCTGCTTCAACCCGAATATCCGGACCGGGACATCGGACTCGCATTCAACGATTGCCGTGATCCGTATCCAGCGGTGGTTGCCTTTGGCAGTGATGATTTCCGCATCGAGCGAGAAACCGCCGCGCTCTTCAATGGCACGATTGCGAAGCCTGGTCAGTTCCGCGCGCGAGGCTTCTGTGTACATGTCTACGATCGACGGTCGGTCCAGGGTGGAACCGGGCAGCAGGTCAAACAGCTCGTAGACCATGTCGGTCCAGGTCAGGGCCTCGGAGGGAAGGGCGCATTCCCAGACGCCGATGCGTGCAGCCTTCGATGAGCGTTCGAAGATCTTCCTGAGATGGGCGATTTCGGCTGCGCTGGCGCTTGGGTTTCCAAGTGCCGGTTCCCCCAGCCATTGCGCGAATCTGGTGCTGAGACCTGCGATCCAGCTTCTCGGGGATACCAAAGCCATAGCCCGTTTCTACCCATATCTCGGAGTCGACGCTTCCAAAATTAGGGAGCAACCTTGAAGGAACTGTTTCCAAGTGTGCAAGCGTTTCGTTTTCGACATTGGGGCCAAGGGCGCATCTGGCACGGGAATGCTCGCAAAATGATGCGGACGCCGGAGAGCGCCGAAACCGGTCCCGATGACAAACGAATGGGCGAACTGGTCAGCTGTGTCGACCTGGAGGCGAGGGACGTCTCGATCGTCTGCTGCGGGTGATCGGTAAAATCGAGCGTTGCCCTGCGCCTATTTCATTGTCGCCGCGTTCCAAACCTTGTCCGGCTCGACTTCGACCGCCTCGTGGGCCTCCTGCCACTTGTCGATGCCATCCGGGAACCAGTGAACGCCGGTATAGCCCTTCATCACCAGCCGCTTTCCGGCGTTCCAGCTGCCCCAGCACTGGGGACGGCAGAAGGTGACGACCGGCTTTGATCTGTCGCCTTGCGTCAGTTCCTCCAGACGACGAAAAAATGCTTCCTCCTGCGCGGCATCGAAGGCCGCTGCACCGCCTCCCGGAAACCACACGGCGCCCGGAATGGAGCGATGGGTCGGCAGCCACAGCCGATCCTTTGGAAAGTCTTCCGGCTTCTTGTCGGCGGGGCCGACATCCAGAAGGACCGGTTTTTCCGGAAGGAGCGCCTCGAGAGCCGGCAGGCCGACGACCACGGCACCCTTCAGCGTCGCCGGGGTTTCTCCCCGCATCGGGCCGGTCCACATGCCGTCCGGTTCCTTCACCTCGGCCGACGACGCCTGCGTGACCGTGGCGGCGAGAAACAATGCAATCGCGAGTGAAGCGGCTGGCTTCACCAGGTATCCCATCAGGCCCGACATGTCCGCCCCCCTTACTGGGTAACGGAAGGCACGTCGAAAGTCTGTTCCCAACGGCCTCCCTTGGTGTCGGATGCGACGACCTTCATCGGACCTTCGCCGCGCGGAATGAAACCGAAGCCGAGCGCGGGATTCGTGGACAGGGAAATATCGCCGACGATGTCCAGTACGTCCTGGTCCCCATATGAGACGGTCACCTTGTCGATGTAGCGCGGGGGCGTGTAGAGCCGGGTGAGCTGGTTCATCTGCATTCCGTTGAAGTTCGGATGACGGATCATCAGCGTCGCCTCCGAGGGCTTTTCCTGCTGGATGTCCTTCGCGAATTTCATCCTCATGTCTCCCATCCCCTTCATCGCTTCTGCGTCACTCGGTCCGGACGGCGCCGAGCAGCCACCCGAAGCCTTCACGAAGGCCACAGTGGAATACAGCTTTCCGTCCTTCGTCTCGGCGACAGCGTGAACATTGGTATAGGTGTCGATCCGGACGCGCAGGTGCAGCGTGCCCGGATCGGCGGCCGGCCCGAAGGTGACATGAGCGGCGAGCGGGGCAGGGTTGTCGTCGATCACGAGATAGACCGACTTGATCTTGTCCTTCTCCGGCATTGTCAGGGTGATCGGTACGAGCGCGGCATCCTGGGCGCGCTTCGGCGCTTCGATCCTGATCAGGGTATCCGTCGGCAGAACCTCGCGGTCATCGAAAAGGTAGTCGGCAATCAGCTGCCAGCGCTCCTCCCGCCTGGCATCGGCCTCGGAGGCATCCACAACGGTTGCCGATGTTGCACAGAACACCGTGACCAGAGCCGCCGCGAGGGCATGTCGAACTATCTGTATCATATTCTCCTCCTCCCGCCTGAATGGGATCGCTATTCCCATTCAAGCTCCTTGTAGGCCTGAATGACGTTACGGCTGTGATAGTCCTCGGACAGCGCCCAGCCTTCGGCTGCACTCGCGGCGACCGTCCGGCTGGCTTCGTCGATTGGAATGCCCTCCGCTATCGCCGTGCGCGTCTCGTCCTGGAGGGTCGTCAGGTAGCGCCGCTGTATGGCCATGGCCGGCTCGAACTCCACCATTGCCGGCCCATGTCCCGGCACGGCACGGGCAGCACCAAGCTTTGCAAGCCGTTCGGCTTCGGCGAGCCATCCCGGCAAGCTTCCATCCAGGGAGGGAATGCGGCCGACGAAAAGCAGATCCGCAGGAAAAAGCGTTCCCGTGGATGTATCGAGCATCGACAGGTCGCAATCCGTATGCGCGGTCCGGTGCGCGATGATCCGGACCAGACGGTCGCCGAGATCGATTTCGGCGACATCGTCTATCTCTCGGGTGGGATAGACGAGGCTGCCTGCATTCTCTTGCCCGAGCACCTCGACGAGGCGTTGATGATAGTAGCCTCCTCGTGCGTCGAGCGCTGGCCGCAGGGCGTGGTGGCCTATGAATTCCGGTTGCTCCGCGACAAAGGCTGCAGCACCGAAGCAATGATCGGGGTGGACGTGGGTCATCACGACGTGCCGGATCGGCTTGCTCGTCCGCTTTCTGATTTCCGAGTGCAGCCACCGGCCATCTGCCGCACTGCCTCCCGGATCGATGACGAGCACGCTGTCACGTCCGACAATGAAGCCGATATTGGCAATGGCACCCTTGTTGGTCGCTGTCGTCTCCTCGTGCGGTGCCTCGCGGATGAAGAGACCATTGCCGAGATCCTTCAATGCAAAGGTCTGGGCGGCAAGGCCGGTCGCCGGCAGACAGCATAGGCAGAAACCGAGCGAAAGGGCTCCGCGCCGCGTGAAACGGACCTCGCCGATCGCCTGCCGGATCCTGCCGGCGCCTGTGAGCTCAAATCCTGACATGCCAAAGCCTACCACCGCTCGCTCTGGTCCGGTAGTGGCCGCATGAAGCTCTTGTTTGCGGCATTGGCCGGTCGATAGATCGGTCGCGGCCGAGCAAAGTGGCGACGTGACGGCGATTCACTCACATGCTGCTGCGAGCTCGGCCGAGCACCGTGACCTTACGCAACGTCGCCACGCAGATCTGGCGCGAAATCGGCAGCGTGACGACCAACACGCTAGCGACCCTGCGCCAATCGTTCGACAACTTAACGGTGCCCTGCTGGATTGATCGGAGCGCCAAAAGAAAGCTCGCATCAGGACTCTCTTTCAATCCTGGTCCGTCGGAATCATCCCGCGATGACAGACGCTTGTCGTGTGGTTGATCTACCGTGTGAAGCCGTTTTTCCTCAGGAGCTTATTGTCTATCTGTAGTTCCTTGGTGCATGCCCATATCGTTTCTTGAAGGCGTTGGAGAAATACTGGCTCGAATTGAAGCCGCAGCTCAGCGCGATTTCTGTAACGCTCGTGTTGCACCGTTCCTGGAGGAGGCGCGAGGCCTGTTCCAGGCGCAGATGCTGTAGGTACTGGCGCGGCGCCATGTTGGTGAGCTTCTTGCAATAATCGGAAAAACGGGTGCGTGAGAGCCCACATTCCTCCGCCATTCCTTCAAGCGACCAGTCCTCCTCCAGCGCATGGGCGAGCCGCCGCAGGAAGATCGCGACTGTGTGCTGCGAAGTCGAGAGATCCGGGTCGAGTGTCGGGACCTGCTCGCTCATCCGGTCGATCAGGCTCAGCATCATGGCGTTGATCGCCACTTTCAGGCGCGTTTCCCCGTCCTGCGGACTACGGTCGAGCAGGATCGACGGGATCGCCTCGAAGGCGCGGCAGAGTTCCGCGCCGCCGTCCCAGACTGGCTGATTGTTCTGAGTCAGGATCTCGCCTAGTCGTTCGGCCTCGTCTGTGGAGAAAACCAGCCAGTCCGGCCAGTCGGGCGTCTCGCTTGGCCGGCGAAGGCCCGCGTCGAGAATGATCCAGAGAAGCCGGCTCGGGCCGACATTCGGATTGCCGATGGCGTGCAGTTGCCACGGGCGGATAACGATGAACTGGCCCTGCTTGAACGCGTAGGTCCGGTCGTCCACCACCAGATCGAGGCTGCCGCGGGCAAGATAGGCGATCTTGAAGCCCTCGTTGCAATGTCGGCCGAGCCCCCAGGACTGGCTATGCCGCGCATCCCAGAAACCGACGGTACGGATGCCCGGCAGGCGTTCGCCGAGCGAAATGCCGGGGTAGCTGCCGCGCGTCCAGGCGTGAAGCTCGACCTCGCCCTGACGGGCGGCGGCCTGTAATTCCTTGCAATTGTCCGCATACATGGTCGAGCCGGGCTGGCGGAAGACCGAAGGCCGGCAATCGGCCGCGGATATGACGGCATGTCTGTTCACTTCGCGCCTCCCAACACAAAATGACTTAAGAAATTTACCACTGTTGTCATCCGCAAGAATTGCCGAGTCAAGCCTGCCATTGTGCCTTCGTCGCGG
Source organism: Rhizobium sp. TRM96647 (assembly GCF_025780115.1). NCBI lineage: Bacteria > Pseudomonadati > Pseudomonadota > Alphaproteobacteria > Hyphomicrobiales > Rhizobiaceae > Rhizobium > Rhizobium sp. TRM96647. The sequence goes on from NZ_JAOXHF010000018.1 coordinate 15,097, forward strand.
ATGCCTGACGGGGACGGGTTGGCGCGGGAAGGGGAGGACACCAGTGAAAGTCGCATTCAACCTGCTCGTGATCGGCACAGACATTGGCATGCAGCACGCGCGCCAGCTCGAACGGCTGAAGGCGCTGGGGTATGACGCAGTGGAAATCCCCGTCTTCTCCGGCAGCGAGCAGCACTATGCGGCGCTCGGCCGGCTGCTTGCCGATATCGGCCTTGTGGCCGGGGCTGCCGCCGTCGCCACGCCGCAAGCCAATCCGGTGAGTGCGGATGCATCCATACGCGCAAAAGCACGTGATCATCATCGCTGGATCGTCGACTGCACGGCGGCGATGGGTGGCGAGATCATTGCAGGTCCGCTGCATTCGCCCGTCGGCGTCTTCACCGGTTTCGGGCCGACGCCCGAGGAATTCGACCGCTGCGTCGAGGCGATGCGCGCGCTGGCAGACTATGCAGCGCCTGCCGGAATTCGCATTTCGGCGGAGGCCGTCAACCGTTTCGAATGCTACATGATGTCGACCATCGCCCAGGCATCGGCGATCCACCACGCCATCAACCACCCCAATTATGGCTACATGTTCGACACGTTCCACGCCAATATCGAGGAAAAGGATCCGCCGGCGACCTATGAGCGCTATCACGGCGAGATCAACCATTTCCACGTCTCCGAAAACGACCGTGGCGTACCCGGTTCCGGCCATGTGCCGTTCGCGGCGCATTTCGACGCGCTGCGCCGCTGCGGCTATGACGGCTGGCTGACCGTCGAATCCTTCGGCCGTGCCCTGCCGGAACTTGCCGGCGCGACGCGCGTCTGGCGCGACCTGTTCGACGATCTCGACAGCCTCTTTGCCGAAAGCGTCGCCTTCATCCGCCGGGAATGGGCGGCGGCGGGAGAGCGGCTGGCATGACGGCCGTCCCCTCTCTCAGCATGACCGGTATCAGTAAGGCCTTTCCGGGTGTTCGCGCGCTCGACGGCGTGGATTTCGAGTGCCTGCCGGGCGAGGTCCACGCGATCTGCGGCGAAAACGGTGCCGGAAAATCGACGCTGATGAAAATCCTCGGCGGCAGCTACAGGCCTGATGCCGGGACCATTCATCTCGCTGGAAAGACGGTGCAATTCACACATCCCCGGCAGGCGGCGGAAGCGGGTATCGCGATCATCCACCAGGAACTCAGCCTTCTGCCGCACCGCACGGTGGCGGACAACATCTTCATGGGACGCGAGATCGCGCGGCACGGCATCCTGGACAAGGCGGCGATGCGGGAGAGGGCCGCAGCGCTTCTTGATCGCATCGGTGCGCAGATCGACCCGCAGGCGCTGGTCTCTTCGCTTTCCATCGCCCTGCAGCAACTGGTCGAAATCGCCAAGGCGCTCCTGCTCGATGCGCGCATCCTCGTCATGGACGAACCCACGGCCGCGCTCGACGAGCGCGACAGCCGCACGCTTCTCAATCTGGTCGATGGGCTTCGCGGGGAGGGCGTTTCGATCATTTATATCTCCCACCGCATGCCCGAGGTCACGGCCATCGCCGACCGCATCACCATCCTCAAGGACGGCCAGAAGATCTGGACACGGCCGCGCGATGCCGCGCCCATCAGCGAGATCGTGCGCGCCATGGTCGGCCGCGACCTCAAGGATTTCTATCCGTCCCCGCCCGCTTCCGCGCCGGGCGAGGTCCTCGTTGCCATCACGGGTGGGACGAATTCCGGTTTGCGCGATATTACCTTCGATGTGCGGGCCGGCGAGATCGTCGGCGTGGCGGGGCTGGAGGATTCCGGCAAGGGTGCGCTCGCGCAGGCGCTCGTCGGGGATGTTCCCTTTATAGACGGCACGGTTGCGCTTCGCGGCGAGACGATCGCTCTTCGCACGCCGCGGCAGGCCACGGCCGCCGGTATCGGCTACCTGCCGGGCGACCGCAAGCGCGAGGGGCTGGCGCTGCGCCAGTCCGTACGCGACAATGCGCTCCTGACGCTGCGTTCCATGGCCGGCTTTTTCACGCGCCCGCAGAGTGGCGCGCTTGCGTCCGCTGTCATCGACGAAAGGCTGCGCGCGATGGACGTGCGTGCGGCGAATTTCGGCCAGGAGATCGGCACGCTCTCGGGCGGCAACCAGCAAAAGGCGATCATCGTGCGCTGGCTGGCCCAGGCGTCGGACATTCTCGTCTTCGTCGAGCCGACGCGCGGCATCGACATCGCGGCCAAGGCGGCCATCTACGACACGATGCGGCGCTTCGCCGATGCCGGCCGCGGCATCGTCGTCATCTCCTCCGACATGCCGGAACTCATCGGCATTGCCGACCGCGTGCTCGTCATGCACCAGGGCCGCCTGTCCGGTGCCGTGCCGCGAGGCGCGAGTGAAGAGGACATCATGCATCTTGCGCTCGGCCTTGCAGAGGCGCGACACGAGGAGTCCGGCGCATGACGACGGATGTTGTGAAGCCGAAGCCGGGCCTGTCCGTCGCCGTCCTGCTTGCGGGACTTTCCATAGGATTTTTCGTCGTCGTGGCGCTTGCGACCGGCGAAACCGCGCAGTTGAGCGGGCAGGGCATTGCCGGCCTGCTTCAGCGTATGGTTGCGCTCGGACTCGTCGCGATCGGCCAGACTTTCGTGATCCTCGTCGGTTCGATCGATCTCTCCGTCGCCGCGCTGATCAGCGCCGTCGCCGTCCTCGCCTCGCACATCATGCAGGGCGATCCGGCGATGATGCTGCCAGCGGTTCTCCTGTGTCTCGGTCTTTGCATCGCGGTGGGCTTCGTCAACGGCGCGCTGGTCGCCTATGGCGGCATCAATCCATTGATCGCGACGCTTGGAACCGGCCTTGTCATCCAGGGCGTCCTCGCTGCATCGTTCGGCGCGCTTCAGGGTTCCGTGGCGCGGGAGTTTCAGGTCGTCGCCTATGGCAGCGTTCTGGGCGTGCCCTATTCGCTGCTGCTTCTCGCTAGCCTGTCGCTTGTTGCCGGCTTTGTGCTCGACCGCACGCTCTTCGGCGCGCGCATCTATGCGGTCGGCGGCAACCCCGATGGTGCGCGGCTTGCCGGCATCCGCACGGAGCGGGTCATTCTGTTCGCCCATTTGGTCGCCAGCCTCTTTGCCGGCGCCGCAGGGCTTTATCTCGCCGCGCGGCTACAATCCGGCACGCCATGGATCGGCCGCGACGGCATCTACGATCTCGAATCGATCGCCGTCACCGTCATCGGCGGCACGATACTTGCTGGCGGCAAGGGTGGCGTTGCGGGTACGCTCGCTGGTGTCCTGCTGTTCGCCAGCCTCGATGCGGGTTTCAACATGCTCGGCATCGACGCCTTCCTCAAACAGGTGCTGCGTGGGGCCATTGTGATCGCCGCCGTCGCCGTCCATGCCGTTCGCGCAAGGGGGCATGTCGCATGACCACCGTTCCGCAGACCTCTTTGTCCCTTCGCCGCCCGGCGCGCCTCGCCCTCAATGCCGGCCTCGTGATCTTCGTTGCCCTCTACGCAGCCATTGCCTTTCTCCAGCCGAACTATCTGGAGCTCGGCCTGTTCATGAACTTCCTGCGACGAGCGGCACCGCTCGTCATTCTCGCCTGCGGACAGCTCTATGTCATCCTGACGGGCGGCTTCGATCTCTCCATGGGCGCGGTCGCGACGCTCGTGGTGCTGGCCGCTTCGATCCTCATCAACGGGGATCCCGATACCACCTGGGCGGTCATCGGCGCGCTCTATGCCATGGGTATTGCCGTCGGCCTGGTGAATGGTCTCGTCGTCACCTTCCTCAAGGTGCCTTCGATCATTACAACCCTCGGCACCATGCTTCTCGTCAACGGGCTGGCGCTCGCCTGGTCCGGCGGGGCGGCGCGCGGTGACCTACCGGACAATTTCCGCAATCTCGGGCGGCTCGTCTGGCGCGACGTGCCGGTGATCGGTACGCTTCCGCTTGCAGCGGTCGTACTCGCCGGCTTCGTGGCGCTCGTCTGGTTCGGCCTGAACGGCACGGTCTATGGCAAGCGGGCGCTCGCCGTCGGCGACAATCCGCGCGCGGCCGAACTCGCCGGAACGCCGGTCGCGGCGACACGGATTCTCGCCTTCGTGGTCTCGGCGGTCTCGGCCGTGACAGCCGGCATCCTGATCGGCGGCTTCTCCGGTGTTTCCGTCAATGCGGGCGAGGGGCTGGAACTGCAGGCGATCGCTGCCTGCGTCATCGGTGGCGCGCAACTCCTCGGCGGGCGCGGCTCCATCTGGAGCGCGGTCTTCGGGGCGCTCAGCCTCTTCGCGCTCTTCACCTTGCTCAATCTATTGGGCCTGCCGCAGGCGCTGCGCGACAGCATTCAGGGGCTGATCCTGATCGCTGCCGTCGGCGCCAGCACGTGGCGCATCCGCCGGCGGACCTGAACCCGGTATTCGATATCAACCGCCGGCGCAGCCGGCTTTCTGGAGGAGGAAGACATGACACTGAGGGGACTACTGGCGACGACGGTGGCGCTCACATTCGCCGGTCAGGCGCTGGCGCAGGATTTTAACGATCCGGCCGAATTCAAGAAGCAGCGCGAGCAGCTTTCCATGACGCCGCAGGGGCCGGAAGGCCAGCCCTGGGCGCAGCATCTTGGCGACGGCATGGTCGATACGGCCAAGTACAAGAAGGACGGGCAGGTAACGCTCTGCTTCTCCAACGCCGGCGTCTTCAACCCCTGGCGCGTGGTCGGCCTCAACAACCTCAACGCCGAGGCCGAGCTGCACAAGGACCGCCTCAAGGAGCTGGTCGTCGTCGACGCGGAGGGCAAGGACGACAAGCAGATCTCCGACATCGAGGCGCTGGTCAGCGGCGGCAAGTGCGATGCACTGATCGTCTCGCCGAACACGACGGCGGCGCTGACGCCGGCCGTCGAGGCGGCCTGCGACAAGCTTCCGGTCATCGTCTTCGACCGCGGCGTCAACACGTCCTGCCCGGTCACCTACATTCACCCGGTCGGCGGCTACGGCTTCGGCATCACCTCGGGCGAGTTCATCGCCAGCAAGCTGAAGAAGGGCGACAACGTGCTTGCGCTGCGCATCATGCCCGGCGTCGACGTGTTGGAAACCCGCTACTCGGCCGCCAAGAACATCTTCGACGAGGCCGGCATCAACGTTGTCGGCTCGGAATTCACCGGAAGCGACCGGGCGAAGACCAAGTCCGTCGTCGAGGACTACATCAACCGCGGCGAGAAGATCGATGCGGTCTGGATGGACGCCGGCGATACGGCGACAGCCGCGCTCGAAGCCTTCGAGGATGCAGGCCTGCCCTATCCGGTCATCAGTGGCGAGGACCAGCAGGACTTCCTGCGCAAGTGGCAATCGGAAAAGCTGACGGCGATCGGCCCGTCCTATCCGACCTACCAGTGGCGCACGGCCGTCATCGCTGCGCTCGACGTGCTCGAGGGCAAGCAAGTTCCCGGTCCTGAATGGGTGCTGCCGCAACCGGCGATAACCGAGGACGTACTCGCCGAATATATCGATGATCGCATGCCACCGCTGCATTACAGCCTCTGCGGTTGCCAGGAGCTGCCCGGATACCCCGAACTTTGGGGTGGCAAGAAATAGCTTTGTTACATTGAAGGGGGCCATGTTTGCCCCCTCCATCACAAGTGACAGTCGCCATGCGGCGCGCCCCGTAGCGCCATGTTGACCTTTGGGAACACAAGCAGCTTTTCCGGCCATACCCTGGTATTGACGTCCCCACGGCCGTCAGCCGCGCGGTAGGAGCCGGCCGCAATGTCGGTTGCCCTGGCCTGTCGGCATGGGGTGGGCGGCGCAAGACAATTGATATTCGTGGTCAACGACGACGCCGTTACCGCAGCCGATGAGATAGGAAAGCGGCGTGCTGTTGTCGAAGAACTCCAGCAGGTTTAGTCTGTATCTTCTGATGACGTTAGCGAGGCCATTGCCTGAGTGGGATTCCCATGCGCGCCAAGGATGTCATGACAGTGCAGGTTGTCCGACTGTCCCCTGACAACAGTGTCAGGCAGGCCGCCAGGATCATGCTCGACCATCATGTCAGCGGGCTTCCGGTCGTCGATGACGAGGGGAAACTCGTTGGCGTTCTCAGCGAAGGCGATCTGATCCGGCGGACGGAGCTGTGCAGCGGTATGGTCGCGTCGCCGGGGGACCTGACGCTTGCGCCGGATGCGCGAGCGAGCGCGTTTGTCCAGAGGTCCTCGTGGCGGGTCGGCGATGCCATGACGGCGGATCCGGTCACGATCGACGAGGATGCGTCTGTCTCGCGTGCCGCAAGGCTCATGCAGGAACACGGCATCAAGCGGATTCCGGTCGTGCGTAACGGAGAGCTCGTCGGCATCGTCAGCCGTGCCGACCTTCTGCAGGTCATCCTGGCTGCAAAGCCGGATGAGACGCTGGCGGACGATGAAGCGATCCGGCGAAGCATCGTCGCGCGCCTTGGGGAAAACACGGGTCTTGAGAGCCTGGACATCACCGTCGCGGTCACAGGCGGGGTCGTGCATTTGTGGGGCGTCGTGGAGACGGCCGATTGCCGGCGTGCCGCGCGCATCCTTGCCGAGAACGTGCACGGTGTCAGAGGCGTCGTGGAGCATTTTCCGGATCCGTCTCCGCAGTAGCATTCGAAGATCGGCACTCCCGTGGTGATGCCGGCTCGCAGTTGATGCATGAGAGAGGAACCGAGAATGGCACAAACCATGAGGGTCGCCGTCGTTCGACAGTTCCGCATGCCGCTCGTCGTTAAGGACTATCCGTACCCGCTCCTGGACCGGACGCGCATCATGGTGCACGGGTCGATCGTGGGCACGCGGCAGGACCTGGAGCGATCGCTGCAGTTCGCCGCGGAGGGCAGCAGGCCAGGTCGACGGCCGTATCGTCATGAGGCTGCAGTAGCCTGCGGAGCGGACAATCGTAACGACCTTATCATTCCAATCATTTTGTTCGGGAGGATCGGATGGCATCGCGCGAAACGCCAGCGGCAGGGGACGCGGGAACCGGTAACACGCGTGCACCGGAGCCGCTGCCGACGGATGAGCTTCGATTGATGGACGCCTATTGGCGGGCGTCGAATTACCTGTCGGTCGGGCAGATCTACCTGCTCGACAATCCGCTGCTGCGCGAGCCCTTGAAGCGGGAGCACGTCAAGCCCCGGCTGCTCGGCCACTGGGGCACGTCGCCGGGCCTGAACATGCTGTACGTGCACCTCAACCGCGTCATCAGGCGCGACGATCTCGACATGATCTACGTGATCGGCCCGGGGCACGGCGGACCTTCGCTGGTCGCACACGCCTATCTGGAGGGCACCTACAGCGAGTTCTATCCCAACATCAGCCAGGATACGGAGGGCATGCAGCGACTGTTCAAGCAGTTCAGCTTTCCCGGCGGTATCCCGAGCCACGTGGCGCCCGAGACGCCCGGCAGCATTCATGAGGGTGGAGAACTTGGCTATGCCTTGAGCCACGCCTATGGCGCCGCCTTCGACAATCCCGATCTCATCGTCGCCTGCGTCGTCGGCGACGGCGAGGCGGAGACCGGGCCGCTTGCGACGGGATGGCAGGGCAACAAGTTCCTCAACCCCGCCCGCGACGGCGCCGTGCTGCCGATCCTGCACCTGAACGGCTACAAGATCGCAAATCCCTGTTTCCTCGCCCGCATCCCGAAGGACGAGCTGCAGAAATTCTTCGAGGGCATGGGCTACAGGCCCCATTTCGTCGAGGGGCACGAACCGGAAGACGTCCACCGGCAACTGGCCGCGGCAATGGACGCGGCGACGGCCGAGATCAGGGACATCTGGAAGGACGCCCGCGAGAACGGCAACCTCAAGCGCCCCGCCTGGCCGATGATCGTCTTCCGCACACCGAAGGGCTGGACCTGCCCGGAAGAGATCGACGGCAAGAAATGCGAGGGCTACTGGCGCGCGCACCAGGTGCCGATGGGCGAGATGGACAAGCCCGGGCACATCCGCATCCTCGAAGGCTGGATGAAGAGCTATCGCCCCGAGGAACTCTTCGACGAGGGCGGCGCGCTCAGGCCGGAGCTGGCAGCCCTTGCCCCCGCCGGGCGACGGCGCATGAGCGACAATCCGCATGCCAACGGCGGTCTGCTGCTGCGCGATCTCAAGCTCCCCGACTTCCGCAAATATGGGGTCAACGTTCCAAGCCCCGGCGCGACCACGGCGGAGTCGGCGCGGGTGATGGGAGCCTTCCTGCGCGACGTGATGAAGGAGAACATGGGCGACAGGAACTTCCGCCTGTTCAGCCCGGACGAAAACAATTCCAATCGCTGGCAGGACGTGCTCGAAGTCACCGACCGCTGCTACATGGCCGAGATCTATCCCGAGGACGACCACCTCTCGCCGGATGGGCGCATCATGGAGGTCTTGAGTGAACATCAGTGCCAGGGATGGCTCGAGGGCTATCTCCTGACGGGCCGGCACGGCTTCTTCTCTTGCTACGAAGCCTTCATCCACATCATCGATTCCATGTTCAACCAGCATGCCAAGTGGCTGAAGGTGTGCAACGAGATCCCTTGGCGCAGGCCTGTCGCCTCGCTCAACTACTTCCTCTCCTCGCATGTCTGGCGACAGGACCATAACGGCTTCAGCCACCAGGATCCCGGCTTCATCGACCACGTGGTCAACAAGAAGGCCGAAGTCGTCCGCGTCTACCTGCCGCCGGATGCCAACACGCTGCTCTCGGTCACCGACCATTGCCTGCGCAGCCGCAACTATGTGAACGTTGTGGTCGCCGGAAAGCAGCCGGCGCCGCAGTGGCTGACCATGCCGGAGGCGGTCCGTCATTGCGCCATGGGCATCGGCATCTGGGAATGGGCGAGCAACGACCGGGGCAGCGAGCCTGATGTCGTCATGGCTTGCTGCGGTGACGTCCCCACCCTCGAGACGCTGGCCGCTGTCCAGTTGCTGCGGGAGCACCTCCCGGAAATCAAGGTTCGCGTCATCAACGTCGTCAACCTGATGAAGCTGCAGCCGGAAAGGGAGCATCCGCACGGGCTTTCGGATCGCGATTTCGACGGGCTTTTCACGACGGACAAACCGATCATCTTCGCCTTTCACGGGTATCCCTGGCTGATCCACCGGCTGACCTATCGCAGGACGAACCACAGGAACCTGCACGTCCGCGGCTACAAGGAGGAAGGCACCACGACGACGCCGTTCGACATGGTGGTGCTGAACGAGCTGGATCGCTTCCATCTCGTCGGCGACGTCATCGACCGGTTGCCGCAACTCGGCGCCCGCGCCGCCTATTTCAAGCAGGCGATACAGGCCAAGCTGATCGAGCATCGCGAGTATATCGAGAAGCACGGCGACGACATGCCGGCGATCAGCGGGTGGAAATGGGGCGCCAAGGGCGGAGACAAAACGAGGGCAGCGACGTCCACGGAGGGTGACAACACCTAGCCATGGAAGAGATGCTCTCGACCGATCCCGAACTGAACCGGATGCCGACCGATGAGGATCTGGCACGGCTGCAGTTCACCACGCTGCTCTACTACCTGCATTGTACCAACCCCGACAACGGCCTCGTGCGCGACAAGACGGCCTCCGACGCGCCCGCAAGCATTGCCGCGGTCGGCATGGCGCTCGCCACGATCCCGGTGCTGGTCGAGCGGGGGATCATCATCCGCAAGTTCGCCGCGAAGATTGCGCGCCGGCGCCTGAAATTCCTGCTGGAGTGCCCGCAGGGGCCGGAACCGGATACGTCCGGCTACAAGGGGTTCTTCTACCATTTCCTCGATATCGAGACGGGCCGACGGGTCTGGAACTGCGAGTTGTCGACGATCGATTCCGCCTTCCTCTTCGCCGGCGCGTTGACGGTCGCCGCCTATTTCGACGGCGACGATGCGGAAGAGGCGGAGATCCGCCGTCTCGCCAACGCGCTCTACGAGCGGGCGGACTGGAATTGGGCCTGCGACAACGGCCTGACGCTGACCCATGGCTGGCGGCCGGAGAACGGCTTCATTCCCTATCGCTGGCGCGGCTATGACGAGGGGCTGCTGCTCTACATTCTCGGTCTCGGCTCGCCCACCCATCCGCTGCCGGCCGAATCCTATGCCGCCTATACCGAGAGCTACGACTGGCGAAACATCTATGGCCGCGAACTGCTCTATTCGGGGCCGCTGTTCACCCACCAGCTTTCGCACATGTGGATCGACTTCCGCGGCATTCGCGACGACTTCATGCGCGAGCACAACAGCGACTATTTCAGGAACAGCCGGCACGCGACCTTCGTCCAGCAGGAATATGCGATCCGCAACCCGCTCGGCTTTGCCGGCTATGGCGAGCACTGCTGGGGGTTCACCGCCAGCGACGGACCGGGCTGGATCAAGCGAACCATCGACGGCACGGAACGGGAGTTCTTCGACTACATTGCCCGCGGCGCTCCCTTCGGGCCGGACGACGGGACCGTGTCGCCCTGGGTGGTCATCGCCTCGCTGCCGTTCGCGCCGGAGATCGTCATTCCGACCGTCTGGAACTTTGCCCGCATGAACCTCGGCATGTCGCGGCTCTACGGCTTCAAGCCGTCCTTCAACCGGTCGTTTCCGCTTGAGGGCACCGAGACAGGCTGGTGGGTCAGTCCGTGCCACTTCGGCATCGACCAGGGCCCGGTCGTCCTGATGATCGAGAACTACCGGACAGGTCTCCTGTGGGAGATCATGCGCCGCTGCGAGCCGATCGTGGTGGGGCTCAGGCGCGCCGGGTTCGAGGGCGGATGGCTATAGCCGGACGGTGCCGCCCGGCTGAATACAGCCCCTCGAAATTGTCCACGACCCGTCCTCAGTTGGCCAAGTCGCCGCATCTGGCGTCGCAATCTCACCCTCACCGCATGGGCGATGATCCCGGCAGGAAAGCGGTGGAGTTTGTCGCGGGCGGAAGACGTGGCTTCATTCCTCCCGGTAGACTATCGTCCCGATCCCGTACCAGACGGAATGCGACGCTACCGTGCCCCGTCCGATGTGTAACCACGGGCCCGCCTGCCCAAGCCGTGAGGACATGTGTTATATCAGATGCAGGGCGGCCGTAGGCCCTTCGTGTCCGGCAGGAGCAGCCGATGATGTCCGTATGGTCTCACCGTCCCGGGTTCTCGCACCTCGGGCTGTTTTTTGCAGCCTATGTCCTCGGCTGCGGATTCGCCGATGCGCTTGCAATCGTTCCCGGAATAACGGTGTCCATCTGGCCGCCGGCAGGGGTGTTCGTCGCGACGCTGATCCTCACTTCGCCCTACACCTGGCCGTGGTGGATGCTGTCCGGCTGCCTTGCAGAGATGTTCGCGCAGATCGTATGGTTCCATAGCCCGCCGCTCGTGGGTCTTCTCATCTACGTTGGCAATGCGCTCTGTGCCGCAGTCGGGGCGACGCTCGTGAACCTGGCCTGCCGCCGGCCGCTCCGGATGGAGACCCTGCGGGACGTTCTGGCCTTCGTTGGACTTGGCGCGGGCGTCGCGCCATTGGCCAGCGCGACGGTGGGAAGTGCTGCGCTTGCGTGGTTCGGGGTCGCGGACCAGACGTTTACGGAAGTATGGCCGCTCTTCTGGATCGGAGACGCCACCGGCATCCTTCTCGTCGGCCCGGTGTCGCTGATGGTGATCCAGCAATGGCGCGGCGGGATCAGGCTCTCTGCCGCGGGGTGGACGGAAGCCGGACTCCTGGGGCTTGTCTTTCTCGCCGTTGCCGCGCTGTCCCTGAGTACGGACTACCTGGCCTCCGCCTATATCATCATGCCGCCGCTTCTCTGGGCTGCCGTGCGCTTCGAGTTCAAGGGCGTGGCCGTCGCCCTGACCCTCCTTGCCCTGATCACGATGGCGCTCACGATCTCCGGCGGCAGCCATTTTGTCGGCGATCCCGCGACCCAGCGGGAAAAGCAGGTCATGTTGCAGCTCTTTCTGGCGATCTCGGCCTTCTCCTCCCTTATCGTGGCCGCCATATCCCGACAGAACCAGCAAGCGCTGCTCGCGCTGGGCGAGCGCGAGCGGGAACTCTCACAACTCGTGGACATGGTTCCTGTCCATATCCGGCGCATGACGGCTGAAGGGGAGCCGATCTTCTTCAACAAGCGCCTGCTGGACTTCTTTGGCGTGGATGGCCTGAACCAATTGGACCAGCAGGGAGAAAGCCGGCTCGCGGTGGCCATCCAGACGTTCGTTCACGCCGACGACGCTGCCGGACTGCTCGCAACGGCCCGCCATTCCTTTGCCACCGGCGAGCCTTTCGCCTGGCGGTACCGCATGCGCCGTGCCGATGGCGCGTACCGATGGGTCGATGGCCGGGGCGAGCCGTTGCGGGATCAAAACGGCGCGATCGTGCAATGGTACGTGATATCCATCGACATCGATGACGAGATGCGCGCACAGGAAGCACTGCGCAACCGGGAGCGCGAACTGTCGCAGCTTGTCGACATGGTCCCGAGCCTGCTCTGGCGACTGTCTCCGAAGGGGGAGCCGACCTTCTTCAGCAAGCGGCTGGTCGCGTTCTGCGGCCGGGACGTCGGCGACTTCGACGGTGCGGGTACCGGTCGGCTGTCGGCCGCCATAGAGACCCTGTTCCATCCGGAAGACATCGGCAGGCTGGAGGAGACGCTCAAACACTCGCTTGTCACCGGCGAAGGCTTCAATCTCCTTTACCGCATGCGCCGGGCGGATGGTGTCTATCGCTGGATGTCCGGCCGCGCCGAGCCGCTGAGGGATGACGGCGGAGACATCATTCAGTGGTTTGGGCTCTCGCACGACATCGATGACCAGGTTCGTGTCGAGGAAGAGCTGCATCTGGCGCGGGAGAGCCTTGCAAGAGCGACCCAGGCCGCGAGCCTTGCCGAGCTTTCCGCGGCGATCGCCCATGAAGTGAACCAACCGCTTGCCGCGATCGTCGCCAATTCCAGCGCGTGCCAGGGTTGGCTAGCAGCGGCGCCTCCAAATCTCGAACGCGCCCGGAAAACGGTGGAGCGCATCATCGAGAACGCGAACTCGGCGAGCGACGTCGTGCGCCACATCCGTGCCTTGTTCAAGCCTTCGGTGGAGACGAGGACGAGCACGACGATCGAGAGCGTCATCGGCGGTGCGCGGAACCTCATGGCCGAGGAAGCCGCACGGCGACGCATCCGCATGAAGATCGACGTGGAAAGCGACCTTCCGCCGGTCTCGCTCGATCGCGTCCAGATCCAGCAGGTTCTCGTCAATCTCATCCGCAACGGCATGGATGCGATGGATTCCGTCACGGATGACAGGGTCCTGGGGGTGCGCGCCCACTACCCGGGGGACGCGATCCGGATCGAGATCAGCGATCGTGGCAGAGGGGTCGAGTTTTCCGAGAAGATCTTCGAGCCATTCTTCACCACGAAGGAACACGGCATGGGCATGGGGCTCGCGATATGCCGGTCGATCGTGGAATCGCATGGCGGGCGATTGTGGCTTGAGAACAACGAGCAGGAGGGGGCGACATTCACCTTCACGCTGCCTGTCGGGGCGGAGACGGGATGATGAGATCCCGGATCTCGGGTATGCACAACGCCTGGCCAAATGCGAAAGGACAAGAATACGCGGCGACGGCTCAACGTGCCGTCGCGCGCGGTGGCATCATCGGATCGGGCTGACCAGCGGTCAGTAGTCCCAGAACACCGGCACCCAGCGAAAGGCATTGCCCTCGACGGCCACCCGACCGACGGACGGGAACGGCAGGTGGGTGGCAATCAACAGATCGCCGCTTGCCGCCAATTCCCGCAGAAGGCGGATCCGGACTCGCGCCGCTTCCTCGGGGTCGTGTTCGAAGCCGTTGTGCCAGTCGGGCTGGTCGAACCCGACCGCGAACACGGCGTCGCCGGCGAATGTCAGGCCTTCTCCGCCGGACGACACGCGGACCACGCTGTGCCCGGGGGTGTGGCCGCCGGTCCTTCGGGCGACGACGCCTGATGCTACTTCCTGCTCCTCCCCGAACAGGCGAAGGTGGCTACGGTATTCATTGGTGAAGCGCTTGGCGGTGGCGCGCAGCGCGTCCGGGAACCCCGGCGGCATGGCGGTGTGGGAGAAATCGGGAGCCTCCCAGAATTTCACTTCGGCGGCCGCCACGTGGATCCGCAAGTCCGGGCGAATCCGGTCCTTCACCCCGTCGACGAGCAGCCCGCCGATGTGGTCCATATGCAAGTGCGTCAGCACCACGTCGGTGACGGTCGCAAGGTCGATGCCGGCGGCCTCCAGTCGCCTGACCAGTTGCCCGGCACGCGGCAGGTTCAAGTCCGGGTCCAGCCCCAGGCCGGCGTCGAGAAGGATGGTCTGTTCGCCGCTGCGAACCACCACGGCATTCAGCGGCCAGTCGAGGGCGTCCGGCGGCAGGAACATGTCGTCCAGCCATGCTGCGCGTACGGCCGGCTCGGCATTGTGTGCCAACATCTCGGTCGGGAGCGGCAGCACTCCGTCGCTGATGACAAGCACATCGATCTCGCCCACCTGCAACGCATAGCGCGACGGAACGAGCTCGTCGCGTCCCGGTTTCCCCGAGCCTGGCATGCTCCGGGGACTGATGTCTGTCTGCTGGCTGGTCGGCGACGACTTCCTCATTTCTGCCTGTGGCATGTTGCTCTCCTGTTTCGCTTGGTAGAGACGTGTGGTCACGAGCCACGCCGGGACTGTATGGGCAAGCGTACCTGCGTTGAACCTAAACGGTCGTTGGGCTTGATTGCCCTGCTTTCGCCGCTGGCGAGACCATGTCCCGCGCATCCAGCGAAGCCTTGACCGGCCAAGGGCCGGCCATCGGCCTGCACGTCTCTAAACCTTCGTTTGGGGAGCAACCGCCCATCCACGATGGTAATTTCCGAACGCCCTGTTTGAAGGAGGTCGAAATGCAGACGTCAAGACACATCGTTTATGGAATGGTCGGGTTCAATGTGCTGCTTGCGGCCTGGCTCTCGCTCCACATGCTCTATGACCCGGAAGGCTGGTACTATTTCGTTCCGGGCGTCACGGACACCGGCATGTTCAATCAGCATTTCGTTCGAGACATCGGCATCATCCAGGGGTTCGTCGCGCTTGCCTTTGCGATCGGACTTTGGAAGCCGCATCGCCGATTGGAACTGTGGGGAGCGGCGACCCTCTGGCTGATTGCGCATGGTGCCTTCCATCTGTGGGAAGTCGCGGTCGGCATCTGCTCGCCATCCGTGATCATGCGCGACTTCCCGGCCGTGAGCCTTCCGGCGATCTTCGGGATCACCGCGACCATCTGGGCATACAGGCAGGCGGTGCAGGTGCCGACCCGCCGGGAAGCGGAAGAACTGCCGGCGTAGGTGCTAAGTGCGGTGAACGGCAAGCGCCGGATCACCGCCAGCCGGGGCAGCCGCCCGACTTCGCCTGCCTCCGCTGCAAAAGGTAAACTCCCGTATAGGTTCCGCGTTTGCGGCAAGTCTGTACGCTTTCAAGTCTTTCATCGGAATTCGTTCGCGGGGGATGAGCTTTTGTCCATGCGAGGCGGCGGCTGCGCATATGTGCACGAAGGGCGCAAGATGACTTGCAGCGACACCAGATTGCTCGAGGATGCCAAATCGGAGCAGGTATGGGATATTGCCGACTATTGCCGGCAGGCGGGCATATGCCGGGCCGAGGAAGAGCGCCTGATCCGGATACTCGGAAGATACGCATCAAGGCACGAGCTGCAGATGAACATCGTCCGCGGACCGTCGCGGGCTCGCTAGCCGCCGTCATTGCCAAATGAAATCATTCTGTCGGTTGAAGCAGGCTGGCTCCTTGCGCGGGCGGCCCGGCCCCTTGCTTTGGCTGGGATGCGTCGACCGGTCAGGCATCCGATCTTGAACCGCTTCCCGAGCTCACCGCCTCTAACCTTCGTATAGCTGTCCTGAGGCCGGGGAAAAATCCAGAACAACCATGCGTTCACTGCCGGTGGCGATTTCTACGGGCAGGAGCGTCTCTCGCCGATGTCCGCCCGAGCGGTCACTCCCAAGGCGAGATGTGAATTTTCTGTGGTTGCGACGTAAGGCCGTTCGGGCGTCAGGAACGCCCGCATGCGACGGCCGTTGGAGATCGTAATGGTTGGACTACCGCGCAAGGAAGCATTCGAACCCCTCGGCGACAGAGACGATGCGGAGGCGGTCGACGAGCCGACGGCTCCCGCGACCGCTCCCGCTCCCCGACGGAAATCCGCCCTCAGGAAGGGCGTCCTGTCCTTGGCGCTGGTTGCCGGTGCGGGGTATGGCTTTCACTTCGGCCATCACTACTGGACAGTCGGTCGGTTCATCGAGACGACCGACAATGCCTACGTGAAGGCGGACTACACGACCGTCGCGCCCAAGGTTGCGGGTTACGTCAAGGACGTGCTCGTCGACGACAACGAGGTGGTAAAGGCGGGGCAGGTGCTTGCGCGGATCGACGATCGCGACTTCCAGGTTGTCCTGAGCCAGGCGCTGGCCGAATTGAAGGCTTCGGAAGCCGCGATCACAAACATCGACGCACAGATCGCGCTGCAACAGTCGGTCATCGGGCAGGCGGAGGCTTCGGTGGATGCCTCGAACGCCTCGCTCGTCTTTGCGAAGTCCGAGGCGAAACGGGACACACAGCTGAGCAGCACCGGGGCGGGCACACAGTCACGTGCCGAACAAAGCCGGTCCCTCATGGATCAGGCGATCGCCGCAGTTCAACGCGACCAGGCTGCTCTGATCGCTGCGCAAGACAAGGTGCCCGTGCTCAGGAGCCAGCGTGATCATGCGGCCGCTCAACGGGACAGGGCCGCCGCAGCCGTTCAACAGGCCGAACTGAACCTTTCCTACACGAATATCGTCGCGGCCGTCGACGGCACACTCGGCGCACGTTCGATCCGCGTCGGGCAGTATGTCACCGCCGGCACGCAGTTGATGGCGGTCGTGCCCCTCCATTCGGTCTATGTCGTCGCCAATTTCAAGGAAACGCAACTGACCTACGTCCGGCCGGGGCAGCCCGTGAACATCGAGGTCGACGGTTTTCCGGAGCTGGAAGTGAAGGGGCACGTGGACAGCGTGTCGCCCGCGAGCGGCCTTGAGTTCTCGCTGCTGCCTCCCGACAACGCGACGGGCAACTTCACGAAGATCGTCCAGCGCATTCCCGTGAAGATCATTATCGATGACGAAGCCCGGGCAGCCCAGCTTCGATCCGGAATGTCCGTCGTACCGAAAATCAACACGAGGATCGCCCGGATTTCGGAACAGGAATGACGGCATCTGGCGGATCTGCGCCTTCCCCCGACCACCTGGACAGCACAGCAAAGGTTCCGCGCCTGCGGAAGACGCATGATGATTACTCATAAACTCGTTGCCGCCAACGGACAGCATCCGCCTCGTGCCGAGGCGCTCGCGTCGGGAAACGGCATGAGTGCCGCCCGGATGTGGTGCGCCGTCGTCGGATCGACCCTGGGCGCGTTCATGGCGGTCCTCAACATTCAGATCGTCAACGCGTCTCTCGCCGATATTCAGGGGGCGATCGGTGCCGGCAAGGACGACGGCGGCTGGATTTCGACCTCCTATCTCATCGCGGAAATCGTGGTCATTCCGCTTAGCGGCTGGCTCTCGCAGGTGTTCTCGGTCCGGAAATACCTGCTGGCGAACGCCATCCTGTTTCTGGTGTTCTCGATCGCCTGCGCCTTTGCGACAAACCTGGAACAGATGATCGTTCTGCGTGCGATCCAGGGCTTTGCCGGCGGGGTTCTCATACCCATGGCCTTCACGATCATCATCACCCTGCTGCCAAAATCGAAACAGCCGATCGGACTGGCACTCTTCGCGCTCTCGGCGACGTTCGCTCCCGCCATCGGACCGACCATCGGTGGCTATCTGACAGAGAATTACGGCTGGGAATTCATCTTCTACGTGAACCTGATCCCCGGCCTGTTGATGGTCGGGCTGCTCTGGATTTCGCTCGACAAGGCTCCGATGAACCTGGCCTTGCTTGCAAAAGGCGACTGGGCCGGGATCGCCACCCTGGCGATCGGCCTTGCGTGCCTGCAGACGGTGCTGGAGGAGGGGAACAAGGAGGACTGGTTCGGATCGGAACACATCCTTCACCTTTTCATCGTCGCCGTGATTTCCCTGACGCTGTTCCTGGTCATCGAGTTCAGAATAGAGAACCCGCTGTTGAATCTCAGGCTTCTCGCCCGACGCAACTTCGCCTTCGGCATTCTGGCCAACACATTGCTCGGGATCGCCCTATACGGATCGGCGTTCGTGCTGCCCATCTATCTGGCACGCATCCAGGGCTACAATTCCGAGCAGATCGGCATGGTGCTTGCCTGGACCGGCATCCCGCAACTGGTCCTCATCCCGCTTGTTCCGAAGCTCATGAAACTTGTCGATGTTCGCATCATCATCGCCCTGGGCTTCGCCTTGTTCGCCGCCTCGAACTTCATGAACGTCAACATCACCGGCGACTATGCGGCTGACCAGCTTTTCTGGCCCAACGTCATCCGCGCCATCGGGCAGGCCCTTGTCTTCGCCCCGCTTTCGGTTGTCGCGACGGCGGGGATCGAACAGGAGAACGCAGGCTCCGCGTCCGCGCTCTTCAACATGATGCGCAACCTCGGCGGCGCGGTCGGAATTGCCCTGCTCCAGACGCTGCTGACGAAACGGGAGCAGTTCCATTCGAACATCCTGACCAATTCGATCAGCCTTTTCGACGAGGCAACGCGAGATCGCATCGCCAGGCTGACGTCGTACTTCATGGAACAGGGTGTGAGCGATCCGGCCGTCGCTGCGCACAAGGCCGTCGTGGCCATCGCGTCCGGCGTCCGCAAGCAGGCGGACATCATGGCATTCAGCGATGCGTTCTTTCTGCTCGGGGCCGGTCTCGTCGTCGCCTTGTTCGCAACGCTCCTCCTGAAGAAGCCTGACGGCCAGATGGCGGGTGGCGGTGCACATTGATCGGCCTGCTCGAGGACGCAACAGCATGGCGCCGCAAGCCTGCCTGTCGCCAGGGCCTGCGGCGCTCAAGAATTCGAACAATCGCGGGGTCTCAATCCGACGTCTGACGCCTGCGAAGGCGTTCGGCGAAGTTCGCATCCAGATGGCCCACCCCGACAGGCAGGAGCTTTTCCAGACCGTCTTGAAGCTCGTTTGCGTCAAGCGCGCCTTTACCGTCAGGATCGAGCTTCGCCCAGTGCGCGTTGCTGCGCGCGCTGTCGAATTCCTGATCATTCATTTCGGCCAGCCGCTTCTGGCCGTCCATGTACTCGTCTTTCGTCACCTTGCCGTCCTTGTTGGCATCCGACCAATCAAGCTGCTGCTTGCTCATCCGGACGTAGAAGTCGTCGATCCGTTGAGTGTCAGAGCGAACCGAGGGCGTCTTCGCAGGCGGCGGCGACAAGACGCCAAGTCCTTCTTCGGCGGTCGATGGAGCCTTTCGTGTCCGCGGGGTCATCAGGCTAAGAATGGAACTCTCGATCTTCATGAAATCTCCTCGGCTTTGCGTGGATGGATCAGCTTTTCTGCAACTCAGAATATTGTCACTCGGGAGAATCTCTCCCTTGTCGACAACCGATCCGTGTCCTTCGCCACCGATCGCGTCAACGCATACCAACGTTGGCCTAGCAGACAGCGCCGGTTCGGTTGCTTAGTGGGCTTTGGGCCTTGCGACGCAAAGGCTGGATATGTCGCGTTGCGCGACAGAGCACAGCGGGTTCTCGACCTGAATGCGGCGGAAAGCCGGATTGCCAACAGAGATAGGCGCTTTCTCCCTTACCGCAGCGAGGTCCTGCACAGGAGACGAACATGAACAAAGCAATACCAATCGTGATCGCGTTGGCGGCACTGGGCGTTGCCGGCTGGAAATACGACGTGCTCGCGAGCCTGGGCATTGCGCGCAACGTTGACGAGGAGATGGTCCTCTACGGCAATATCGACATCCGCCAGGTCTCGCTCGCGTTCCGCGTCGACGGTCGCATTATGGAAGCCATGGTCGACGAGGGTGATGTGATCAAGCGAGGCGACCTTCTGGCCCGGCTCGACAAGGATACCTACGAGCACGCGGTGATTTCAGGGGAGGCGAATGTCGCGGCACTGCGGGCAACGCACGAGAAGCTGGTCGCCGGTCCACGGCAGACCGAGATCGCGCAGGCGCGGGCCACGCATGAGGCCAGCGTCGCCGACCTCGAGAAGGCCCGGCTTGCCTATGACCGAGCGCATCTGCTGCGGGAGCGCGGAACGATTTCCGAGGCCGGGGTGGATGAGGCGATCGCAGCGAGGGCCATGGCCGCAGCACGCTCGGACATGACGAAGGAGGCGCTTGCCTTCCTGGTGGAGGGAAGCCGTTCGGAGGACATCGCGACGGCGGCTGCACAGGTGAAGGTGGCAGAGGCGGCGCTGCTGACCGCACGCACTTCGCTGTCCGACACCGAACTGCGTGCGCCGAACGACGGCGTGATCCTTTCCCGGATCAAGGAGCCCGGCGCGATCGTGTCGTCATCCGACCCTGTTTACGTCCTGTCGCTGACGGCTCCCGTATGGGTTCGCAGCTATATCGGCGAGGTCGATCTCGGACGGATTTATCCCGGGATGAGGGTCAAGGTCGCATCCGATACGCACCCCGGCAAAAGCTACGACGGAACGATCGGCTTCATATCACCGGTTGCGGAGTTCACGCCGAAATCCGTCGAAACGCCCGAGCTTCGCACCGATCTCGTCTATCGGATTCGTGTCGTCATCGGTGCTCCGGGCCAGGATCTCCGCCAGGGAATGCCAGTGACATTGCGCTTCCCGGACATGGAGGCGGCAGGGAAATGAACGTCGCAGCCGAACACGTCGCGACAGCCGAATTCGTCCGCCTGGACGATGTGACCAAGCGCTTCGGGCCGGGAAAGCCGGCGCTGGACCAGGTCTCGGGCATCATCCGTGGCGGCGAGATCACGGGACTTGTCGGCCCCGACGGCGCCGGCAAGACGACGCTGATCCGCCTGATGACCGGGCTGATGTCCCCCGATGGGGGCACGGTCGATGTCCTCGGCTTCAGCACCCGCGACCGGGCAGCCGATATCCAGGCAGCCATCGGCTACATGCCGCAGCGCTTCGGTCTCTACGAAGACCTTTCCGTATTGGAGAACCTCGAGCTCTATGCGGACCTGCGGGGACTTCCGAAGCCCGACCGGGCTGGGATCTTCGACGAGCTCCTCACCTTCACCGACCTGAAGCGCTTTTCGGCCCGCCTATCCGGAAAGCTGTCCGGAGGCATGAAGCAGAAGCTTGGTCTTGCCTGCGCGCTTCTGAAGAAGCCGCGGTTGCTGCTTCTCGACGAACCCGGCGTCGGCGTCGATCCCATCTCCCGGCGCGATCTCTGGAAGATGGTCGAAGTGCTGATCAAGGAGGGCGTCGGCGTCGTCTGGTCGACTGCCTATCTCGACGAGGCCGAGGCCTGCGATCGCGTTCTCCTGCTGAACGAGGGCAAGCTCATGTTCTCGGGCAGGCCGCAGGAGCTGACCGACCGGGTGAAGGAGCGGGTCTACCGGGTGACCGGTGTCGCCGGGCGAAGACGCTCGACATTGGCGAAGCTTCTCGATGAGGACGGCATCGTCGACGGCGGGATCCAGGGGGAGGCGATCAGGCTGGTGACGACGCCGGGTCGCGAGGCCCGGTTTGCGGCGAGCGGCGAAGCGAACGTCAGTGCCACCGATCCGCGCTTCGAGGATGCCTTCGTGGACATGCTGGGCGGAGGGCCGGGCGGACGCTCCAGGCTCGCGGAGGCGCAGGCGTCCATGGCGTCCAGACAGGAAGGCCCCGTCATCGAGGCGAAAGGGCTGGTCAAGCGCTTCGGCGATTTCACCGCTGCCGACAACATCACCTTCGACATTCCCGGCGGCGAGATCTTTGGGCTGCTCGGGCCGAACGGCGCCGGCAAGTCGACGACGTTCAAGATGCTCTGCGGCCTGTTGAAGCCGACGGAAGGCGAGGGGCGTGTGGCGGGCTTCGATCTCCGCCGTGATGCCGCCGAGGCACGCAACCGGCTCGGCTACATGGCGCAGAAGTTCTCGCTCTACGGCGACCTGAGCGTCCGGCAGAACCTGCAATTCTTCGCTGGCGTCTACGGCCTCACGGGCAGCAGGAAGCGCGAGCGCATCGAGCTGATGACGTCGATCTTCGATTTCGGGCCGCGGCTGTCGATGTCGGCCAAGGATCTCCCGCTCGGCCTGAAGCAGCGGCTGGCGCTCGCCTGTGCGGTGATGCACGAACCGCAGGCGCTGTTTCTCGACGAGCCTACCTCCGGCGTCGATCCGATCACGAGGCGCGAATTCTGGACGCATATCAACGGCCTGGTGGAAAAGGGCGTGACCGTGCTCGTCACGACGCATTTCATGGACGAGGCCGAATACTGCGATCGCATCTCGCTGATCTATCGCGGCAAATCGATCGCGCTCGGCTCTCCCGACGAGCTCAAGGCCAGCGTCGTCACGGAGGAGAACCCCGATCCGACGATGGAGGACGCCTTCATCGCGCTCGTCCAGGGCTCGGACCAGGAGGGGGTCAGATGACGGATCCCGGGAACAGCTCAAGAATTGGCGGCCGCGGCGTTCGGTTTCTGGCGCTCGTTCGCAAGGAGAGCCTTCAGGTCGCCCGCGATCCCAGCAGCATCCTGATCGCCTTCGTGCTGCCGCTGATCCTGCTTTTCCTGTTCGGCTACGGCATTTCGCTGGACACGAAGGAAACCCGCGTCGGCGTCGTCATCGAGGATGTGACCCCCGTCACCAGCGACCTCGCGGCGAGCTTTCAGGCCTCGCGCTATTTCTCGGTCACGACCGGACGTGACCGCCGCGAGTTCGAGGAGGACCTAGTCCTTGCGAATATTCGCGGCATCATCGTTATCCCCGCGGATTTCATGGACAGATACACGTCCGGAAACCATCCCCAGGTGCAGGTGATCGTCGACGGGTCCGATCCCAACACGGCGAACTTCGTGCAGAGCTATGTCCAGGGCGCGGTGGCGACGTGGCAGCAGCTCCGGCAGTCGGAGACGGCTGCGACGGGAGCGCCGATCTGGGTCGAACAGCGCTTTTGGTTCAATCCGGAGCTGACGAGCCGTTCCTTCCTCGTTCCCGGGTCGATCGCCATCATCATGACGCTCGTCGGGACGCTGCTGACGTCGCTGGTCGTCGCCCGCGAGTGGGAGCGCGGCACGATGGAGGCGATCATGGCGACGCCGGTCACGGCCATCGAGCTTCTCGCCGGCAAGGTCCTTCCCTATTTCATCCTCGCGCTCGCCTCGATGACGCTTTGCGTGCTGCTCGCCGTCTTCGTGTTCGGCGTCCCGTTCCGCGGTTCAGTGGCAGCGCTCTACGTGCTCTCCGCCGTCTTCCTCGTTCCGGCGCTCGGGCAGGGGCTGCTGATCTCGGCGGCGACCAAGAACCAGTTCCTGGCTTCGCAGATGGCGCTGATCACGGCTTTTCTCCCGTCTTTTCTGCTGTCCGGATTTCTGTTCGAGATCAATTCGATGCCGCAGGTCATCCAGTGGATCACCTTCGTGGTGCCGACGCGCTACCTGATCCCCTGCCTGCAGAGCGTCTTCCTCGCCGGCGACATCTGGCCGATGTTCCTGCGCTCCATCGCAGCGATGTTCCTGATCGGCTTCGTCTTCTTCATGCTCGCCGCCCGCAGCACGCGCAAAAGGATTGCCTGAGATGTGGTGGTCGAGATTGCTGGCCCTCGTACTGAAGGAACTGCTGACGGTGCTTCGCGACCCGAAGGGCCGGACCATCCTGATCGGTCCGCCGATCGTGCAGCTTGTGGTCTTCTCGTATGCCGCAACGCTCGAAGTCCGCAACGTCGACGTCATGCTGCTCAACCGGGATGCGGGACATTGGGGCGAGGAACTCGTCGCACGCATCGATGGCTCGCCTCGGTTCCGGCATGTCAGCCTCACGGACAATCCGCAGGAGGCACGGGCCGCGATCGACCGCCAGCGGGTGACCGCCGCGATCACGATCGGCCCGGACTTCTCCCGTAATATCGAGGCCGGCAGGCCGGCGGACCTGCAGATCCTGCTGGATGGGCGTCGGTCGAACGCGGCCCAGATCGTCTCCGGCTATATCTCCCAGATCGTCAGGGGATTGGGCGTCGAGACGCCGGCGGGCAGGCGGAAGGTGACGACGGCGATCGAAGTCGTCCCGCGCTACTGGTTCAACCCCAACCTGATCTACCAGTGGTTCATGGTGCCGAACCTGATCGCGAACATCGCGCTTCTGATCGGGCTCATCGTGACCGCGCTGTCGATCGCCCGGGAGCGCGAGCTCGGCACGTTCGACCAGTTGATGGTGTCGCCGCTCCGCACGCATGAGATCGTGATCGGCAAGCTCACGCCACCGATGCTGATCGGCCTGTTCCACATGACCGTCTACGTGCTTGCGGCGGTCTTCGTCTTCGAGGTTCCCCTGCGCGGGTCTCTCGTCCTGCTTTACGCGAGTGCGCTCTTCTATCTCGCCTCGATTGCGGGGGTGGGGCTCTTCATCTCGGCGATGTCTATGACGCAGCAGCAGGCGATCCTCGGCGCGTTTCTCTTTCTTGTCCCCGCGACGCTCCTGTCCGGCTTCGCGACGCCGATCGAGAATATGCCGTCGTGGCTGCAGCCGATCACCGCCGTCAATCCGCTGCGGTATTTTCTCGTCGTCGTGAAAGGCATCTTCCTCAAGGATATTCCTGCATCCGAGGTGCTGAGGCAGACGATACCGCTGTTGATCATCGCGATCGTCACGCTTTCGGCCGCCTCCTGGCTCTTCCGGCGTCGCCTCGAGTGAGCCCGGCCCTGGCCGCAACGACGGACCGAAGAACGCCAATACCCAGCCTGGGCGTTGTTCTAAACAGTCAGTTCGAGAACTATCATGAAGAACGCTCGTCGCCGCAACAGCCAAACGCCAGCAGCGGACCGCGAAAGCAGTGCCGGTGCCCCGGTCGCCCCCCGGGTTTACCGGGAATTGAAGGCGAGCGAAGCACGCTATCGCAACCTCATCGACAACGTGCCGTTGCCGCTCTGGCAGGTCGATGCCCGAAGCATGACAAGGCTTGTCGACGAACAGGGGCTTTTCGCCGGCGGCCCCAGGAGCGACTGCGGGCGCACATCGGACCTTCTCGCACTCGTCAACAATTCGGTGGTCGTGACCGGCGTCAATGAGAGTGCTACCGAACTCCTGCGCGCGGCGGACAGTGAAGACCTTCTGGGACCTGTCGGGTACCTGTTCGCCGCCAGTCCGGATACTGCCGCGCGCATCGTGGAGGCCCGCTTTGCCGAGCGGCGCAATCACGTCGAGGAAATGAAGCTCCGCGCCTTCGATGGCCAGCTTCTCGATGTCCTGCTCTTTGCGACATTTCCGCAAACGCCCGACTGCGCCGATCTCGCCCTGAT
Organism: Rhizobium sp. TRM96647; assembly: GCF_025780115.1. Taxonomy (NCBI): domain Bacteria; kingdom Pseudomonadati; phylum Pseudomonadota; class Alphaproteobacteria; order Hyphomicrobiales; family Rhizobiaceae; genus Rhizobium; species Rhizobium sp. TRM96647. The sequence continues at coordinate 40,411 of NZ_JAOXHF010000018.1, forward strand.
CATGATGGTCGACGTGACGGCGCAACGGAAGACCGAGCAGCAGCTTCAGAAGGTCCAGGCAGACCTTGCCCATGCGTCGCGCGTCTCGGCCCTTGGCGAGCTCGTCGCCACCATCGCACACGAGGTGCGGCAGCCGCTCTCGGTGATCGCGACCGATGCGGACACCGCAACGCGATGGCTGGACCGGGCAGAGCCAAACCTGCCCAAGGCGAGAGAGCTCATGACCAGGCTTGCGGAGAACGCGCACCGTGCCAGCAGAGTGATCGGCCGCATCCAGGACATGACGGCCAAACGTGATCCGGTGCGAGTGCCGGCGGATCTCAATGCAATCGTCGAAGAGACGATCGCCTTCATTTCGACCGAAGCCCGCCTCCATGCAGTCGTCCTTTCCCAGCAGTTGCAGGAGGGCTTGCCAGCCGTCATGGGTGACCGCATCCAGCTTCAGCAGGTCGTCGTGAACCTGTTGCTGAACAGCATCCAGGCCATTGCGGCCGCCGGCGCGGAGAGGCGGGAAATCGTGGTCGGGACATCCGACGGCGCCGGCGACACGATCTCGCTCAGTGTGCACGACACGGGAGGAGGGATCGCACCCGAACACCTGGAACGGATCTTCGACGGATTCTTCTCGACGAAGGTGGACGGCATCGGGATCGGCCTGGCCATATGCCGGTCGATCGTGGCCGAGCATGAAGGAACCATCCGAGTCTATAATACGGAAGGCGAGGGGGCTCGCTTCGTCGTGTCACTTCCCATCCGCCCGGGTACCTGATCGGCAGGGAAGGGCAAACCTTCGTATGATGGTTTGCGACGCTCTTGTTGACTATCCTTCGTCCATGCGCGGCCGCACCGGAGCCTGCAACCGTCGGACTGGGTTGCCGGAGCGAAACGGCAGCGCCGTATCTTCCCGCCGCCATCCGGCTCAAATGCGCGAGCTCCTGCTCCCCGTGAGGTTTGACATGGGCCATGACGTCCCCCTTCTGCCGCTGACCATCAGCCTGCTCGGGATCGCCGGAATCGTCGTATGGCACCTGCAAGGCCGGTCGCGGCCCACCGTCCGGCTGATTGTCCAGATTGCGTTCTTCGCGGCAATGACGGCGGTGCTCGGCTATGCCCGGGCCTCGCCCATCCGCTACGATCCGAGCAGCCTCGACGGCGCGAGCGCGTTGCTCCTTCTGGCGAAGGTCCTCTGGTGGACCCATCTGGCCTGGGCCCTGATCGGCTTCGTTCGCATCTATATCGTTCTCGACCATCGGCCGAGAGAGGCAAGGCTGATCCAGGACCTGATCGTCGCGACGGTCTATCTGGGCGTGGCGCTGTCGATCATGGCCTTCGTTTTCGGCGTTCCCATCGGCACGCTGATGGCCACATCCGGTGTCATTGCGATCATCCTTGGCCTGGCGCTCCAGAACACGCTGAGCGACATGTTCTCCGGCATCGCGCTGACCCTGGGGCGTCCCTACGTCATCGGGGACTGGATCTCCTTGTCGGACGGCACGGAGGGAAGGGTCGTGGCGAGCAACTGGCGCTCGACACATCTTCTGACCGCCGCCCACAACGTCGTGGTCCTGCCCAACAGCGTCCTGGCAAAGCTCGGGTTGACGAACGTGAGCCAGCCGGACGAGAACCATCAGCTCACGCTCCCTGTCCGGGTGGCTCCCACTCGCATGCCCCGCGCGATCGTCGACGTCATGCGCGACGTGCTCGACAGCAGCAACGTCATCGTCAAGCAACCGAGCCCCTATGTCGTCCTGACAGGCATCGACGCGAGCGCGGTCACCGTGGAACTGCAGTTCCGCGTCACCAGTCCCGCACAGCGGGGCGAGGCGCGCAACGAGGTCATCGATCTTGTCTATCGTCACTGCAAGGCCAGCGGTCTGGAGCTGGCGATGCCGCCGGGCGCCGTGCTCGTTTCCAAGGATAACGTCCAGATCGCCGAGCGCGCGACGCCGGAGGCGCTGGGGCTTGTCGAGGCGGTATCGACGTTTGCCATCCTCAGCAGGGAAGAGCGCATCTCTCTCGCGAGCCTTGCAACGCGGCGGACGTTCCCAGCCGGGGCGGAAATCGTTCGCGCCGGCGAAGCGCTGGCGAGCCTCATGATCGTCCGGTCAGGTATCGTCGCCATCAGGACGGACAATGACGAGCTCGCGAGACTGGCTCCGGGGGACTTCTTCGGCGAGCAGGGTCTGCTGGCCGGCGTAGAGGAAACGCACACGCTGCAGGCCGTCACGCGTGTCGTCGTCTGCGAGATCGACAAGGACGCGTTCGCGCCGTTGCTCATCGAGCGTCCCGAGCTTGCCGAAGATCTGGCGGCGAATCTGGCCTCACGGAACCGTCTCGGCGAGAGGCGCCCGGATCGGGCCAACATGGAAGATGGCAGGGCGTCGGACCTTCTGAAGCGGATACGATCGATGTTTCGACTGAATCGAAGCCATGGGGAGGCGGCACGATCGCGACACTGATCGCACGCGACCGGCAGGTACCCGTCTCGTGACGACGACCGGTCGATCACCTCGTGGTAATGTTTCCCTGTAGAACCGAGAGCGCCGAATGTCTGAGGCCGCAGACCCACAGCAGTCCGTCCCGACGATTCATATCATCGACGATGATACCGACCTGCGGACTTCGCTTGTCGATTTCTTCGAATCCGCCGGGATGCAGGCGGCAGGCTTCGAAAGTGCCGGAGCCTTCCTTGAGCATGCCGATCTCTCGCAGCCCGGCTGCATCCTCCTCGACATCAGGATGCCGGGCATGACCGGGCTCGAACTGCAGGCGAAGCTGATCGGGCTCGGATATCCGCTGCCGATCATTTTCATGACGGGAAACGCCAGCGTGGCGAGCAGCGTTTCGGCGATGAAAGCGGGCGCGCTTGACTATCTGGTGAAGCCGTTCAGCCCGGAAAACCTGATGCAGGCGACGAAGCAGGCGCTCGAACGCAATGCCGAACTTCGCGCCAGGGATGCGGCGATCCTGCAGGTAAAGACCCTGGTGGAGAGGCTCACTCCGCGCGAAAGGGAGGTGTTCGGATACGTCTCCAAGGGCTTGATGAACAAGCAGATCGCGCATGAGATGAAGATCAGCGAGATCATGGTCAAGCTCCACAGGGGCCGTATGATGAAGAAGCTGGACGCCCGATCGGTCGCCGATGTCGTGCGCATCTTCGACGAGGTCCACCGCGGCGTGCTGTAAGGTCTACCGGCTGCCTCGGCTTGCCAGGTCGATCAGTGCGCCGGAGCCTTTCCAGGTCTGGCGGCGCTGCGGTGTAAACCAAGGTCTACCGTCCCAGCGCCGGGGACCCGTGATAGATTTCTTCCGCTGCCGCCGCAGTCCCTCCGCGAGGTTCGCCCGCCACATTCCCCGGACTGCGCGCAGGGCCGGATCGCGTGGAGGATCAGCCATGGAAAGCCTTGAGACGGAGACTGATCGAGTGGCGGAGCCGGTGGTCTACGTCATCGATGACGACAAGCACATGCGGGACGCCTTGCTTGATCTTTTCCTGGTCACGCATCGGCAGGCTTCGGCCTATGCGAGCGGATCCGAGTTCCTCGCCGCCGTCGACACGACGGGCCCCGGCTGCATCGTGATCGATCTCCGGATGCCGGGCGAAACCGGCCTGGACGTGCAGAGCCGGCTGATCTCGACCGGAAGCCGCATGCCCGTCATCTTCCTGACCGCGCATGCCGATGTTGCAGCCAGTGTCAGGGCGATGAAGGCCGGCGCGTGCGATTTCCTCACCAAGCCGTTTGTCACCCACGACTTGCTGGCCGCCGTCGACAACGCAATCAGGATCGACGAAGAGAGGCGCAAGCTGGAAGCCGAGCGCGATCACATCGAAGCCCTCGCACACACGTTGACGCCGAGAGAACAGCAGGTGATGTTCGGCGTGGTCAGCGGGTTGATGAACAAGCAGGTCGCCTATGAACTCGGGATCAGCGAGATGACGGTGAAGCTGCATCGGATGAGCGTCATGCGCAAGATGCACAGCCGGTCCCTTGCCGACCTCGTGCGAAAGGTCGAAAAGCTCCGAAAGAACTGAGCATGCAGGGTTCAGGCGCCTCTGCGTCGAGGCCCCTGCGCAGGCTGCCGGGCGATGCCGCCGCCCGAGGCTCAGCCAGGGGCCGTTCGGATCGCCTTCTCGATGGCCGTACGCAACTCGCCGCCGGCAAATGGCTTGAACAGGCAAGTGCCGGCCTGCTTCGCTTCGCGAACCAGCGCATCCTGGGCGTGACCCGTCATGAACACGACAGGTATTCTGACGTCCCGGCGTGTCAGCTCCCTGTAGAGATCGATCCCGGTCATTCCCGGCATCGAGATGTCCAGGAGGAGACATCGCATCTCCGCGATCCGCGGCGAACTCAGAAATTCCGGTGCGGATGCAAAGGTCTCGACGGCGTATCCGAACATCTCCACCAGATCGAGCAGTGACACCCGAACCGCCTCGTCGTCATCAATTATGGCAATCAGCATCGGATGCATTTCCATGTGAGGTCGGTGATGCGCTTCTCTTCCCGGTTGCACCGGTGCCCATCGGCGACACGGTGGTGAGGCGAAAGGCTGGACTTCCGGCAGAGATACCTTTCCCCGCATGTTGAAGACAACGCAATTGTCGGCCTTCGGTGGTGCTGGCGTCAATGCAAACTAAGGTTTGCCAGCGGCAGGGGTACGCGTCGCCTGCCGCTTCGCAACCGAGGCGCGGTGCGGTCGCGAAACCTACGTATACCTATGCCCGTCCCGCAGGCGCCGTATAGCATCGAGGCCTCATCCAACAGGTGAAGAAGGAGAGATGCCATGCGATTGCTGGCGAATGGCTTGCTCGGGCTGACGATGCTCGCGCTTCCCGCGGCGGCGGCAGAAAAGCCCTATAATGCCAAGGTCACGCTGGTATTCGACCACGCGCTTCCGAATGTGCCCGGCAAGAGCGTACGCGGCGTCCTGGTCGAATACGGACCGGGTGGCCACAACCCGTCGCATACCCATCCGAAGAGCGCGTTCATCAGCGCGACGGTGATCGAAGGCAGTATCAAGAGCCAGATCAACGATGGACCGGTTAAGGTCTACGAGACCGGCGAGAACTGGATCGAGGTGCCCGGCGATCATCACCGGGTGAGCGCAAACGCCAGCGAAACGGAGCCGGCAAAGCTGCTGGCGGTGTTCGTCGTCGACACGGACGAAACGGAACTGACGACTTTCGACGATTGAGAAAGTCGATGCGACCGACGGCGGAATGATCGCCGTCATCCCCTTTCCCCAGGGCAGGACAGTCCTGCCGGTAGAATTCTCTCAAAGAAGGAGCTTAGCCATGCGCGTCGTCATCATCGGAGGCACCGGCCTGATCGGAACCAAGGTTGCCGCACTTCTGAGGCGGGAAGGGCACGACGTCCTGCAGGCGTCGCCTGCGACCGGCGTGAACACGCTGACGGGCGAAGGGCTGGCCGGCGCGCTCAAGGGCGCCGAGGTGGTCGTTGATCTCGCCAACTCGCCATCGTTCGAGCCGAGTGCCGTTCTCTCGTTCTTCGAGCAGGCGACGTCGAACCTGATCGAGGCGGAAAAGGCTGCTGCCGTTCCCCATCACGTGGCCCTCTCCATCGTCGGCATCGAGCGGTCGCCCGACAACGGCTATTTTCCGGGCAAGATTGCGCAGGAAGCTGTGGTGAAGAGGGGCGGCGTTCCCTACACCATCATCCGTTCGACCCAGTTCATGGAATTCATGAGCGGTATCGTCGATGGCGCGACGACCGGCCAGACCGTTCACGCTTCGCCCGGCGCGTTCCAGCCGATCGCCGCCGATGATGTCGCGGCCTTCGTGGCCGAAGCTGCAGTCTCGGCACCCTTGAACCGGACCATCGAAATCGCCGGTCCCGAGAAGAAGCCGATGAACGAGTTCCTCGCGGGCTATCTTGCCGCCACCCATGATGCGCGCACCGTCGTCATCGACAAGGACGCCCGGTATTTCGGCTCCCTCGTCGACGACCAGTCCCTGGTTCCGCTCGGGCCGGCAAAACTCGGCAAGCTGGACGTCAAGACCTGGTTCAGGCAACGCACCCAAACCGCAGCCTGACTTCAAGAACGCTGGCGGCCGGGGACGCTCTTGCCCCCGGCCGATTTCGCTTTCGAGCGGCCCCTTGTCGTTGACGTTCGTGTGACGAATGGGCCAATGGCGGCCTCCGTACATTGCCTGATGGCCTCCGTACGACGATTCGAGCCATTTACGGTGCCTGGCCGTTCCTTGCTTTCCTGATTGCTGAATCGCAAACATGCGACAATTAGGCGTGGCGGGGAGGCTGGTCATGGCGGGGCCTGCTTGGTAAGGCTCGCCGCGAGAGGGATCGATGAAGAAACGGATGCAACAGCGCAGGAGCGGAATGGTGGCCTTGGCCGCCGTCGTGCTGTTTGCGTTGCAGGCCCTTCTCGGCACGTTCGCCTTTGGAGCCGGCGCCGGCCCGTCGATGGTCGATGCGTTCGGCAACCCGCTCTGCATCACCCACACGGAAGAACAGCAGCCGGCGTCCGCGCCGGGCACGGACCGGCCGCTTGCGCCGGACTGCTGCACGCTTGCCTGTGGCGTGGCGACAGGCTTCGTTCCGACCGACCGCGCCGTCGCGGTCCTCTTCAATCCGCTCGCGCAGCCTTCGCAGCGGATGTTCTATGGCACTTCCGAGCCCATCGGTCCGGCCTATGACGATCTTCCCGGCCATCCTCGCGGCCCCCCTGCGGCTGCCTGATCGCCGGGCCGGCACCTGACAAGACCGACATGACACGATGAACCCGCTTGACCGCGCCTGCGGTCGGGGAGGGGGACGCCGCAGGGCTTCCTCCGGTCGCAGCCGCCATCTGTCCTGTCATCGGTCGCGCCATCCGGCGCCCCCCGCGATCCCGCTATCGTTTCCTTTTTCCCTTTCGAACCTTGCCGGCAGGATGACCGGCTCTATTGGAGACTGACCATGTTCAAGAGAACACTTGCCACCGTTGCCGTCCTCGCGCTCGGCGCGGGAACTGCCTTCGCCCATGTCTCGCTGCAACTGAAGGAAGCGCCGGTCGGCTCGACCTACCGGGCGATCTTCCAGGTGCCGCACGGCTGCGAAGGCAAGCCGACGCTCACGGTCCGCGTGCAGATCCCCGAGGGCGTGATCGCGGTCAAGCCGCAGCCGAAGGCCGGCTGGACGCTGGAGAAGGTCAAGGGCGCCTATGCGAATTCCTATGACTACTACGGCACGCCGACCAGCGAAGGGGTGAAGGAGGTCGTCTGGAGCGGCGGTAACCTCGCCGACGACGAATATGACGAGTTCGTCATCCGGGCCTATCTGACGAAGGATCTGAAGGCCGGTGAGACGCTCTACTTCCCGGTCGTGCAGGAGTGCCCGGACGGCATGGCCGAACGCTGGATCGAGATTCCGGCCGAAGGCCAGTCGGCGGACGATCTCGAGCTTCCCGCGCCGGGCGTAAAGCTGCTCGAGGCCGCCGGCGGCCACTGACAACCAGTCGGCCGGCGCCTCTCGGGCGCCGGCCATTCCCGTCACTCGGAGATTGTTCGTGTTCGTTCGCAACCGCAGCCTTGGTCGCCCCGGCATCGTGGCATTCCTGGCCGGCATCCTCTGGTGTTGCCTGGCCGGCATGGCGCTGGCGCATGCGTCGCTGACGGCGGCGGTCCCGCCGGACGGGGCGGTCGTGGCTGCACCGCCGAAAACGCTCTCCCTGTCCTTCAGCGAGCCGGTTTCGCCGCTGGTGCTGAAGCTCATCCTGCCCGACGGGCAGGCGAGGGCGCTCGACGGGTTCGTCCTTCGCGACACAACGCTGGAGATCACCGCGCCCGACGGTCTCGGGCCGGGAACCCATGTGCTGACCTGGCGCGTCGTGTCGGAGGATGGGCATCCGGTCGCGGGGTCGACGCTCTTTTCGATCGGTGCGCCGGGAAGCGCGCCGCAGGCGGCAGCAGAAGCGATCGACTGGCCGGTGCGCTCCGCGCTGTGGCTGGCCAAGGTCGTGACGTATGCCGGCCTTTGCTTCGGCATCGGCGGCGTCTTCGCCGCGCGCTGGTTGATCTCCGGCGTGGGCGGTGGCTCCCGGCTTGTCGGAGCGGCGACGTGGACCGGTCTCGGCACGACCGTCCTCTCCCTCGGTCTGCAGGGCCTCGATGCCCTCGGTGCGCCGCTCGCCGGCTTCTTTGATGCGGCCGTGTGGAAGGCTGGCTTCGCGACGAGCTTCGGTCCGACCGTCGCGGTCCTGACGCTGGCCTTCTGCCTCGCCGTCGTGGCGGGGCGATCCGGATCGGCGGTGCTGAACCGGACGACGTCCCTTGCCGCGCTCGTTGCCGGGTGCGTTGCGCTGGCCTTGAGCGGGCATGCGAGTGCGGCCGCTCCACAATGGCTGACGCGACCGGCGGTGCTCGTCCATGCGTTGACGATCGCGATCTGGGTCGGCGCGCTTCTGCCGCTGGCGTCCGCGCTGCGATGCGACAAGGATGCCGGCCGGCGGGCGCTCGACCGGTTCTCCCGGCTGATCCCGCTCTGCGTCGCCCTTCTCATTCTGGCCGGCCTGCTGCTGGCCGTGATCCAGGTCCGCGAGCCCGCCGCACTCCTTTCCACAGCCTATGGCAACGTGCTCCTGGCGAAGACCGGATTGCTGGCGGTTCTGTTCGGCCTCGTCGCCGTCAATCGCTGGATGCTCACCGGGCCTGCGGCGCGGGGGGAGCGCAAGGCCGTGCGCCGGCTTTTCCGGGCCGTCGTCGTCGAGACCCTGATCGTCGTTGCGATCTTCGCGGTCGCCGCGACCTGGCGGTTCACGCCGCCGCCGCGCGCGCTTGCCGTCGCGGCCGCCCAACCGGCCACCGTCCATATCCATTCCGACAAGGCGATGGTGGAGGTGACGGTCGCTCCGGGGCGTGCCGGGCCGGTCGAGATTTCGGCTGTGCTCCTTGGCGCCGACTTCAAGCCGCTCAATGCCAAGGAGGTCACCTTCGTTCTTTCGAACGCGCAGGCAGGCGTCGAGCCGATGCGCAGGAAAGCCCAGTTGCAGACGGACGGTACGTGGAAGGCCCGGGATGTCGTCATCCCCCTGGCCGGTCAATGGCAGGTGCGGATCGACGTTCTGGTCGGCGACTTCGAACTCCTGCGGCTGCACGAAGCCATCGAGGTGCAGCCATGACCTGACGGCTAGGATGATCGAGATCGACGTTCCCGTGGCCACGCCCGGTTCCGCAAGCGCGGCCTGGGCGCAAATGTCGCAGGTCTTGTCAAACGTCAATTGAGATCGAGAACAACGCTCAATGCCCGGCCGATGCAGCCACGTTGCGGTCCAGAACAGGTCCGCAATCGTTCCTTGCGTCGGCGATGCGCGCCATGAACTGTCCCGGTCCTTGATCTCGCGCAAACCCTTCCGGCTTCGCCCCGCTAAGTTCCGGCCACGAATTGGTCGGGACATTGGAAAGGGCCAGCGGGGCTATGAACGGTAGGGAATTCTCTCGGCATCCTGGAAGGGACAGCGGACCGGAGCCGTTGCGCGGCGCCTATTCCGTTCGCGGCGCAGCGATGCCGTTCAGGACCGGGCATCCTCTCCTGTTGGCACCCTGCCCGTCGCGCAAGCGCGCCGACAGTGCGACCGCGATTTGCAGGAACGTCCTGCAATGAAGCTCGTCCGTCTCCTTCTTCTGCTCTGCGCAAGCCTGTGCTTCACGGCCTCCGCCAGCGCGCGATCCGTGCTGCAGGAGTATCTGCCCACCGTGACGGCTGCCGATATCGTGCCGGGCGCCGAAGGCTTCGGGCCGGTGCGCGAAGACCTGGCGGTGGCGCCGGTGCTGAAGGACGGAAAGACGGCGGCCTGGGTCTTCGTCACCTCGGATTTCGTGGGAACGACGGGCTATTCCGGCAAGCCGATCCATACGCTCGTGGCCGTGGGCCAGGATGCGAAGATCGTCGGCGTCCGTCTGGTCAAGCACTCCGAGCCCATCGTCCTGATCGGCATCCCGGAGGCGAAGGTCAAGGCGCTGGTCGAAGGCTATGCCGGCCTCGATCTCCTCGCCGAGGCGAAATCCGGCGGCACGGCGCACGAGGTGGACATCATCTCGGGCGCGACGGTGACGGTGATGGTGATCGACGATTCGATCGTTCGGTCCGGGCTGAAGGTCGCGCGGGCGCTCGGCCTTGGCGGGCTCGCCCCGGAAACGGCCAATGCCGGCCCGCGCTTCGAGATCGATCCCGAAGCCGCCCCGCCGACCGACTGGGTCGAGGCCGAAGGTGACGGGACGCTGCGCCGGCTGTCGCTGGACGTGGCGCAGGTCAATGCCGCTTTCGCCGACCATCCCGACGAGCGCAGCCGCGAGCGGGCGATTGCGGAAGCACCGCAAACCACCTTCATCGACATGCAGGCGGCGCTGGTCTCGGTGCCCTCCATCGGTGCGGCCCTGCTCGGCAAGGCCGAGGAAACCAACCTGCGCGGCTGGCTGGGCGAGGGAGAGAACGCCGTCGCCCTGTTCGGACGCGGGCTCTATTCCTTCAAGGGGTCCGGCTACGTGCGCGGCGGCATCTTCGACCGCATCGTGCTGATCCAGGACGATATCTCCGTGCGCTTCCGCGACCGCGACCATCGCCGCCTCGGAGGCATCGCCCTTGCCGGCGCGCCGGAATTCTCCGAGATGGACCTGTTCCGCATCCCCGCCAATGTCGGCTTCGATCCGGCAAAGCCCTTCCGCATCCAGCTCCTGGCGCATCGCGAGGTCGGGCCGATCGAGAAGGTCTTCCATACGTTCGATCTCGCCTACCAACTGCCGCAGAAATACCTGCGCGCCGTCGCCCCGCCGGTAAAGGAAGTCGCTGCCGTCGCCGATCGCGACGAGGGGAGTGCGCAGACAGACCTGTGGAAGCGCATCTGGCAGGATTCGAAGCTGAAGATTGGGGTTCTGGCGTCGATGCTCGTCGTGCTCACGGGCGTGTTCTTCTTCCAGACCTATGCGGTCCGAAGCGCCCGCGGCTTCTACATCTTCCGCATGACTTTCCTGGCGGCGACGCTGGTCTTCCTCGGCTGGTACGCCAATGCGCAGCTCTCCGTCGTCAACCTGATGGCGTTGTTCGGCAGCCTCGTGAACGGCTTCAGCTGGCAGGCCTTCCTGCTCGACCCGCTGACCTTCATCCTGTGGTTCGCCGTCGCCGCCGCGCTGCTGTTCTGGGGGCGGGGCGCCTATTGCGGCTGGCTCTGCCCGTTCGGTGCCCTGCAGGAACTGACCAACCAGATCGCGCGCAAGCTGCGCATCCCGCAATGGACGCTGCCCTGGGGGCTGCACGAGCGCCTCTGGCCGATCAAGTACATGATCTTCCTCGGCCTCTTCGGGGTGTCCCTGATCAGCGTCGAGCAGGCCGAGCATCTGGCCGAGATCGAGCCGTTCAAGACGGCGATCATCCTGAAGTTCATCCGCGCCTGGCCGTTCGTCGCCTATGCCGCAGCCCTGCTGGTGGCCGGGCTCTTCGTCGAGCGGTTCTATTGCCGCTACCTCTGCCCGCTGGGTGCCGCGCTCGCGATCCCCGCACGGATCCGCATGTTCGACTGGCTCAAGCGCTACCACGAATGCGGAAACCCCTGCCAGACCTGCTCCAACCAGTGCCCGGTGCAGGCGATCCACCGCACCGGCGAGATCAACCCGAACGAGTGCATCAACTGTCTGCACTGCCAGGTGCTCTACCAGTCCGAAACCGTCTGCCCCGTCGTGATCAAGAAGATGAAATCGCGGGCCAAGCTGGCGGCGAGCCCTGGTGGCGCCCCGATCCACCAACCTGCAGCCAAGGTTTAACAAAGGAAGGAAAGCCGATCATGGAATCGAAGGACAACAAGGGGCTGAGCCGCCGTGCTCTCTTCAGCGCCACGGCAGGCACTGCCGTTCTGGCGGGCACGATGGGCCCGGCGGCGCTCGGCCTCGGAGCTGCGGGCCTGGCCACGCCTGCCCGTGCCGCCGGGGCCGACGGTTCGGTCGCGCCCGGCAAGCTGGACGACTACTACGGCTTCTGGTCCTCGGGCCAGACCGGCGAGATGCGCATTCTCGGCATCCCCTCGATGCGTGAGCTGATGCGGGTGCCGGTGTTCAACCGTTGCTCGGCTACCGGCTGGGGGCAGACCAACGAATCGATCCGCATCCACCAGCGCACGATGTCGGAGAAGACGAAGAAGCAGCTCGCCGCCAACGGCAAGCAGATCCACGACAACGGCGACCTGCACCATGTCCACATGTCCTTCACCGAGGGCAAGTACGACGGTCGCTTCCTGTTCATGAACGACAAGGCCAACACCCGCGTGGCGCGCGTGCGCTGCGACGTGATGAAGACCGACGCCATCCTGGAAATTCCCAATGCCAAGGGGATCCACGGCATGCGCCCGCAGAAATGGCCGCGTTCGAACTACGTGTTCTGCAACGGCGAGGACGAGGCGCCGCTTGTCAATGACGGCTCGACCATGACGGACGTCTCGACCTACGTGAATATCTTCACCGCCGTCGACGCCGACAAATGGGATGTGGCCTGGCAGGTGAAGGTCTCGGGCAACCTCGACAATTGCGAAGCCGACTACGAGGGCAAGTGGGCGTTTTCGACCAGCTACAACTCGGAAATGGGGATGACGCTGGAGGAGATGACGAAGTCCGAGATGGACCATGTCGTCGTCTTCAACCTCGCCGAGATCGAAAAGGCCATCGCAGCGGGCCAGTACGAGGAGATCAACGGCGTCAAGGTGCTGGACGGCCGCAAGGAAGCCAAGTCGCTCTTCACCCGCTATATCCCGATCGCGAACAACCCGCACGGTTGCAACATGGCGCCGGACAAGAAGCACCTGTGCGTTGCCGGCAAGCTCTCGCCCACCGTCACCGTGCTGGACGTGACGAAGTTCGACGCGCTGTTCTACGACAATGCCGAACCGCGCAGCGCCGTGGTAGCGGAGCCGGAACTGGGTCTCGGCCCGTTGCACACCGCCTTCGACGGGCGCGGCAACGCCTATACGTCGCTCTTCCTCGACAGCCAGGTGGTGAAGTGGAATATTGACGAGGCCATCCGCGCCTATGCCGGAGAGAAGATCGATCCGATCAAGGACAAGCTCGACGTCCAGTACCAGCCGGGCCACCTGAAGACGGTCATGGGCGAGACGCTGGATGCCGCCAATGATTGGCTGGTGTGCCTTTGCAAGTTCTCCAAGGACCGGTTCCTGAACGTCGGTCCGCTGAAGCCGGAGAACGATCAGCTTATCGACATCTCGGGCGACAAGATGGTGCTGGTGCATGACGGCCCGAATTTCGCCGAGCCGCATGACGCGATCGCCGTCGCGCCTTCGATCCTGCCGAACATCCGCTCGGTCTGGGACCGGAACGACCCGCTCTGGGCCGAAACCCGCAAGCAGGCGGACGCCGATGGCGTCAATATCGACGAATGGGCCGATGCCGTGATCCGCGACGGCAACAAGGTGCGCGTCTACATGACCTCGGTCGCACCGAGCTTCAGCCTTGAGAGCTTCACGGTGAAGGAAGGCGACGAGGTCACGGTGATCGTCACCAACCTCGACGAGATCGACGACCTGACGCACGGCTTCACCATGGGCAACCATGGCGTGGCGATGGAGATCGGGCCGCAGCAGACGAGTTCGGTCACCTTCGTTGCGGCCAATCCCGGCGTCTACTGGTACTATTGCCAGTGGTTCTGCCATGCCCTGCACATGGAAATGCGCGGCCGCATGTTCGTGGAACCGAAGGAAGCCTGATCGATGCGCCTGCTCGCCCTCTTGGTCGGCCTTCTTCTCGCCTCGCCGCTTGCCGCGGCGGAGCGCGAGGTCGTGCCGGGAGAGGGCAGCCTCGCGGCTGCCATCGCCGGGGCTCTGCCCGGCGATGTGCTGAAACTGGGGGACGGGACCTATTCCGGCCCCGTCACCATCGACCGGCCGCTCACCATCACCGGCCCGCGCGGGGCGGTGGTGGACGGGCAGGGCCAGGGCAGCGTGGTGACGATCTCCGCGCCGGACGTGACCTTGACGGGCTTTGCCGTCACAGGGTCGGGCCGTGTGAACCAGGACCTCGACGCAGGGGTGAAGATCCTCCAGGGCGCCGACCGCGCCCGCATCGAGAGGCTGCTCGTCACCGGCAACATGCACGGCATCGACGTGCATGGCGGCCGTGACGCCGTCGTCCGGGAAAACGAGATCGTCGGCCTGAACAGCCGGCACATGAACGAACGCGGCAACGGCATCTATGTCTGGAACAGCCCCGGCACGCTGCTGGAGGGCAACGTCATCCGCTACGGCCGCGACGGCATCTTCTCCAACGCCAGCGCCGACAGCGTCTATCGCGGCAACGTCATGCGCGACCTGCGTTTCGGCGTGCACTTCATGTACACCCGCAACACCGAGGTCTCCGGCAATGTCTCGGTCGGGAATCATCTCGGCTTCGCCATCATGTTCTCCAACCGGGCGAAGATCCTCAACAATCTCAGCCTCGGCGACCGCGAGCACGGGCTGATGCTGAACTATGCCAACAACGCCGACGTCACCGGCAATCTGGTGCGCGGGGGCACGAAGAAATGCCTGTTCATCTACAACGCCCACAAGAACCTCATCTGGGACAACCGTTTCGAGGGTTGCGGCATCGGCATTCATTTCACCGCCGGCTCGGAGAAGAACGTGCTGACCGGCAACGCCTTCATCGCCAATCGCGAGCAGGTGAGATATGTCGGCACCCGCAACATGGAGTGGAGCCATGAGGGCAAGGGCAATTTCTGGTCCGACCACCCGGCCTTCGACCTCAACGGCGACGGTATCGCCGACAGCTTCTACCGACCCAACGACCTGATGGACCAGATCCTCTGGTCGCAGCCGGCCGCGAGCCTGCTCATCGGCTCGCCCGCCGTGCAACTCGTACGCTGGAGCCAGCGGGACTTTCCCGCCACGCTGCCCGGAGGCGTGCGCGACAGCGCGCCGCTGATGCGCCCCCTGACCACATCCGTCCCGCCCGAAATCCTCGCCCATGAGGCAGAGGCCGCCGGCCGCTGGACCGAAGGAAATGACGATGACACCGACCCTGACGATCTCTCGGCTCACTAAAGCCTTTCCGGGGAGGGCCGAAGCCGGCTTTCCGTTCGGAAAGGCACGAAGGCAGCGCATTCAGGCCGTCGAGGCGCTGAAGCAGGTCTCGCTGACGCTGGAGGCGGGAAAGCGCGCAGCCCTGCTCGGCCATAACGGCGCGGGCAAATCGACGATGATGAAGATCGTCCTCGGGCTCATCCCGTTCGACAGCGGCGAGGTTTCGGTCTGCGGCGCGCGCCCCGGCTCGCCCGCCGCCCGGACGAGCGTCGCCTACCTGCCGGAAAACGTCGCCTTCCACCCGGCGCTCACCGGCGAGGAGCAGGTCCGCCACTATCTTTCGCTGCGGGGCGAAGATCCGCGCCAGGCGATGGAGATCCTGGCGCGCGTGGGTCTTGCGTCTGCCGCGCGGCGGCGGATCGGCACCTATTCCAAGGGCATGCGCCAGCGGGTGGGTCTCGCCCAGACGCTGATCGGCCGCCCCCGCCTCCTGGTGCTGGACGAGCCGACCTCCGGCCTCGATCCGGTGTCGCGGCGCGACTTCTACGACCTGCTCGACGGGCTTGCCGCCGAGGGAACCGCCATCCTGCTCTCCTCCCACGTGCTGACCGAGGTGGAGGCGCGAACCGATCGCATCCTCATCCTTTCCGGCGGCGAACTGGTGGCGGAAGGCACGCTCGCCGAGCTTCGCGCCCGCGCGGCACTCCCCGTCAGCCTTCTCGTCCGCCCCGCGCCCGGGCATGCGGCACGGCTGGCGATGGCCCTTCCCGAAAGCTCGCAGGACGGGGACGGTCTCCTGCGCCTTGCCTGCACGCAGGCGGAAAAGCTGCCGCTCCTCGCCCGCATCGCCACGCTCGGGACCGCGGTCGCCGACCTCGACGTGATCCCGCCGAGCCTCGAGGACATCTACAGCCATTTCAGCCGGAGGGATGGGCAATGAGCGGCGTTCTCGCCACGGCGATCTGCGAGTTCCGCATCGCGCTCCGCAACCGCTGGGTCTCCATCGCCACGGGCATGATGGTGCTCTTCGCGCTGGTGCTGGCCGCCGCCGGGTCCGCGCCGACCGGCGATGTCGGCGTGGACCGGCTGTCGGTGACCGTCGCCTCGCTCACCTCGCTCGCGGTCTATCTGGTGCCGCTCCTGGCACTCCTGATGAGCTTCGACGCGGTGGCCGGCGAGGTGGAGCGCGGCACGCTGCCGTTGCTGCTCACCTATCCGGTCTCGCGGCTGCAGATCCTGCTCGGCAAGCTCGTTGCGCATCTCGCCATCCTCGGCCTTGCGGCGGCCCTCGGCTATGGCGCGGCAGCGCTCGTCGCTGTCTGGTCCGATCCCGGTGCGCTTCAGGGCCTGGGCTCGCTCTGGCGCCTGATCTGGTCCTCGGTCCTGCTGGGCGCGACCTTCCTCGGTGCCGGCTATGCGCTCTCCTCGCTGGCGCGGCGGCCCTCCGGGGCGGCGGGGCTCGCCATAGCCCTCTGGCTGGTGGCGGTGGTTCTCTACGATCTCGCCCTGTTGGCGCTGATCGTCTCCGATGGCGGCGGGGCCTTCACCACGCAGGCGCTGCCCCTGGCCCTGCTTGCCAATCCGGCCGATGCCTTCCGCGTCTTCAATCTCTCTGCGGCCGAGGCGGTCGCTGCGGCCGGCGGCATCGGCGGGGCGGCCGGGGCGATCCCGCTCTGGCAATCGGCCGCCTCGCTTCTCGTCTGGCCGCTCGCCGCCATCGCGCTCGCCGTCGCCGCCTTCCGGAGGGTCACGCCATGAGGAAACGCCTTCGCCACGCCCTGCTCCTAGCTGCGCTCGCGCTGATCTCCGCCTGCAAGGAGGAGGTGAGCCGCAACCTCACGCCGCAGGACATGACGCCCGACACGCTTGGCCACTACTGCCAGATGAACCTTCTGGAGCATCCCGGCCCCAAGGCCCAGGTCTTTCTGGATGGCTATCCCGCCCCGCTGTTCTTCAGCCAGGTGCGCGACGTCATCGCCTATGCCCGCGCACCCGAACAGGTCGCGCCGATCCTTGCCGTCTACGTCAACGACATGGGTGCGGCGGGGGCGACATGGGACCAGCCGGGCGAGGGCAACTGGATCGCCGCTGACGCGGCCTTCTATGTGGTCGGCTCGGCGCGGGAGGGCGGCATGGGCGCACCGGAAACCGTGCCCTTCTCCAGCCGGGAGCGGGCCGAGGCCTTCGCCCGGACCGAGGGCGGCCGTGTGCTGGCGCTTTCCGATATCACCAACGACATGGTGCTTGTGCCGGTCGAGACCGGCGAAGACCGAGAGACCGGCGACGAAGACTACCGCGACCGACTGCACACCCTGTCCCATCCAGCCGGAGGCTGAACCATGACGATCACCCGCCGCCGCCTGATTGCGATCTCAGCGGCTCTCGCCGTCCTGCCCGCCGCCGCCCGTGCCGATCGGGGGAGCGCCCGCCTCTGGACCGGGCAGGCGCTCGGAGCGCGCGCCACGATCCGTCTCGACCATCCCGATGGTGAGGCCATCGCCGCCCGGGTCATGGCCGAGATCGACCGGCTGGAGGATATCCTCAGCCTCTACCGCCCGGACAGCGCGCTTTCGCGGCTGAACCGCGAGGGGCATTTCACGGCCCCGCCCTTCGAACTGCTGGAATGCCTGTCGCTGGCGGGTGCGGTGCATCGGGCCAGCGGCGGACGGTTCGATCCGACCGTGCAGCCGCTCTGGGCGCTCTGGGCGCAATCCGCCGCCGACGGACGACGACCAGATGCGGCGGCGATCGAAGAGGTGCGGCGCAGGACCGGCTGGGACAAGGTGGAGCTCGACACCGCGGCGATCGTCCTGCGCCCCCGCATGGCCCTGACGCTGAATGGGATCGGCCAGGGCTATGTCGCCGACCGGGTCGCCACGCTCCTGGAATCCGAAGGCTTGACCGACATCCTGATCGATACCGGAGAGTTCCGCGCGCTCGGCGGCAGTCCGGAGAGCAATTCGGGGGAGGGATGGCCGGTGCGCCTGGAGACGGGCGAACGCCTGGTGCTGCGCCAGCGGGCGCTCGCCACGTCCGCTCCCCTCGGCACGACGTTCGACCAGACCGGAAAGGACGGCCATATCCTCGACCCCGCCACCGGCATGCCGGGACCTTCTCGCTGGCGCTCAGTCTCGGTCTCCGCCCCCTCCGCGGCCATCGCCGACGCGCTGGCCACAGCCGCCTGCCTGATGCCCGACGCCGGATCGATCTCCGCCATGGTCGAGCGCTTCAAGGAAGCGCGTCTCGAAGCCAGCGCTTGATTGGAGCGACGCGCCTGACCGCTGCTATGCCCGCCGCCCGTTTTCGCGGTGGAAGAGCATCAGGATGGCGCAAAGGATGATGGTGGCGCCGACGACCACGTCCATCCTGATCGGTTCGCCGAAGAGGACGAGGCCGAAGAACAGGGCGGCCGGCAGCCGGATGAAATCGACGACGACGAGGAGCGACGCGTCGGCGAGCTTCATCGCCCGGGCGAAGGCAAGCTGGGCCAGAAGACCGCCGACGCCCTGCAGCGCCATCAGTCCCAGCACAGGAAGGGAAGGGGTCTTCCAGACCGGAATTGCGATCAGGAGCGCGACCGGGACGGTGATGACGAGATTGAGCCAGGCGATGCGCAGCGGATCCTCGCGGTTGGCCGAGACCTTCATCAGCAGCGCCACGGCCGCAAGCCCGATCGCGCCGGCGAGAGCCCAGAGCGCACCCGTGTCGAGCGTACCGAATCCGGGTTGCAGCACGATCAGCACGCCGGCGAAGCCGAGGACGAGGGCTGCGACACGGGCGGCGAAGAACGCCTCTCCGAGAAACAGGACCGAGCCGAGCATCACGAAGAGCGGCATGGTGAAGGCGATCGCCGTGGCGGAGGCAAGCGGCATCTGCGTGACCGCCATGAAGCCGGCGAAAAGCGCCAGGAGCTTGATGACCGCGCGGATGGCATGCACCCAGAAGGACATGTTCGGATCGCCGTGCAGCCTGCCGCGGGGAAAGATCGCGTAGAGCGCAACAAGGCTGAACAGGTTGCGGAAGAAGACGATCCCGAGAGGGTGGATTTCGCCGGCGATCAGTCGCACGATCACGCCGTCCATGGCCGCGACAAGGGAGTTGCCGGCCATGAACAGCGCGCCCGCGACGATGGCGGGCATGGCATGGGATCTCATGCGGGCAACGACACGGCCGCTGGCGCGGTCTCCCATTTCGGGCGCGGCGTCGCATTCATCAGCTGCCGTGTGTAGGCATGCTGCGGATTGCGGAAGATGTCCTCGGTCCTTGCGTGCTCCACAATCGCCCCGCTCTTCATGACGATGATGCGGTCGGCGAAGTGGCGCACGATCGGCAGGTCATGCGTGATGAAGATGTAGGCAAGGCCGAGACGGTCGCGCAGTTGCGCCAGGAGATCGATGACCTGGACCTGCACGGAGACGTCGAGGGCCGAGACCGCTTCGTCGCAGACGATCAGTTCCGGCTCGCAGGCGAGCGCCCGGGCGATCGCGATCCGCTGGCGCTGGCCGCCGGAAAACTGGTGCGGGTAGCGGTCGGCATGTTCCGGTTTCAGCCCGACGAGGCCGAGCAGTTCGACGACGCGGTCGCGCCATCGCGGCTTGTCGAGGATGTCCTTGTGGATGCGCCACGGCTCGGAGACGATGTCGAAGATCGTCATGCGCGGGTTCATCGAGCTGTAGGGGTCCTGGAACACCATCTGCACCTTGCGGCGGAACATCAGCAGTTCCTTCGCATCCATCTTGAAGATGTCGCGGCCGTGAAACAGCGCCTCGCCGCTCGAAACCTCATTCAGGCGCAGCAGCACGCGCGCCACGGTGGATTTGCCGGATCCGCTTTCGCCCACGATGCCGACGGTCTCGCCCTTCGCGACGGTGAAGCTCAGGTCTTTCACCGCATGCAGTTGCGTGTGCCTGGAGAGGAAGCCCCCGGGGAGGCCGTAGAACTTGTTGAGGTCCTTCACCTCCAGGATCGGCTTGCCCTTCTCGGCGGTCGACCGGCGTCCCGTGCCATCCGCCGTGTCGTGCGGAAGGGCGTTGATGAGGGTGCGGGTATAGCTGTGCTGCGGATTTTCAAAGACGGCGCGGGCTTCGCCTTCCTCGACGATCCGGCCGGAATTCATGACGATGACGCGGTCGGCCATCGAGGCTGCGACTTCGAGGTCGTGGGTGATCATGATGATCGCCAGCCCATCCTCGGCCTGCAGCTTCTTCAGGAGATCGAGGATTTGTGCCTGCACGCTGACGTCGAGCGCGGTCGTCGGCTCGTCGGCGATCAGGACCTCCGGGCGCAGCGCGATCGCCATGCCGATCATGATGCGCTGGCGCTGGCCGCCGGAGAACTGGTGCGGATACTGGTCGATGCGCTTTTCCGGCTCGGGAATACCGACGCGGCCGAGAATGTCGATCGCCCTGGCGCGCGCGTCCGCGCCGGTCGCCACGCCATGGGCGGAGAAGACCTCCGCCATCTGCCAGCCGATCGGGTAGACGGGATTGAGATGCGACAGCGGGTCCTGGAAGATCATGGCGATCTTCTTGCCGTTCAGGTCGCGCCGTTCCTCGACGCCGCAGTCATCGAGGTTCTTGCCGCGATAGGTGATGGTGCCCGAACAGATTTCGCCGGGCGGCGTATCGATCAGGCCCATGATGGCGCTGGCGCTCACAGATTTGCCGGAACCGGATTCGCCCAGGATCACCAGCGTCTCGCCGGCGTCGACATGGAAGCTGACGCCATTGGTGGCCCGGAAGGCGCCGCCGAGCGACAGGAAATCGACGGTGAGGTCCTTCACCTCGAGCAGATGCGCAGCCGGCAGGTGGGGGGCGGTCATGTGCGTTTCTCCGGAGTTGCCTTTTTCGAGCGGGCAAGCTCGATGCGCCAGCGCTGCTGCGGATCGGCATAGGTGCGCCACCAGTTGGAGAGAATATTGAGCGATAGCGTCGTGAGAAGAATGGCGAGGCCCGGCCAGAATGCGATCCACCAGGCATTTGCGAGATAGCCGCGGCCGGTCGCCACCATGGCGCCCCAGGTGAATTCCGGCGCCTGGATGCCGAGGCCAAGGAAGCTCAGCGAGGATTCGGCCAGAACTACGGTGGCGAAATCGATGGCGCCGATCGTCACCAGCGTCGGCAGGACGATCGGGGCGATATGGCGGAAAACGATCCGCATATGCCCGGCTCCCAAGGCCATCGCCGCGCTGACGAACATGCGCTCGCGCACTTCAAGAACCTCGGCGCGTGTCGTTCGCAGATAGATCGGGATCCGGGTCACGGCCAGGACGATGATGAGGTTGGTGACCGACGGACCGAGGCTGAAGAGCACGATCAGGGCCAGGAGCAGCGAGGGGAAGCTCATGACGATGTCGGCAACGCGCAGAATGACGCTGCTCAAGAGCCCGCGCGAATAGCCCGCGATCAGGCCCAGGAAGCCGCCGATCAGCATCGAGAAGAACACCGCGAACAGGGCGATGCCCAGTGTGTTCTGCGCGCCGACGATGAGGCGGGCCAGGAGGCTGCGTCCGAGCGTGTCGGCGCCGAGCACGTAGGCCCAGCCCTGGTCCAGGCTGAACGGCGCCATGTTGCGGGCGCGGAAGTTCGGCTTGTCGATCAGGTTGCCCATCAGCCAGGGGCCAAGGACGGCACAGAGGACGACGAGCGTCAGGAATATCACGGCGGCCAGCGCCAGCTTGTTGCGGGCAATCAGCCGGAGGACCTGGAAGCGCCCGGCGGCCTTCGGTTTGGTGTCTGCGGGGATGGTCATCGCTGGCATACTCATTTCGCTTGAAACCTGATGCGCGGATCGAGCCTTGCATAGAGGAGGTCGATCAGGATGTTGAGAACGAAGATCGCAATGGCGGTGATCAGCACGGTCGCCTGGATCAGGGCGAAGTCACGCCGGATGATCGCGTCGATCATCAGCTTGCCGATGCCCGGCCATCCGAAGATGGATTCGACCACGACGGCGCCGTTGACGAGGCTGGCGGCGAGATCGCCGGCGACGGTGATGACCGGCAGCAGCGAGTTCCGGAGCGCATGGCGAAAGATGATCCGCGTGCGCTGCACGCCCTTGGCGCGCGCCGTCTTCACATAGGGTGACGCCAGCGCGCTGATCATCGTGCCGCGCACCACCTGCACCAGCAGGCCGAAGGGGCGCAGCGTCAGGACGAAGATCGGCATGATCCAGTGTAGCGGCGTGCCGGTGCCCGAGGTCGGCAGGAGGCCAAGGCCAACGGAGAAGACGAGGATGGCAACGATCGCCACCCAGAAATCCGGTGCGCTGGCGCCGGCGAGCGATGCCGTGCTGGCGAGACGGTCGAACAGGCTGTCGGGCTTTGCCGCTGCCAGCGAGCCGACGACGATCGCGAGCGTCAGCGCCAGCGACATGGCGATGGCGGCAAGCTTCAGCGTCTGCGGAAAGGCTTCCAGCGCCACTTCCATCGCCGGCCGGTTGCGGCTCAGCGCCGTGCCGAAGTCGAGATTGGCGACACCGAGCAGATAGCGGCCGAACTGGACGTAGATCGGATCGTTGAAGCCGTTGGCTTCGGAGAAGGCCTGCCGCTGCGCCTCGGAGGAATCCAGCGGCAGATAAAGATAGGCCGGATCGCCGGTCAGGCGCGACAAGAAGAAGACGAGGACGAGCAGGCCGATCACCGCGATCAGGCTCTGGGCCGAACGTCTCAGGATAAAGCCAAACACAGCCATTTCCTTCCACAGCGAAAACGAAGAAGGCACGGCGGTACGACCGCCGTGCCCTGGACGAGATTAGTCCTTGAGCTTGATCTGAGACAGCGCGATTTCGCTGTTCGTCTTCAGGTCAGGCTTCCAGTCGAGGCGGGAGCCGACGCGAACGTAACCGATCATGTGGTACATCGGGACGTCGGCGACGATCTCGTCATGAACCTTGAGGAAGGCTTCCTGGAAGAGCTTTTCACGCTCGGCGCCGGTCGCAGCCATCGCCTTCTTCAGAATGACGTCGAGTTCCGGAACGGCGATCGTCGAATATTGCCCCTCGCTCAGGAACATGACCGGTGCGGTGAAGCCCGCATCGCCGGTGTTGTTGTCGTGCTGCTGCTGGAACAGCGTCGGACCGCGGCCCTCGGGGAAGGGCTTGTCGAGATAGCGCACCCAGTCTGCGGCTTCGAGCTGGCGCAGCGAGACGTTGAGGCCGATTTCCTGCCACATGGCCATCATCGCTTCCAGCGACTCGGCAGAATTCGGGAAGAAGCCGTTGCGGCCGATAAGGACGATCTCGGTGTCGACCGGAACGCCGTCTGCCTTGGCTTCCTCGATCAGTTTCCTGGCCTGGTCGGGATCATAGGGCCAGGGCTTGATGTCGGGGTTGTGACCCAGCACGCCCGGAACCACCATCTGCGATGCCCTGAGCACGTCCTTGCCGAACAGCGCTTCGCCCATGCCGTCCCAGTCGATGGCGAGGTTGAGCGCCTTGCGGACCCGGACGTCGTTGAGCGGCGGAATTTCCGCATCGATGCGCATGCGGGTCGTCTCGGAATTCAGATAGGCGAAGTCGGTGTCGGTGTTGGTGGCGTCCTGCACGGCGAGCGACGGCGTCATGTCGGCTTCGCCGGATTCCACCATGGCGGCGCGGATGGCGGATTCGCCGCGCCAGACATAGGTCGCCTTGGCCACTTCGGGCTTGTCGCCCCAGTAGCTGTCGCTGCGGACGAGAACAATCTCCTCGTTGGTGGCACTTTCCAGCGTATAGGGGCCGGTGCCGACAGGCGCATTGGTCTCGGCATCGAAGGGCATGTTCGGGGAAACGATCTGAACCGTGCCGAGCAGGGTAGGCATGATCGGGACCGGGCTGTCGGAGGTGATCTCAAGCGTCGTGGCGTCGATGGCCTTCGGCGTCAGCTTGACGTCGCCGAACTTCGAGCGGCTGTCACAGGTGAGCTTGGGGTTCATGAGCCGGTCGATCGACTTGGCGACGGCTTCGGCATTGAACTCCGCGCCGTCCTGGAACTTGACGCCGGATTTCAGATGGATGCGCCAGGTGAGGTCGTCGACCTGCTCCCAGCTTTCGGCGAGCCAGGGGGCGACGGTGCCTTTCTCCGGCTCGATGTTGGTCAGCGTTTCGGTGATGTTCGAGTTGATCACGCGTCCGATGTCGGAGCGGATCGAGCGACAGGGCTCGAGGTTGGCGGGCTGTTCGGGCAGCACGATCTTGACCTCTCCCTCGGCCGCGTAAGCGACACCGGAGAGCAGGATCGATATCAGCGCAGCCGACACACCTTGCGAGAGCTTCATGGTCATTGTCATTTCTCCTCCTCATTAAAGACCGCGACATTGAATGTCGGCCTGCCTCGCGCCCGATGCGCAAGGCAGGTGGCAGCGCCTCCACGCTGCCGAACCACGCTAGAACACTAATGTATTAGTGTAGATATAGACAACTGTCAACTAAACACCGGCTGCGCTTTTCCGCGGTTCCGACGCTCGCGAAAGTGCCTGACTCTCGGCGATCTTGAGAGCGGCGACCGCAGCCTCGACCGGTGGCAGCTTGCCGGCCGGAAGGTTCGAGATCATCGGCATCAACGGGCCGGTATCTGCGATACCCGACAGGCGAATGCCGTCATGGAGAACCTGAAGGCCACCGAGTTCCAGGCGAACCTTCTCGAATGCCAGGAACGGCTTGCTGAGTTCGAAGGCTTCCGCCGCACGGCCGGCCTTGTAGAGTGCCAGAAGCTCGGAAGCGGCAGCCGGGGCGATGCAGACGGCGCCGGACGTGTATGTGGTCACCTTGCGTGCGCCGAGGTGGTCGTGGATGGGCGTCTCGCCCATGCCGCTTGCCAGATGTTCCGTACCGATCGCCGAGAGGACCGCGTCGAGATAGGGATCCCTGGAGGCATCCGGCTTCTCGACGGCATATTTGACGAAGCTGACGGCCTTTTCCGCAATCAGCTTGGCCAGTTCGTCCGGATCGACATAGTTCTCGCGCTTGAGATAGAGGACGAGACCGCTTCCAAAGGCGGCGGCAAGCTTGCGCACGCCGTTGGCGACGCCCGCCGGGTCTGCCGGGAAGTTGGTCGGCAGCACCATGACGTTCTTCAGGCCGAGATCGCGAACGATCGGCACCTGCGCCATCGCCTTGCCGAAGTCCGGACCGATCGAGGTGATGAGATGCGTGGTCGGCGCGACCGAAGCCTTGAGCGCTTCCATGGCGACCCGGAAATCGTCCAGCCCGAAATGATAGAGATTGGCGTTGCCGCCATAGAGCAGGATATCCACCCCGCCGGCTTCGATATGCTTGATGATAGCCTCGTTCGCGCCCGCATTGACCGAATAGTCGGCGTTGAGCGCGATGGGAGGCACGGCGACCACGGATGATGCGTAGTCGGCCGGGGCAAGTGCTGTTTGCATAGTTGACCCTCCTGAAGTCAACTATCCTTACTGAATTTTCGAAAAGTTGTAAAGATAAATTACATATATTGGTGTCAGGGGTCCAGCGCGCCGTTCGTCATGCGCCGACGTGCTTGAAGAATATGGCTTTCCATCGCGACACGCGCCCAGACGGGATCCTTGTTGCGGATCGCCTCGACGATGTCGGCATGTTCGCCGATCACCTTGCGGGCGCGGGCCGGCGATCCCGAACGCGTGAGCGACAGCGAGACGTTCATGAAGCCGCTGAGCGACACGTCGGGGCCTTCGAGCGCCAGGCTGAAAAACTCGTTGCCCGTGGCCTCGGCGATGGAGAGATGAAAGCGGCGATCGCTTTCGGGCAGGAACAGGCCGCGGGCGACCTGGCTGGAGAACTGTTCGTGCGCCTCGACGATTTCGGCGAGCGCCTTGTCCGTGCGCCGCTCCGCCGCCAGCGCAGCCGCGTTGCCTTCGACGCACAGCCGCAGTTCCTGGTAGCGCAGGAAGCGCGAGATGTCGGTGAGGTTGGCGAGATCCGGCAGGCTGCGGGAAGGCGTGGTCAGGACATAGGTGCCGCTGCCGCGACGTGCCTCGACGAGGCCATCCAGGCGCAGGCGCGCCAGGGCGTCGCGGATGACGGGGCGGGAAACACCGAACCGATCGCAGAGATCGCTTTCGGACGGCAACCGGCTGCCTGGCGGAAACGTGCCCTTCAGGATGTCCTGCAGAACATGGCCATAGACCTGGTCGGCATAGCTGGACGGCTTCAGTTCGGGTAGGTCTGCAACAGGGTTTGCGTTTTCGGCCACGGGCATGAAACTTTCTACCGGCGGTTTACAAATCAAGCGGGCTGCTTCTCACTAAAGCATTAATGCTTTAAGACAGTCAAAGACGATTTGAAGAGGAAGACGTCCGTGACTTCGGATCTGCCCTTAGCCAAGCATCGCATCGGCCTGGACCGCACGCGCCAGGTCGCCCCCCAGATCGTGGAATATCTCCGCGAAAAAATCCTCGAGCTCGAACTCGCGCCCGGTACGCCCCTGTCGCGCGTCGAACTGCAAAACCAGTTCGGCCTCAGCCAGACGCCGGTTCGCGACGCCCTGATGAGGCTGGAGGAGGAGGGGCTCGTCACCGTCTACCCACAATACGCCACCCTGGTGTCCAAGATCGACATCAATCTTGCCAGGCAGACGCATTTCATGCGGCGTGCCATCGAGCAGGAGATCGTGCATGAACTGGCCACCAAGACGGACCGACGCTTCATTGACCGCCTGGCGGCCGCCAATGCGACGTTGAAGGCATTGGTTTCGTCCGACGAGTATGGCGACTTCCTCCGCCACGATCGGGCCTTCCATCAAATCCTCTATGAGGAGGCGGGGCTGCAGGACATCTGGCCGGTGGTCCGGCGCCACAGCGGCCATATCGACCGGTTGCGCCGGCTCAACCTGCCGAATGTCGGCAAGGCGCGCGTGGTCGATAACCATGACGCCATTATCGACGGACTGGCCAAGGGCGATGCCGCCGGAGCCGAAGAGGCGATGAAGGTCCATCTGTCCGGCACGCTTTCGATGGTCGCCAGCATCGTCGAGAAGTATCCGGATTTCGTCCAGTACAACTAGCCTGGCTGCCACGCGGCGCCTTCCCGGTACTCCCGGCGTCGCTGCCGCAGTCGGTCTGTTGCCGCCACCCTCGTCCGTGCGCGTCGCTCCTGGCGCGGGCCATACACGCTTGCTGCGACGCTAATGCATTAGTGTATTGCCGTTCGGTTCGGCCTGTGCTACTCCCGAAGGAAGACAAGAACACCGACAGGAAACACCAATGTCCAAGACAGCGAGTGCGCTGCGCAGCGCGCGATGGTTTGCCCCCGACGATCTCAGGTCTTCAGGCCATCGCTCGCGCCTGATGCAGATGGGCTATGACGAGAAGGACTGGGGCCAGAGGCCCATCATCGCCATTCTCAACACCTGGTCGGATCTCAATCCCTGCCATGCGCATTTCAAGCACCGTGTCGAGGATGTGAAGCGCGGCGTCCTGCAGGCCGGCGGCTTTCCCGTCGAACTTCCGGTGCAGTCGCTGTCGGAGACTTCGCTGAAGCCGACGACCATGCTCTACCGCAACTTCCTCGCCATGGAGGCTGAGGAACTGCTGCGGGGGCACCCGGTCGACGGCGTCGTGCTGATGGGCGGCTGCGACAAGACCACGCCGGCGCTCGTCATGGGCGCCATCAGCGCCGGCTTCCCGATGATCTTCCTGCCGGCCGGGCCGATGCTGCGCGGCAATTACAAGGGTGAGTATCTGGGCTCCGGCTCCGATGCCTGGAAATATTGGGACGAGCGTCGCGCCGGAACGATCACCGACGAGCAATGGACCGGTGTCGAGGAGGGAATTGCCCGCTCCTACGGTCACTGCATGACCTTCGGCACGGCCAGCACGATGACGGCGATCGCCGAATCCATGGGGCTGACGCTCCCCGGCGCAAGCTCCATTCCCGCTGCCGATGCCAACCACATCCGCATGTCCACCCGTTGCGGCCGCCGCATCGTCGAGATGGTGATCGAGGATCTGACCCCGGACAAGATCATCAACCGGCAATCCGTCGACAATGCCGTCACCGTCGCCATGGCCACGGGCTGTTCCACCAATGCCGTCGTGCACCTGATCGCCATGGCGCGGCGCGCCGGCGTGCCGCTGACGCTCGACGAACTCGACGACGCCGGCCGCAGGACGCCTGTCATCGCCAATATCCGGCCATCCGGAAAGCAGTACCTGATGGAGGACTTCTACTATGCCGGCGGCCTGCGCGCGTTGATGGCGCAGATGAAGGACAAGCTCGATCTCGACGTCATGACCGTCAGCGGCTTCAAGCTCGGCGAGACACTGGAGGGCGCCGAAGTCTACAACGACGACGTCATCCGGCCGCTCTCGAACCCGATCTATCACGAAGGGTCGCTTGCAGTCCTGCGCGGCAACCTTGCGCCCGACGGCTGCGTCATCAAGCCGTCGGCCTGCGAGGAGCGCCTGCGTGTCCACGAAGGTCCGGCGCTCGTTTTCGACAGCTACCCGGAGATGAAGAAGGCCGTGGAGGACGAAAGCCTGGATGTCACGGCGGATCACATCATGGTGCTGCGCAATGCCGGTCCCAAGGGCGGGCCCGGCATGCCCGAATGGGGCATGCTGCCGATCCCGAAGAAGCTGATCAAGCAGGGCGTGCGCGACATGCTGCGCATCTCGGACTCGCGCATGAGCGGCACGAGCTACGGCGCCTGCATCCTGCATGTCGCGCCCGAAGCTCACGTCGGCGGCCCGCTCGCGCTGGTGCGCACCGGAGACATCATTCGCGTCGACGTGCCGAACCGTTCGATCGACATGCTGGTGGACGCGGAAACGCTGGCTAGACGCCGCGCCGAATGGGTGGCGCCGGCCGACAAGTTCGAGCGTGGTTACGGCTGGATGTTTTCCAGACACATCACCCAGGCCGACGAGGGCTGCGACTTCGACTTCCTGAAAACGGAATTCGGCAAGTCCGCCGGCGAGCCTGACATCTTCTGATCGCCAGCAGTTCTGGCCGGCAATTTCCGAATGGAGGATCCATTGACCGCTTACACCCTTTCCGACGCAACGCGCAAAAAATACGAAACCGTCAGCACCGCGACGCTGTGCACGGCCCTGTTCAAGCGCGGCCTGCGCAACCAGTTCATCCAGGATGTCCGCCCTGTCGCCCCGAAGGCGAAAAACATGGTCGGCCAGGCCTTCACGCTGCGCTACATTCCGGCCCGCGAGGACCTGAACCAGATCTCCGTCTTCCAGAATCCCGAACACCCGCAGCGCGCCGCCGTCGAACAGTGCCCGCCGGGCTCCGTGCTCGTCATGGATAGCCGCAAGGATGCGCGCGCGGCGTCTGCCGGCTCGATCCTCGTCTCGCGGCTGATGGTGCGCGGCGTCGCCGGCGTCGTCACCGATGGCGGTTTTCGCGACAGTCCCGAGATCGGCGAACTGGAGATTGCGGCCTATCACAGTCGTCCCTCGGCGCCGACCAACCTGACCCTGCACCAGGCGCTGGACATCAACGTGCCGATCGGTTGCGGCGACGTGGCCGTCTGGCCGGGCGACGTCGTCGTGGGGGACCGCGAGGGCGTGATCATCGTGCCCGCGGGCATCGCCGACGAGATTGCCGACGAGGCGGTGGAGATGACGGCGTTTGAGGATTTCGTCACCGAGGAAGTGTTGAAGGGACGCTCGATCATCGGGCTCTACCCGCCAACCCAGGAACAGACGAAGGTCGACTTTGCCGCATGGCGCCAGGCCAAGGGACGGTAAGCGCCGTCCCCAAAATCCCTCGAGCCCTGGGCGGATCACATGCACAAGGACATCACCATTCTTCAGGCGGCACACCTTCCGGAAAAGACCGAACGGGAGCTGCAGGAAACGTTCGACATCATCCGCTTGCCGCAGGATCATGACGAAGGCATGCGGCTGCTTGCCGAACACGGAGCCAAGATCCGCGGCGTGGCGGTGCGCCACGCCCATATCGACAAGGCGATGCTCGACACCATGCCGGCGCTGGAGATCATTTCCAGCTACAGCGCTGGCCTGGACGGCATCGACGTGGAGGCCGCACGCGCCCGTGGGATCGAGGTGCACAATACCTCGAAGATCCTCGCCGAAGACGTCGCCGATCTCGCCGTCGCGCTTGCGGTATCCGTGACCCGCGGCACGGTTCGCGGCCATGATTTCGTGCGCGACGGACGCTGGGAGCAGGGCGGCGCGTTTCCGCTCGGCCGCTCGTTGCGATCCCTGAAGACCGGGATCATCGGGCTCGGTCACATCGGCTCCGCCATCGCGAGACGCCTGCAGGTCATGGGTGCGACGGTCGCCTATCAGGGACCGCGCCGGAAGCCGGTGGATCTCGCCTATTTTGAAACCGCGCTGGAGCTCGCAGCGTGGGCGGACCTGCTGGTCGTCACCTGCCCGGCCACGCCGGAAACGATCGGCCTCGTCGATCGGGACGTGCTCGATGCGCTCGGTCCGGACGGTTTTCTGGTCAACATCGCCCGCGGCACCATCGTCGACGAGGCGGCGCTCGTCGCATCGCTTTCGCGCGACGGCATCGCCGGAGCCGGTCTCGATGTGTTCGACAAGGAGCCGCATGTGCCGGAGGCGCTGAAGAACGACCCCCGTGTCGTGCTGTCACCGCATATGGGAAGTGGTACGCGCGAGACCCGGCAGCAGATGGGCGACCGGATGGTCGAGGCGCTGCTTGAACACTTCGCAAGGCGATAACCACGGACCGACGGCCGCCTGCGCGCGTCGGGAGAACCGCATTCAAGAGGACGTCATCATGCACAGGAACCTGATCGCCGGCGAATGGACCGCGGGCGAGGACACCATTGAGAACATCAACCCGTCGAACACCAACGACGTGGTCGGCGAATATGCCCGTGCGTCCGCCGACGATGCCAAGGCCGCGATTGCCGCCGCCAAGGCCGCCTTTCCGGGCTGGTCGCGTTCCGGCATCCTCGAGCGCCATGCGATCCTGAAGAAGACCGC
>NZ_JAOXHF010000019.1:0-70899 GCF_025780115.1 Rhizobium sp. TRM96647
CTTTGACAAACCGACCCTACCGGAAAAACACTGATGGCCACCGCTAACCTGCTACACCACTCCCTGGGACATCATCGTGTGATCGGTTTGGAATGTCAGTGCATGCTGGGTCTGCTGGCCACCGCCGGTGTTGAAGCAGGCCCGTTCTGGCGAGGCCAGATCGTCGTTTCGAATGCCGGTGGCCTGTAGCCCAGTGATGATGCGGCCTCTCTACAACGAGGAGCGTCCGCACTCGGCGATCGGATATCAGGTTCCGATTGCTCTACATAATTCCGGTGGCGCAACCAGTCAGCCATCGTGATCCGAGCCCGAAAACTTCAGTTCTCGGGCGGTCCAAACTCGGTCTCAGAGCATGAGAAATGCGGTGATGCCCCTCTCTTGAAGGATTTCAGGTCTGCGTCCCGTAGTTGAAAAACCGATAACAAAACACCTCAGCTTCATGTTCTCCCGAGGGGCGAAGCTTTAAGCCTTTGCAAACCTCTGCTCCCGCAACTCCGATCCAGGCAAACGGATACCCCCTGTCGCCTTGATCTCCAGAAAGTCGGCAAGACCGAACTCGCCGTGTTCGCGGCCGTTGCCGGATTGTTTGAAGCCGCCGAAGGGCGAAGCGGCGTCCCAGTCGGCCTCGTTGATATAGACCATGCCGACACGCAGTTTTCGCGCGATCCGCCGCGCCGCGGCATTGTCCCGTGTCTGGATGTAGCCGGCCAGGCCATAGACCGTATCGTTGGCGATACGCACGGCATCCTCTTCATCCGCGTAGCCGAGGATCGAAAGGACGGGCCCGAAAATCTCCTCGCGCGCGATCGTCATGTCCGGCGTCACATGGGAGAAGACGGTCGGGCGCACATAATAGCCGTGGTTGAGACCCTGCGGACGGCCGGGGCCACCCGCAACGAGACGGGCGCCTTGCGAAATCCCGCTTTCAATGAGCTCCTGGATGCGCTCGTATTGCTGGCGGTTGACCACCGGTCCCTGCTCTGAGGTGGCGTCGCCGGGGGCGCCCACGCGGATGGCATCGGCCGTGCGGGCGGCGATGCGGGCGGCTTCGTCCATCCTGTCGTGCGGCACCAGCATCCGGGTCGGTGCCTTGCAGGCCTGGCCGCAATTCGTATAGCAGCCGTGCACGCCACGAACGACGGCCTCCTCTAAATCGGCGTCCGGCAGGATGATGTTGGCGGACTTGCCGCCGAGCTCCTGATGCACGCGCTTGATCGTGTCGGCGGAGGCCTTCGCGACGGCAACGCCCGCGCGGGTCGAGCCGGTGATCGACATCATGTCGATGTCCGGATGGCGAGACATCGCCTCGCCCACGATATGGCCCTCGCCGTTGATGTAGTTGTAGACGCCCGGCGGGAAGCCGGCCTCGTTCACCAGTTCGCTGAAGCGGATGGAACTGAGCGGCGAATATTCGCTCGGCTTGACTACCAGCGTGCAGCCCGCGGCCAGCGCTGGCACAACCTTCACCACGAGCTGGTTCATCGGCCAGTTCCACGGCGTGATCAGCCCGCAGACGCCGACGGCCTCGCGGGAGATCAGCACGTCGCCCCGGAGTTCCTCGAACGGATAGGTCTCCAGCACGGCGATGATGGTCTCGAGATGCGCGCGGCCGACCCAGGCCTGTGCGGCCTGTGAGAAGCGGGCGGTCGTGCCCATCTCCTCGGTCATCATGGCCGCGATCTCGTCGTAGTTCTCGTTGTAGAGTTCGAGGAGGCGTTGCAGCAGACGCCGGCGCTCCGCCGGCGTCGTCATCGAATAGGATGGGAACGCCGCCTTGGCCGCCGCGACGGCGCGATCGACGTCCTTCGCATCGCCCATCGCGATCTCGCAGATCGCTTCCTCGGTGGCAGGGTTGATCAGCGTATGGCGGGCGGTGCCGATCGGCGCGACCCAGGCTCCATCGATCAGGAATTTCAACGCGTTCGCGTGCATGGCGATCCTCGACAGGATGAATAGGAGCGCGGCGCTCCGTCAGTGGAAATAGATGCCGCCGCAGACGTTGAGCGACTGGCCGGTCACGAAGTTCGACTGGTTGGAGGCGAAGAAGCGGACCGGGCCGATGATGTCCTCGGGATAGCCGAGCCGCTTCAGCGACGCGACGGTCTCCCAATGGCGGATGGCCTCGTCGCTGCCGAGATTGTTCTTGCCCATCTCGGTAAGAATGATGCCCGGGCAGATGGCATTGACGGTGATGCCGTCCATGCCGACCTCCTGCGCAAGCACGCGCGTCAGCGTGATGACGGTCGATTTCGTCGCGGCATAGTGGCCCTGCGTCGCCACGCCCTGGCGGCCGGCGATGGAGGCGATGTTGATGATGCGGCCGCTCTTCTTGGCGCGCATGTGCGGCAGCACCGCCTGGCACATCAGGAGCACGCCCTTGGCATTGACGTCGAAATGAGCGTCCCAGTCCTTCTCGCTGAGGTCCTCCAGCGTCGAGGGCTTGAGAATGCCGGCATTGTTGACGAGAACGTCGATGCCACCGGCCTCCGCGAGGATCGTCCCGACCGTCGCCTCGATCTCCGGCTTCGAGGTCACGTCGAGTTCGTGCACGAAGGCCTTGCGGCCGGCGGCACGGATTTCCGCTGCCGTCTCGTCGAGGGCCGCGCGCTGTGCGCCGAGGTCGAGGACGGCGACGTCATAGCCGAATTGCGCAAGGCCGACGGCGGTGGCCCGGCCGATGCCCCTGCTCGCCCCGGTGACGACGGCAACGCTGCCTGTTGGCATGATCTGCATGGTATTCACTCCTGGATGATAAGGCTCACGCCGCGTTCTTGCGGCGGAGGGGCAGGCTGTTCATGGCTTCGAGCGTATCCTCGAACGAGACGAGCTTGCCGTCCGAGCCGAGGCCCATGGCTACCTTCGCCGCGACGGCGGACGCGAACCGGGCCGCCTCGCGAAGCTCCCAGCCCTTGATGATGCCGACGATGATGCCGGCGGTGAAGCTGTCGCCGCAGCCGGTCGTGTCGGAAACCGGGATGTCGAAGGCGGGAAGCACGAAATCCTCCCCTTTCTCCGGCGAGACATGGACACCGTCCGCGCCCATCGTCAGGATGGCGTTCTTCACGCCGCGCGCCTTGTAGAACCGGGCCACCTCGCGCGGATCGTGCATGCCGGCCATCTCGCCGGCCTCCTCGATGCTCGGGACGAAGTAGTCGATATAGGGAAGGCATGGCTCGACGAGCGCGAAAGTCTCGGGATTTGCCTGAATGAGATCGAAGGTCGTGATGCGGCCGAGCGCCTTGGCCTTCTTGAGAAGACGCACCGTCGGCTCGCCGTCGAAGGCCTTCAGGAGGCCCGTCCCGCCGACATGCACGATACGGGCGTCGAGCGCCGCATCGAGGTCCTCGTCGGCGACGGTGAAGATGGCCGCGGTGCCCGGCACATGCAGCGCCGGCCGTTCGCCGTTCGGCCGCACCGGCAGGATGGTCGCCGAGGTCTGCGTAGCGCCGCTGCGCTTGACGAGGCCGCAATCGACACCGAACTTCACCATCTTGGCATGGAGGAAATCGCCCATTTCGTCGTCGCCGACCGTGGTGACGGCCTGGGTCGAGAGGCCGAGAATGGCGCAGTCGACGGCCGTTGCCCCCGCGGTGCCCGCCACGGTCATGCGGATCTCCTCGATATAGTCGGCGCGCCCACCCTCCGGGATCCGCGTTACCGGCCGCCCCAGGATGTCCAGGACATAGAAACCGATCGAACTCACATCAAAACGTGCCATGGACAAAGTCTCCGAAAGGTCAGTGGCCGCGGCCGCGTAGGCCGAAGCTGAGAGCAAGGATGAGGAAGACGAGCACGCCGACGCCGACCTGCTGCCAGTAGAAGTTCCAGCCGACGAGCAGGAGGCCGTTCTTGACGATGGCGAGCAGCGCCACGCCGAGCAGCGTGCCGATCACGGAGGGGCGGCGCTCCGCGCTGATCGTCGTGCCGATGAAGGTGGCGCCGATCGCATCGAGCAGGAAGGCATTGCCCGAGAGGGGCACGTAGGAGCGCACCGTGGAGGACAGCAGGATGCCAGCGACACCGCACAGGACGGCGCAGCCCACATAGACCAGCGACATGTTGAACGGCACGCGGATGCCCGAATACCAGGCGACGCCGGGCTGGGCGCCGAATGCCCGGGCATAGCGGCCGAAGACAGAATGATGCAGCACGGCGTAGACGACGCCGAGGCAGGCGGCGAGCACGATGAGCGGCATGGGAAGGCCGAGCACCTGCGTGCGGACGATGGCGTTGAACACTGAGGCGAAATCGCCCGTCACGAGGTAGATCGGCTGGCCGCCGCCCGTGGCGATCTGCTGAACGCTCTGGCCGATGAAGAGCACGCCGAGCGTTGCCAGGAACGGGCTGATCTTCAGCCGCGTGATGAGGATGGCGTTGAGAAGGCCGACCGCCGCGGCTGCGCACAACCCGACGGCGACGCCGAAGAACGCGCCGTAACCGGCGGCCAGCAGCATGATGAAAACCATACTCGCCATGTCCACCGAAACGCCGACAGATAGGTCGATCCCGCCGGCCGTGATGACGATCGTCATGCCAAGCGCGACGACCGCCAGCATCACGACGTTGTTCAACAGGACGTTATAGAGATTGGCGCCGGTGAAGAAGGTGGGGCTCGCCAGCGAGAACGCCACCAACAGGCCGAGGAAGGCGAGGACGACGGCGTAGCGGGAGACCTTCTCGGCGGAGAAGAGATTGCCGGCTCGCGACGGTGCTTGCGTGCTCATGATCAACGCTCCGAGGGCTTTGCAAAGGACGTGGCGGCGACGACCAGCAGGATCAGCGTGCCCTGGACACCGGTCACCCAGTAGCTCGACACGTTGAGGAGCTGGAAGCCGTTGGCAAGGAAACCGATGAACAGCGTGCTGAGGATGGTGCCGCCGGCCGTGGGCACGAAGCGGTGGGAGAACACCGTTCCGAGCAGGGCCGCCGCGATGATCGAGAGCAGCAGTTCACCCGTGCCGGGCGTGCTGGCGCTGAGGCGGGAGACGAGCAGGATACTCCCCAACCCGGCGCACAGCCCGGCGAAGAGATAGGTGCCGCCGACATAGGCGCCGACATTGATGCCTGCCGCGCGCGCCGCCTCGGGATGCCCGCCGACGGCATAGAGCCGGAGGCCGGTGCCCGTGAAGTGCAGCAGCGCCACCATGACAAGCGTGAAGACGATCAGGCACCAGGCCAGCGTGGAAACGCCGAGGAAGGAGCCCACGGCGATGTTCATCGTGAAATCGGATGCCATCGAGACGACGGTGTTCTGCGTCAGGATGAGTTCGGCACCCGCGACGATGTTCATGACGGCGAGCGTCGCAAGCAGCGGCAGGATGTTCAGCCAGACCACGGCGACGGCGTTCAAAAGCCCGACCAGGATGCCCGTGCCGACGGTCATGGCGAGCGTCACCGGCAGCGGGAAGCCCGCCGCCGTCGAGACGGCGAACACCGCGGCGCAGAGGCCGGTATTGGCGGCAAGCGACAGGTCGATGCCGCCGGTCTGGACATCGCTTCCGCCGCCGATGACGACAACGGACATGCCGAAGGCCAGCACGCCGAGCACGGCGGATTGCTCCACGACGTTGAGGATGTTGTAGAAATTCAGGAATCCGGGCGCCATCAGCGCGAAATAGGCGAGGATGACGGCGAAGGTGCCGACCGCGCCCAGCCGCACGAGCATCGTGCCGAGCGCCTTTCGCCGCGCCGTTCCAGCCGCGATCGGGCTTTCCATTCCGCTCATCAACGTTTCTCCGTTGGCTTGGGTCATGGTCATGCCGATGCCCTCCGTGCGGGGGGCCTTGCGCCGGACGCTGCCGAGAGCAGCACGTCGCTGTCGAGTTCGCCGTCCCCGTATTCATTGACAAGTTCGCCGCGATAGATGACGAGCACCCGGTCGCAGAAACCTGCAAGTTCCAGAAGGTCCGACGACATGAAGAGGATCGCGGCGCCTTCGGCGGCAAGCCGATTCAGGAGCGTGTAGATCTCGACCTTGGCGCCGACATCGACGGCCACGGTGGGTTCGTCGAGAATGTAGACCCTGGACTGGCAGCTCAGCCACTTGGCGAGCGCCACCTTCTGCTGGTTGCCGCCCGACAACGTCTTGACCAGTGCG
Source organism: Rhizobium sp. TRM96647 (assembly GCF_025780115.1). Classification (NCBI taxonomy): domain Bacteria; kingdom Pseudomonadati; phylum Pseudomonadota; class Alphaproteobacteria; order Hyphomicrobiales; family Rhizobiaceae; genus Rhizobium; species Rhizobium sp. TRM96647. The sequence goes on from NZ_JAOXHF010000019.1 coordinate 6,098, forward strand.
TCGCGGTGCGGCGTCTTAATCGAGAGTTCCTTGATGAGCCCGTCGACTGAGGTGTTCTCCGATGCGCGCGAAACGAAGCCGCCCTTGCTGTAGCGCGAGAGGCTGGCGAGCGAGATATTCTCGCGCACCGAAAGCCCGACCGCGACGCCATGCGCGCGCCTGTCCTCCGGCACGAGCGCCACTTCGCCCGACACCGCCGCCACCGGCGAGGGGAAGCGCGCCGCCTTGCCGTCGATGGTGACGGACCCGCGGTCGGGACGATCGAGACCGAACAGGCACTGGATGAGTTCCTTCACGCCGGAACCGAGCAACCCGGTCAGGCCGACGACCTCGCCCGCCTTCACGTCGAAGGAGACATCGCGGAAATGCGGCGCCATGCCGAGGCCGGACACCTGAAGAACCGGCGCGCCGACCGAGTTGCCGCGTCGGGGAAACATCTCGCCGACGTCGCGGTTGATCATCATCGCGACGATATCGTCGATGGCGGTGGTGCGCGGATCGACGACGCCGACATCCGTGCCGTTGCGCATCACCGTCACGGTATCGCAGAGATCCTCGATCTCCTTCATGTAATGCGAGATGAAAATGACGGCGATGCCGTCGTCCTTGAGGCGACGGAGCACGCGGAAGAGGCTGTCGACTTCCTTCTTCACCAGCGCGGCGGTCGGCTCGTCGAGCACGAGCACGGAGGCCTTCTGGGCAAGGGCGCGGGTGATCTGGACGATCTTCTGCTGGGCGGTGGTCAGGTCCTGTACGAGCGTGCCCGGCGGCAGGTCGAGGTCAAAATATTGCTTGAGCAGCGCGGAGGCCTGCCGCGCCATTTCACGGTGATTGATGAAGGGACCGAACTTCGGTTCGTGGTGTAGGAAGATCGCCTCGGCGATCGTCGCGGTCGGCACCAGGAGACGGTCCTGATGGATGAAATGGACACCAAGGCGCTCGACGCTTGCCGGCGTCAGCTTCGACACGGTCTCGCCGTTGACGCGGATGGTTCCCGCATCCGGCTTCAAGATGCCCGCCAGCACCTTGATGATGGTCGACTTGCCCGCACCGTTCTGGCCGACCAGCCCGTGGATGGACCCGCGCGCAACCATGAGGTCGGCCTCGACGAGCGCTTTGACGACCCCGAAGCTCTTGGATATGCCGCGCATGTCGATGGCGAGGTTTTGCTCGAGCGCCATGGTATCCTCCCGCGAATTCCGAAACGATTGCCGTGCCGTCGCGGTGGACGGCACGGCGAGAGCGCGGCTTAGTTCGCCGCGCCTTCCTTCTTGGGGAGGAAAGGACCAGCCGTGTCCTTGGCGTTGTCCTTGGTGATTAGGACCGCCGGCACGAAAGTGAAGGGCGGCACATGCTCGCCGGCGAGGTAGCGCGCCGCGTTGCGGGCGGCCGAACGGCCGATCTCGTAGGGCTGCTGCGCGCCAACGGCACCGGCCGCCGATTCCGGGTTCGCGACCATCTCGACGACTTCCGGGCTACCGTCGATCGCATAGGTCTTGATGCCCTTGCGGCCGGCCGCCTCGATCGCCTGCGTGGCGCCGATCTGCGGGATGTCCCAGCATGCCCAGACGGCCGAAATATCGCCGTCGTTCGGATACTTGGTCAGCATGTCCGTCACGTTGGAATAGGCGCTCTGCACCGTGTTGGGAATGACGTCGCGCAGTTCCGGCTCGATGATCTTCACCTCCGGATAGCTCTGCAGCACGTATTTCAACTGATCGTAGCGGATCTTGCAGACCGGTACGCCGTAGAAGCCGTTGAACACCAGCACATTGCCCTTGCCGCCCATGTCGGCAACCATCTGCAGGGCCACTTCGGACGCCAGCGAATAGTTGTTGGACGTGCTGTTGTTTAGCGAATGCGGCGTTGCCGTATCGACGGTGAAGAGCGGGATGTCCGCGTCGCGAATGCGCTTCAGCCAGGGATTGAGAACGTCGAGATTGCCCAGCATCTCGATGATGGCGTCGGGCTTCTGCGCGATCAGCGTCTGAAGCTGCGAGACGTGGGTCTGGTCGTTGCGCTTGGCGTCGAGCGCGATCGGCTCGCCGCCGAGCGCCTTCACCTCGTCGATGATGCCCTGATAGGCCATCAGGTCCCAGTGATGATCGGTGCCGACCGCCGAGATGCCGATGCGCTTGCCGGCCAGCGAGAGCGCTTTCGTATCGGAATCCTGCGCCAGGGAAGCGTTGCCCCAGGCGGCGACTCCAACGGCGACCGTCAACATGGCGGCGGTCGACTTGAAGAAGTTGCGGCGGCTTTTGTTCCTTTTCAGTGACATGGACGTTCTCCTCCCGAGTGTTGTCCGAGGTTCGCCCCGAGGGGCAATTTCTTCCTGAGCGGCATTCTCGCCGCGGTCAGTCCTTGTGTCCGTAGCTGCCCATCTTCTCGAGGACGCGGGCGATCTCCTCCTTCGACAGAAGGCGAGGCTCGCCGAGCTGAAGGGCGCCGTGGTATTGCTTGGCGAGCGTCTCCACTTCCACCGACAGCCAGAGGGCTTTGGACAGCGTGGCGCCGACGGCGATGATGCCGTGATGTTCCAGCAGGCAGGCCTTGCGCCCCTCGAGCGCCGCAACCGCCTTTTCCGAAAGCGTTTGGCTTCCGAAGGTCGCATATGGCGCGCAGCGGATATCGTCGCCGCCGGCGACGGCGATCATGTAGTGGATCGGCGGAATGGGCAGGCCCATGATGGCAAGGATCGTCGAATAGGTGGGGTGGGCGTGCACGATCGCGTTGACGTCCGGCCGCGCCAGCATGATGTCGCGATGGAAGCGCCATTCGCTGGAGGCCGCCAGCGGGCCCTTCGCCGTCCCGTCCATTTCCAGCCGGACGATGCTGTCCGTCGTCAGCTTCTCATAGGGCGTGCTCGTCGGCGTAATGAGGATGTAGTCCTCGTGACGCACGCTGATATTGCCGGAGGTGCCCTGGTTGATGCCGAGGCGGTTCATATCGAGGCACGCCTCGATGATGGCTTGGCGCTTGTCCAGTTCGGTCGGGCTGAAAGTGGTCTGATCCATGGAAGGGCTCACAATGCTGTGTAGCCGCCGTCGACCGACAGGACGGATCCGGTCACGTAGCTGGCGGCGGGGGATGCAAGAAAGAGGATTGTTGAAGCGATCTCGGACGGCTTACCGCAGCGCTTCATCGGCGTCATGTCCATCCAGACGTCGAACAGTTCCGGCCGCTCGCGCATCTTCAGGGTCATCTCCGTGCCGACATAGCCGGGGGCGACCGCGTTGACGCGCACACCGCTGTCGACCCATTCGACCGCCAGCGCCTTCGTCAGCATGTGCACCGCGCCCTTGCTCGCCATGTAGGAGGCGGCAAACTGCGGGCGGTTGATGATGAGACCCGACATCGAGCCGAGATTGACGATGCTGCCCTGGCGCTGCGCCACCATGTGGCGGCCGAAGGCGCGCGCGGCCCAGAACGTGCCGTTGACATTGACGTCCATGACGAGGCGCCATTCCTCGTCCGACACGTCGAGGGCGGAATGCAGCCGGGCGATGCCGGCGCTGTTGACGAGAACCGTGACCTTGCCATGCGCGGCGACGACGGCATCGGCGGCGGCATTGACCCCTGCCGGGTCCGTGACATTCACCGCATGGGTCGAAACCTTGACGCCGAAGACCGCCAGCGCCTCGGCAGCCGTCGCCAGCGCCGCCTCGTCGAGATCGAGAAGTGCGATCGCCGCACCGCAGGAGGCGAAAGCCGCTGCGGTTTCCAGGCCGATGCCGCTGGCCCCGCCGGTGACGGCGACCATGTGGCCTGAGAAATCGAGCTGGTTCCGGTAATCCATGACTTCCTCCCGCATGTCCACAGGGCATGGATCAGGCGTTCGCGGAAGCCGTCCGTTCCCGCGTCATCACGCTGATCCGCCATGTGAATTTTCTTTCGGGCGCTCCTCACGCCGTTGAAGGCAGGATAGGTCGAGCCGCGGCGCCTGTCAATCTGGTTATCACCAGAAATGGGAATTTTTTGTACCGAACGGTCTATAGCTCAGGATTCGATCTTCAGATGGATGCGCGCCACCGCGGAATTGTAGAAAGCGCGATAATATTCCAACGCCCCGCCGTCATGGTCATAAGCAATTGATTCTATTGCAATGAGAGGTGCATCGGGCGGCACCCCCATGCGCAGACAGGATATGGCGTCAGGCAGTTCGGCCGTGAACCACCGCTCTGCGCGCTGAACAGTCAGTCCATATCTTTCCCGGATGGTCTGGAAGATCGAACGATTGTCTATGTCGAGTTTTTCCATTCCCGGCACCTTGTGGGCCGGCAGGGAAATGTGCGTGTGGGTGATGGGACGCCCGTCACAATAGTAGACGCGCACGATGCGGACGACGTCGCCTTCCGGCGGGATGCCGAAAACCTTCTGTTCGCCCTCGCTCGCCTTGTCGCGATAGAACTCGAACGTCTTGGTGGTGACCACGTGCCCCTTCGCCGTGAGGTCTCCGAAGACGCCGAGGTTGGACGTCATGAAGTCGACATCCTGGCGCGGCTGGGCGACGAACATCCCCTTTCGCGGCATCTTGATGACGTGGCCCTCGGCGGCCAGAGCTCCGAGCGCCGCCCGCACGACCGGCTTCGACACGTCGAAGATCTCGCAAAGCGCACTTTCGGATGGCATGCGGGAGTTGGGCCGCAGCGTTTCTGAGGCGATCGCATCCTGGATCCGGTTCTTGAGCTGCACCCAGAGCGGCGCGGTCTCGCCGCGATCCAGTGTCTTGAGGGCGATAGACTGAAAGGCGTCGTTCGCGCTGTCGTCGAGGTCGTCATAGCGCGGACGGCCGCGCATCCGGGGCTTCAAGGTTTCCATGTACGCACATTTCTGATTACATCTAGAAATCTACTTTCTTGCGCTTTGCTTCGTTCGTCAAGTTGCAGGCCCGTCTTATGGGATAGTCAGAAAGACGAAGGACCGCGTCGCCGCGGCCCTTCGCATCGAGGTCGTTGCCCGTCAGTGGGGCGCCCCCTCCCATTTGTCCTTGTAGGTTTCCCGGGCGAGGAACGTGCACCCCGTACTGATGATACCCAGAATGAAGACGTAGATGATCACGCCGGTCGGCTCGCCGTCATAGGCGGCGAGGAGCGCCGTTGCGACGAGCGGGGCAATCCCTCCGGACAGCACGGCGCCGACCTGATAGCCGATCGATGCGCCGCTGAGGCGGACCTTCGTGCCGTACAGTTCCGAGAAGTAGACCGCCTGCGGGCCGTAGAGCGAGTCGTGCAGCACGTTGAGGCCGATGACGATGGCCAGGGTCAGCAGGAAGATCGACCCGCTCTGCGCCATCGAGAAGAACGGCACGATGAACAGCGTCGAGGCGATGCATCCGAACAGATAGACGGGCTTGCGGCCGACCTTGTCCGTCAGCCAAGACCAAAGCGGCAGAGTGATGAAGCCGACGACGGACGAGATGACGACGGCGTTCAGCCCCACCTGGCGATCGAAACCGAGCGAGTTCACGATATAGGACAGCATGAACACGCTGTAGAGATAGAACACGGCATTCTGCAGGAACTTCATGCCGATCGTCAGGAGCAGGATCCGCCACTGGTCCCGCACGACATCGACCACCGGGCGCTCGGCCTGCTGGTTGCTCTGCTTCACCGCTTCGAAGGCCGGCGATTCGCTGACGCTCGAGCGGATGTAGACGCCGACCACGATGAGGGCCGCGCTGAACAGGAACGGCACGCGCCACCCCCAGGACAGGAAGGCCTCGTTGTCCATCGAGCCCGAGGCGATCGCGACGGCGACTGTCGACAGGAGCAGGCCCGCCGGAACGCCCAGTTGCGGGAAGCTGCCGTAGAGGCCCCGCTTTCCGGCCGGCGCGTGTTCGACGGCCATCACCACCGCAGCACCCCACTCCCCGCCCACGGCAAACCCTTGCGCGATGCGAAGGAAGCACAGGATGACGGCGGCCCAGATGCCGATCTGATCATAGCCCGGTATCAGCCCGATCAGTACCGTGCTCACCCCCATGACCAGGAGGCTCAGCATCAGCATGGCCTTGCGGCCGATCCTGTCGCCGTAATGCCCGGCGACGACGCCGCCTATCGGGCGTGCCACGAAGCCGACGGCGTAGGTGGCGAATGCCACCAGCGTGCCGACATAGGGATCATAGGACGGAAAGAAGACATAGGGAAACACGAGCGCTGCGCATGTCCCGTAGAGATAGTAGTCGTACCATTCGATGGCTGTCCCGATAAAGCTCGCGGCCGCGACCTTGCGATGCTCCTTGGTCAGTCCCTTGGCCGGCGCGGCCGCTGTTGCACTGTAAGTCATAGCTCCTCCCACAGAGTTTGCCCGCATGACGCCACGATCCGGCGGCACCTGCAGACGCAGGCGTCTCCTCCCCCGGATTTCCGTGGATGCTGCATGTCAGGACGATGACGGTAACAATCGACTCAAGTACCGACCGTTCGGTACAATCTGCTGCCGTCCGCGAAAGGTGTCAAGGCCGAATCTGCAAAACCGGGGCCTCTTCTCTCTATCCCCTCGGCCGCCGCAGCCTCGAACCGGACATGGCAGTCCCCCCGTCCGCAAAAGCGGCCAGGGGAACAAATTGAAGGCCGAGTGGTCACCGCTCCAAGCAGATCGCGACGCCGAGACCGCCGCCGATGCACAGGGATGCGAGGCCGCGCCGGGCGTTCCGCCTCTTCATCTCGTGTAGCAGTGTCACGACGATGCGGCAGCCGGAACCCGCGAGGGGGTGGCCGAGTGCGATGGCGCCGCCATTGACGTTGATCCGGTCCGGATCCCAGCCCATTTCACGATTGACCGCGATGGCCTGCGCGGCGAAGGCCTCGTTGACCTCCATCAGGTCGAGGTCGTCCGCATGCCAGCCGGCCTTTGCCAGCGCCGCGCGCGATGCCGCGACCGGGCCGAGGCCCATGTCCATCGGCTCGACGCCCGCAGATGCGTAGGATGCGATACGCGCCAGCGGCTCCAACCCGAGCGCTGCGGCCCGCTCACTCGACATGACGAGGACCGCGGAGGCCCCGTCGTTGAGGCCGGAGGAATTACCCGCCGTCACCGTGCCCGCCGGATCGAAAACCGGCCGCAGGCGCGCGAGCTTTTCCAGGTCCGTCGCGGGATTGGGATGCTCGTCGGCGGATATCGTCACATCGCCGTGGCGTGTGGAAAAGGTGACAGGCACGATCTCCGTCGCAAACCGGCCAGCCTCGACGGCGGAGGACGCCTTCTGCTGTGAGGCGAGTGCGAAGCGATCCTGCTCGTCGCGGCGCACCTGATAGCGATTGGCCAGGTGCTCGGCCGTCACGCCCATATGCACGTCGTGAAAGGCGTCCCAGAGGCCGTCGACCACCATGGAATCCTTGACGGTCGTGTCCCCCATGCGCACGCCGTCGCGCATGCCGTAGAGGAGATGTGGCGCCCGGCTCATGCTGTCCTGCCCGCCCGCAACGACGATCTGCGCATCGCCGCACCGGATGGCCTGGGCCGCCAGATGAATGGATTTCTGGCCCGCACCGCAGACCTTGTTGACGGTCATCGCCGGCACGTTCACGGGGATCCCGGCGGCAAGCGCGGCCTGGCGAGCGGGATTCTGGCCGGCGCCGCCGGTCAGGACCTGCCCCATGATGATCTCGTCGACATCTGCCCCCTCGAGATGGGCATCCTCGAGCAGCCCTGCCATGACCGATGCGCCGAGCGCGGCCGCGGACTGCGAGGCGAGACCGCCGTTCAGCCTGCCGATGGGGGTGCGCCGTGCGGCGGTGATGACGATTTCCCGTTCCATGAGTTATCCCCTCCCCGCCGCCCGCAGGGTAATGCCGGCGAAATCCTCGGCGATGGCATCGATTGCCACTGCACCGTCACCCTTGATCCACAGGAAGCTGTAGAAATACATGCCGAGGATGGCCTTGACCTCGATCTTCGACATCGCGCGCAACACGCCCTGCCGCGCACCATCCTGGAAGACGCGCATCCAGATGTCCTGGTAGTCGGCGTGCAGGCCCAGCACGCCCTTGCGCTTGGCGTCGTTGAGGGCGTGCACCTCACGGAAGCAGACCGTCATTTCCGGCCGGCTTGCGAACATGATCTCCATGAAGCTTCGGCTGAGCGCGCGGATGCGCTCGGGGACGCTCGCGCCGCTGATCTCGATGGTGCGCGCCGCGTTGATCAACTCCACCATGTAGACGGTCATGATGTCGAAGAGCAGGTCTTCCTTCGACTTGATGTGGTAGTAGAGGGCCCCCTTGCCGAAGCCCGCGACATCGCCGACCTCGCTGATGCCCACGCTGCCATAGCCCTTGTCCGCAAAAAGCTTCGCAGCCACTTCCATGATCATCCGCTTGCTTTCGGAAAGCTCATCCGGCCGCGGTGTGCTCAAAATCTCTTCCATTGGTCCTCCCGGTAAATGCAGGCGCCGGATGCGGCGACGCGTATCGGCGCCGATACATGACACGATTTCGCATTGACAGCGCAACTCTTAGCTCGCATTGTACCGATCGGTCGGTACTTACGCAACAGCAAAAGCGGCTGATCCTGGAGGAGGAAGAATGCAATCCGATATCGTCTGGCAGCCTGAAGAGGCGCGCTTCGAAACAAGCAACCTCGCGGGATTCGCGCGCGCCCACGGCTTCGATCCCCGCGACTACGACACCCTCCATCGCTGGTCGATCGCGGACAAGGGCGCGTTCTGGCGGGCAATCTGGGATTTCACTGGCATGATCGGCGATGCGGGCGACCGCGCGTTCGTCGAGAACGCCGACAATCCGATGACCGGCGCCGCCTTCTTCCCGGACGCCCGGGTCAATCTGGCGGAAAATCTGCTGCGCGGAAGTGATGACGCCATCGCGATCCACGAGGCGGACGAAACCGGCGCGCACGGAACCGTCACACGCGGCCAGTTGCGCGCCATGGTGGCCCGCACGGCCGATGGCCTGCGCCGCGCCGGCATCACCCGGGACGATTGCGTGGCCGGCATCCTGCCGAACCGGACGGAAGCGCTCGTCGCCCTGCTGGCGACAGCGGCCATCGGCGCGACGTGGTCGTCCTGTTCCCCCGACTTCGGCGTCACGGCGATTCTCGATCGCCTCGGTCAGATCAAGCCGAAAGTCCTCTTCGCCGCAGCCTCCTATCGCTATGGCGGAAAGGATCACGATATCGCCCGGCGGATCGTCGACATCGCCAACGGCATGGAGAGCGTGGAACATGTAGTCGTCACCAACGGCGGCCTGCCGGCCACTGACGGAGAGCGCTTTACCCGCTATGACTATGCGGCGTTCGGCAGCGACGCGCCGCTGGCCTTCGAACGCGTGCCGTTCCGCCACCCCCTCTATGTCCTCTACACGTCCGGCACGACCGGCGCGCCCAAGGCGATCGTGCATTCCACAGGCGGCGTCTTGCTGCAGCACCTGAAGGAGCATGCGCTGCACGGCGACGTGCGCCCCGGCGACGTCGTCAGCTGGTACACCAACACCGCCTGGATGATGTACCACTGGCTCATCTCGGCGCTCGCCTGCAATGCCGCCATCCTGCTCTACGACGGGGCGCCGATCCTCAAGACACCCGACGGCCTCGACGTCACCCCGCTCTGGAAAGCGGCGGAGCGGGCGGGCGTCACGCATTTCGGCACGAGCCCGAAATACCTGGCGACCCTCGCCGACGAGGGCTATTCGCCCGCGCGGTATCACGACCTTTCCGCGCTGAAGTCCCTGCTTTCGGCCGGTGCGCCGGTCTCGCCGCACCAGTTCGACTGGGTCTATGCGCATATCAAGCAGGACATGGTCTTCGCCTCGATCTCGGGCGGTACGGAGATCATCGGCTGCTTCATGCTCGGCTCGCCCGTCCATCCGGTGCGCCGTGGCCATCTCACGGTCAAGGGCCTCGGCCTTGCCGTCGCCGTCATGGACGACCGCAACGCGCCGGTCTTCGGCCGGCAGGGGGACCTCGTCTGCACGGAAGCCTTCCCCTCCATGCCCCTCACCTTCTGGGGCGAAGGCGGCATGAAGCGGTATCACGATACCTATTTCTCGCAGCGCCGCGAGATATGGACCCATGGCGACGTCGCCGAGATGACGCCCCATGGCTCGGCGGTGATCTACGGCCGTTCCGACACGACGCTGAAGCCCGGCGGCGTGCGCATCGGGACGGCGGAAATCTACGCCACCTGCGAACTCTTCCCGGAAATCGACGACTGCCTCGTCTTCGGGGCGCCCGTTCCCGGCGACGAGGAAATCGTGCTCTGCGTGAAGCTAAAGGACGATGCCGGCCTTTCCGCGGACTTTGCCCGTGAGATCCGCCGGAGGATCCGCGACATGGCATCGCCGCGCCATGTGCCCCATCGCATCCACGCCGTCAGCGCCATCCCCTATACGCTCAACGGAAAGCGCGTCGAGGGTGCCGCCCGCACCGTCCTGGAAGGCGGCGTGGTCAAGAATATGGGCTCGCTCGCCAATCCGGAATGCCTCGACGAGTACCGCAGCCTCGACAGGAGTGCCGCGGCATGACGGCTACACGCTCCAAGGGCGCGATCATCGGGATCGGCGAGATCAGGCCGCAGCGCAGAACCGAAGGGGTCACGACGCTGGAGATGCTGGCCAGGGTATCGGCGGCGGCCGTCGCGGACGCGGGCATCGAGCCCTACGAGATCGACGGCCTCCTTGTCGGCCCGCAGGTCGGCGAGACGCCGCAACATGTGCCGGCGACGATCGCCGAATATCTCGGCCTAAGGCCGACCATGGGCAATGTCGTAGATCTCGGCGGCGCGTCCGCCGCCGGCATGGTCTGGCGCGCGGCGGCCGCCATTCAGGCAGGGATGTGCGAGACGGTGCTCTGCGTTCTCGGCAATGCACGCGACGACAATCCGCCGCGTTCGCCGAACCGCAATCCTATCCGAGAATTCGACGTGCCCTTCGGGGCATCCGGCGCCAACATTTCCTATGCACTGTTCATGCAGGCACACATGGCGCGCTTTGGTACAACGGCCGAGGATTTCGCGACGATTGCCCATTGGGCGCGCCACAACGCGCAGTCCAACCCTGACGCCATTTTCCATGGACAGCCAGCAAGCGTGGCCGACGTGCTGGCGTCGCCCATCGTCGCCTCCCCGCTGCATCTGTTCGAGATCGTCATGCCGGTAGCGGGCGCCGAGGCGGTCATCGTCACTTCGGTCAAGCGGGCGCGCGAGCGTGGCCAGCCGATGGTCCACCTGCTGGGCGCGGGCGAGAAGATCACACACCGAGCCGCCTCCCAGGCGCCAGACCTGACGACAGGCCCGTTGAAGCACGCTATGGCCAGCGCCTTTGCGCAGTCCGGCACGTCCGTGCGGGACATGAATCTGCTGTCGTTCTATGACTGCTATACGATCATGGTCGCGCTGACGATCGAGGATGCCGGCCTCTGCGGACCGGGCGAATTCGGCAAGTGGCTGAAGGGCCGCGATCTCTCCTTCTCCGGCGACACGCCGCTCAACACTCATGGCGGTCAGATCGGCTTCGGCCAGCCGGACCTTGCTGGCGGCATGACCCATATTGTCGAAGCCGTTCGCCAACTGCGTGGGTCGGCGACCGGACGGCAGATCGCCAATCCGCTACTGGCCCTCGTAACGGGCAATGGCGCGACCGTCAGCGAAGCGACGGCGCTTGTTCTGGGAGCTGACTGATGGACCTCGATCTCCTTAAGACCCCCGGCCCCACCATCACCGCACTCACGGCACACTTCTGGGCGGCCGCAGAAGAGGGACGACTTTCCATCCAGCACTGCGAAGCCTGTGACGGCGCTGTCTTCTATCCACGACCGATCTGCCCGCATTGCTGGAGCGAACGTCTCGTCTGGAGGGACGCCTCTGGCCGCGGACGCCTCAAATCCTTTTCGATCGTCCACAAGCCCGGCCATCCAGGCTGGGTACCGGTCGCGCCCTATGCGGTCGGCATCATTGAACTTGAGGAGGGACCGACGCTGCTGAGCTTCATTCTGCGTAAAGCCGGCGAAGATCTCACCATAGGCAAGGCGGTCGAAATGGTCCCGACGCGGATCGGCGGGCGCACCCTGCCCGCCTTCCGCCAGAAACACTCCTAGGAAAGGGCATGACATGAGCGACATCAAACAAGACGGCTGGGCCGGCATCATCAAGGGCAAGCCGAAGGTCGGCGACGCGGCCGAGCGGTCACGACGCACGACGATGAAGGACATCGAGGCCTTCTCCGAAATGACCGGGGACCGCAATCCGCTGCACTACGACCGTGCGCTTGCCGAAGCATCTGTCTTTGGAAAGCTCATCGTACAGGGCGGCGTCACGTCCGGCATGCTCAACGCCGTAGTTGCCGAAGACCTACCCGGCCCGGGTACCGTTTTCCTGGGCGTCGAGTGGAAATTCGTCAAGGCCGTCGGCGTGGACGAACTGATCACCGCGCGCGTCGAGATCACCGAGGTCCGCGACGACAAGCCGATCTGCAAGATCCTCACCAGCGTGCGCAATGAAGCGGGCGAAACCTGCCTCAGCGGAACAGCGACCGTCTACACGGTTCCCCTGGCAAAGGCTTGACCCGTGCCCGATAGCGACAACGGCGCGCGATCCGCCGTCGGCCGGCCAGCGGATACCAATCCCTGGCCGGTCCTCGTCCTCCTGTGCATCTCCGTCGTCCTTTCCATGACGACATGGTTTTCCGCCACCGCCATCACACCCGAACTCAAGGCCGCCTGGCAGCTTTCCGACAGCACCGTCGCCTGGCTGACGAACGGCGTGCAGATCGGTTTCGTGACGGGTGCGCTGCTGGCAAGCTTCGTCAACCTGCCCGACATCGTTCGCCTCAACCGGCTCATGGCGGCCGCCTCCATCCTGGCGGCCGGCGTGAACGCCCTGCTGCTGCTCGAGCCCGGCCCGCTCGGCGCCATCGCCTGCCGCTTTGCGACCGGCGTGGCGCTTGCCGCCGTCTATCCTCCGGCGATGAAACTCGTCTCCACCTGGTTCGTGCGCAACAGGGGTCTTGCGCTCGGCGCGGTGGTCGGCGCATTGACGCTCGGCTCATCCATGCCGCACCTCTTCCGCACCGTCGCGGAGCATATCGACTGGCGGCTCGTCATCGGCCTGTCGAGCGCCGCCTCCCTGATCGCCGGCATCTCCTTCCTGCTGTTTGCTCGCGAAGGGCCCTACCCGTTCGGCAAGGCCACCTTCAATCCGCGGCAGATCGGCCGCGTGCTGCGCGACCGTGATCTCTTTCTGGTGAATGCTGGCTATTTCGGCCATATGTGGGAGCTCTACGCGATGTGGGCGTGGCTCCTCATCTTCATGCGATCCGCGGCCGAAGGCACGCTCCCTCCGAACATGGCTTCGCTCGTCACCTTTGCCGCCATTGCCGCCGGTCTCGTCGGCTGCGTGGCCGGCGGCCTCCTGTCGGACCGGTTCGGGCGCACCGCCACCACGGCCGGCCTGATGATCGTGTCCGGCCTCTGCGCCCTCCTCATCGGCTTTGCCTTTTCCGGGCCGATCTGGCTGGTCGTTCTCATCGCCATCGTTTGGGGCGTCGCGATCGTCGGGGATTCCCCGCTCTTTTCCGCCGCCGTGACGGAACTGGCAGACCAGGACTTCGTGGGAACGGCGCTTTCGCTGCAGATGGGGCTCGGCTTTGCGCTCACCGTCTTTGTCATCTGGCTGATGCCGCACATCGCCGCGTGGCTCGGCAGCTGGCAATGGTCCTTTGTTATCCTCGCGCCCGGCCCCTTCATCGGCGCCTGGGCGATGATAGCGCTTCGTCGCTCGCCGGCGGCTGTCAGACTTGCGGGCGGCCGGCGCTGATGAGCCCTATGCAGGATCGGCCTTCTTGTCCTTGGCCAGGCTTGGGCTCGGAATTGCGCGTTTCGCCTACGGCCTTTTCTTCCGCCAATGAATGCGGACCTCACCCACCTGCGTTCAACAAAATGGGTGTTGAATCGTCATCGACGACAGGCGTCACATCACAATCGATTCATCGATCACAGGACCGGCTCTAGATATCTCCAGTCCATTTCCGAGTGCGGATGTATTCCAAGAACAGCCGCACAGCTGCGCTCGTATGTCGCTTGCTCGGATAGTACAAATACCAACTCGGCAGCTTCTTCTTCCAATCGGGAAGCAATTCGACTACGTGGCCTTTCTCGATGTCATCGCGGACATAATCCTCGAACAGGTGGGCAATTCCCGATCCTGCAAGCGCCGCCTGACGCTCTTGATGCGCTGAACTCAGAGTCAATCGACCTTTCGGGGTGATTTCCACTTCGTCGCCGTCCTTCTCAAAGTTCCAGGTCACCATGGTTCCACCCGGAAAACGGCGTCGAATACAGTCGTGTCGCAACAGATCGCGCGGCGATTCCGGTCGACTACGATTGCGAAAATAGTCGGGCGAGGCCACGATGGCATATCGCAATGCTGGGCCTAGCGGCATGGCGATCATGTCTTGGGCGAGTTGCTTCCCGAAGCGCACGCCAGCATCAAATCTTTGCTCCACGATATCGATGATCGCGGCATCACTGATGATCTCGACGTTGATGTCGGGATAAATTTTCATGAACTCAAAGGCCACAGGGCACAGAACGTGGTCGGCGGCCGGACCTGGTGCATTGATCCGCACAGTGCCAGATGGGCGCTCGCGAAGCTGATTGAGATCGTCGATCGCTGTTCTGATATCGTGCAGCGCGGGCCTTAGCCGCTCGAGAAGCTGCCCGCCTGCTTCAGTAGGCGCGACGCTACGCGTCGTTCGGTTCAGCAGCCGGATGCCCAGCGCCTCCTCAAGCACGCTGATCGACTGGCTGATTGCCGACGACGATACGCCCCTACCAATTGCCGCGGCTCTAAAGCCACCACAGCGCACGACGTCTTCAAAGATCTCCAAGCTGTCAAGGCGGAGTGGCCGCATTGCAAAGCCCTGCTTAATAAGCTGTTCCATTTTGATTAGCTTATCTGCGTAACCGATCTGTGTCATCCCTAGAGAACACGTCGTGAGCGGGCCCGGTCGACGCTGAAGCGCGGCCCCACGATCAGGTATTTGGAGAGGATTAAAAACATGGGTGAAATCACACTGAACCGCAGAACGATCGTGCTGACAGCCGCATCAGCCGTGACGGGACTGATCCTGCCGAGCGACATGCCTTTTGCACAGACCATCTCCGCCACCTCGTTCCCGGCCCAAGGGCGAAATGCCGGCCACTACCGCTTTCGTGTTGGCGACATCTCGGCGACCGTGCTGAGTGACGGGCTGATCGGCGGACCTCCGCGGGTCTATGCCAGCGATGCGCCGGAAACGGAACTGCAGGAGGTGCTGAGAAACGCCTTCCTGCCTGCCGACCGCCTGACGCTCAACCTCAACACGCTTCTCATCGAGACGAATGGCAGGCGGATTCTCCTCGAAGCCGGAGCCGGTCAGACCATGGGTCCGCAAGGCGGCCGCGTGTTCGAGAACTTGGCCGCCATCGGATTGCGGCCTGAGGACATTGACGTTGTGGTAGTCTCGCACACGCACCCGGACCATGTCGGTAACCTTCGAAGCGCTGATGGCGGCAAGGCATTTCCGCGGGCGGTCGTCTTTGCGCCTCGTGCCGACTGGGACTTCTTCGTCCGTAACGATCCGGATCTGTCCTACATGCCGGTACCCGAGGAGTTTCGTCGCAATTTCTCCGCAGCCATCAAGCGGAGTGTTGAGCCTGTCACGAACGGGATCGAGTTGTATGAGGCCGGCACGGAGATCGTCCCCGGGCTGACCACGCTTCCGGCACTCGGCCACACCCCCGGTATGGCGAACTTCCTCGTTCAATCCGGGAACGATCAGTTGCTGTTGACGGCGGATCTCGCCTACCATCCGATCGTCAATGTCGACCGGCCATGGCTGCCCGGGCCAGATCGCGACAAGGATACTGCTCTCGCCTCCCGACGCCGCATCTTCGACATGGCGGCGACAGACTGGCTCCTCGTACTCGGCTTCCACTATCCGTTCCCTGGCCTTGGTCGAATGCTCAAGACGGACGCCGGCTATGCCTGGGTGCCGCTCGGTTGGCAATTCTAATCCGGTGAGTGACGGAGGGCGCACACTTCTTTCGGTTTTTCTCACCGTGCCGCTTGTAACACTGACTGATGCTATTGCTGCAATGCACCGGTCGTGTACCTGCTATATCTCTTCGATGCGCTGATCCACTGGATCGTACCGTCGAACCAGTGCACGTGATCTTCCATCTGGCCCATGCCGGCTTCGACCAGATCGTCGACGAGACCGCGACCGATACGCAGGCCTACCACTACCTCACCACAAGTTCTTCGAGTGCAACGATGCCGACGGCGTCATCCCGCTCGACAAATGGATGTCTATGGCTCTTCCTTTCAGGGTAGCATTCTTTCCCCACTCGCATCGGCAACCTCACCCACCTGGCGGACGTTAGTGCCCGGCCGCTTTGACAACTCCCACCGAACCCCTCTCGACGATGTTTCCCGCCACGAGCCTGTTCACAGTTGCCTCGCCCGGATTGAGCAGGCGTTCCACGGCCCATCGCGCCATTTCCGAGTACGGCATGCGAACCGTGGTCATGGGCGGATGGCAATACCTGGCAATGTCGTAGTCGTCATAGCCGAAGATGGAGACGTCGCCGCCGACGAGCAGGCCTGCCTCCCGAACGGCGTCATAGGCGCCGAAGGCCATGCGATCGTTGCCGCAAATGATCGCCGTCGGCGGTTCGCCGAGTTTCAGAAGCTCAAGCGTTGCCATGTAGCCATCGTCCGGGGCGCCGTTCAGGTGCCGGACATACGAGCGGACGAACGGGACACCCGCGGCATCCAGTGCCTTCCGATATCCCGTCATGCGATCCTGCGCGAACAGGTTCCAGTGCTCGTGGTTCAGTAGCGCGATGCGCCGGTGCCCGCGGGCGAGCAGGAACTCGAAGGGCGACACCACGGCATCGACGAAATCCGGCCGCACGGAGGACAGGCGATCGAGCGTGTCCTGGCAGTTGACAAGCACGGTATTGGCGTTCGCCACGGCCTCGGGCACCGCGACGCGTTTCGGAAACAGGCTGGCATAGACGATCCCAACGGGTTCCTGCTGCAGCAGCGTCGCAACCGCGGGATCCTCCAGTTCCGGCTGACCGCGTGTGGAAACAACGAGAAGGCCACACTGTTCTTCCCAGGCAGCATCCCTCAGTTCATCGAGAAACGCCGCGGCGAAACGGTTCGGATGAAACTCGTCCATGACAACACCGACAAGCCGGCTCGGCCCGCCTTGGCGCAATTTCGAGGCGCCGCGATAGTTCAGATCGGCGGCCGCCTTTTGAACTTTTGCACGCGTCGCCTTGCCGATGCGTGCATCAGCGACCGAATTCAGGACCAGGGAAACCGTAGCCTGCGACACGCCTGCCAAGGCGGCAACATCTGCCAGCGTTGCGCGCTTCCTCAAAAATCCACCTTCCAAATCAGACACTTCACACCTCTTAAGCACTATGCCCCGTGATAGCACTTGCGTTGATAAAAGTCTTTATCTATTTTGATAAAAACTTTTAGCAGATGCCGCAGGAAACAAACAGCTGCGGAGGAGAGGAGATTGCAATGAAAATCGTCGATGTCAAAGCGCGGGTCATGAGGGCATCCACCCCGGAGTTTCTCATCGGTGGCGGCATTCCGTTTCACCTCGATCTGTCGTCGACCATCGTCGAAATTCACACAGATACAGGCCTCGTCGGCCGCGGTGAAACGACGCTTGCGCGTGGCCAGGAACGGGAGGAGACGATGGCCCGCGCTGTGGTCAACAACTTCAAGCCGCTGGTCGTCGGACGAGACCCGCGTCAAATCTCCCTGATCTGGGAAGAGCTCTGGATGTATGTGAAGACGATCGGCTGGGCCGGTCCGATGAGCGCCCTCGATCAGGCCCTTTGGGACCTGAAGGCCCGAAACCTGAACGTGCCGCTTTACGAGCTCATGGGCGGCAAGGTCCGCGGCAAGGTCCGCGCCTATGCCACGAGCGCGATCAAGAAGAAGCCGGAGGAGCACGTCGCCGACATCAAGCGATACATCGAACTCGGCATCCAAGGCGTCAAGCTCGGGATCGGCCGTGGCGTCGACGAGGACCGTGAACTGATCCGTGCGGCCACGGAGGCGGCTGAGGACAAGATCAAGGTCGCCGTGGACGCGAACGCTTACTACACCAATCATCGCGACGCCGAGGAGGTCGCTCAGGCCTGCGACGAACACGGCATCTGGTGGTTGGAAGAGCCGCTCATGCATTCCGACATCGCGGGGCTTGCCTATCTCAACCACAAGTACCGGACGCCGATCAGTGGCTATCAGACCGAAACGACCGCTGCCCGCATGAAGGACTATCTCGACAAGAACGCGCTGGAAATCTACCAGCCCCGCATCTGCTACTCCGGCGGCATCACCCAGTCAAAGCGGGTGGCCGAGCTTTGTGACATCTTCAACAAGATGTTCATTCCCCACGCCTTCGGAAGTGGCATGAAGAATGCGGCCACGCTGCACCTCGTCGCCTCGACCCACAATGCCGGCTGGATCGAATTCCCCGTCGTCCTCGACGTGGAGGATCCGCGAAAGTTCATGACCGCGAACTATCTGCGTAACCTTGCCGACATCTCGATGGACGAGCAGGGCTTCGTGCATGTGCCCGCCGGCCCAGGCAACGGCGTGGAACTGAACGAGGATACGCTCAGCGAATACCAGACATTCATGATCTGAACATCTGTTACCTGGAGGAGGAACACGGGATGAAACTGAGAAACCTGATTCTCGCGGCTGGAATCTTCGCAGCCCCGAGTGCAAACGCCGAGGAGATCGTCGTCTATTCCAACTGGGCCCGGGAGGCCATGGACCAGTTGAAGCAGGATTTCGAGGCCGCCAACCCCGGCACGACAATGACCTATTACCGGGCGGCTGGAGCCGAGCTCAGCACGCAGTTCCTGTCCGAACAGCAGCTTGGAACCGGCAAGGCCGACTACATTCTGTCCGACGTCGATTTCCTGGAGATATTCAAGGAGCGTGGCTATCTGACAGCCAGCGCTCCGGCCGAACTGTCGAAGTTCAATCCCGCTGCACTTGACGAGGATGGCGTCTGGGTACCGATCGATTTCGCACCCTACGTCATCGTCTACAACACCAAGGCGGTCAGCGACGCCGATGCCCCGAAGGCCTGGAAGGACATTATCGACCCGAAGTGGACCGACAAGATCGGCCTGGCCGATCCCCGGACGTCTGCAGGCATCCAGATCCCGTTGACGTATTGGACCCGGGATCTCGCCGGCGAGGGCAGCCCCTATGGCTGGTCCTTTGTCGACGAACTCGGCAAACTTCGCCCGACATTGGTCTCCGGGCATCGCCAACTTGTCGACCTCGTGGTGACTGGCGAGATCTCGATCGCCGGGCAGATGCCGCTCTCCTTCATCGCTCCCGCCATCACCAGGGGGGAGCCTGTCAAGATTGCCTGGCCCAGCGAAGGCAGCCCGGCGACGATCAACGGCGGTGCGATTGTCGAAGGTGCCCAGCATCCGGAAGGCGCGCAGAAAATGCATGAGTATCTCGCCTCCCAGCGCGGCCAGCAATTTCTCTCCGATCACTGGGGTAGCGTCCCGTCTCACAAAGAAGCGAGCTTCAGGACGCCAGACGGCAAGACGCTCGACGACATCACCATCAAGCGCGTGCCCATTCCGCAGGACCTGCGGACGTCGAACACGAAGACGTTTCTGGATGCAATGCAGCAGTAACGGCATGCTTCGCCCGCGCGGGATTGCGTGGGCGAAGCTCGCCAGACCTTGGTGATAGCAATGACGCTTTCCAAACCTCTGGCTGGACGATCTGCGTCCGGTCTCTTCATTCTGGCGATCGCGACGCTGATCCTCGGCCCGGTGGTGCACCTCATAGGCAGCGCCACGATGCCGGCCGGCGCATTCAGCCTCGGACTTGCCTATGACGTGCTCGCCAATGCCGACACGGTCCAGGCGTTGATCAATACGATCATCTACGTGGTCGGGGTGAGCCTCATTTCTGTCGCCGTGGGCACCCCGCTGGCGTTCCTGACCGAGCGAACCGATATCTCGCCGCTGGCCAAGAGAGTGATCAGGCTCTCGATCATCAGTTCCCTGATCACGCCCGCCTTTCTTGTCGCGATGGCATATGTGAATCTGCTCGGCCCGAACGCCGGGCTGGTCAACACCGCGCTGCGCGGCCTGTTCGGCCTGGCTGCGGACCGCGGCCCGCTGAACGTCTACAACATGGCCGGAGTACTGTTCCTCGGGGCGCTCCAGTCGGTCGCCTTTGTCTACCTGGTTACGGCCGCCGCTTTTTCCAAGATGAACCCCGAACTGGAGGAGGCGGCTGCGATCTCCGGCGTCGGGCGCGCGCGGATCATCGCCACGGTCACCCTACCCGTCGCGAAGGGTTCCATCTTCGCAGGCGGCATGCTGGCCATGGCCGGCGCGCTTGCCGACTACGGTACACCCCACATGGTGAACTTCACGGTCCTGACACTGCGCATCCGCAGCTACATGATCGAGGCGAATTTCGCCGCAGCCTCCGTCGTCTCCCTGCTGCTCGTCCTGCTGTCTCTGGCCGTGCTTGCGATCTACCGGCGGACCGAAGCGAGGAACTCGGTAGCGACCGTGACCGGCAAGAGCTTCGCCCCACGCCCCTTCCCGCTCGGGCGCGCTCGCCATGCGCTTGCCGCGATCGCCTACATCTATGCCTTCCTGGCCGTCGTCCTGCCACTCGTCGGCCTGGGCTTGACCTCGTTGCTCGACCGGCTCGGCGGCGGCATCAGCCTGGACAACTTCACGATCCGGCACTACCGCGACATCGTCTTCGGAGATGCGCTCGTCGTGCGCGCAGTCACAAACAGCGTCATCCTGTCGGTTGGCACCGCCATAGTCTGCGCCGTCCTGTCCGTCTTCGCCGCCTACATCATCGTCAGGCGCCGCTCCTCGCTGTTGGACTACATCGTGGTCATTCCGCTGGGGCTCGCCGGCACCGCGCTCGCGGTTGCCCTCGTCATGACGGTCACGGGATTTCCGCTCCGGTCACTCGGCCTCTACGGCACGCTCTGGATCTTGCTGCTCGCCTACATCATCCGCCACCTACCGCTCGCCGTTCGGCCGGCGCATGCCGGATTGAGCCAGATCGCGCCCGAACTGGAGGAAGCCTCGAGGCTGTCGGGCGCGTCCTGGGGCAGAACCCTCTACAGCATCATCCTGCCACTGCTTCGTCCCAGTCTGACGGCGGCCTGCATCATCGTCTTCCTGACCACCCTGACCGAACTCAGCGCCTCGATCATCGTCCGCCATATAGGCACCGACACGATCGCCACCGCGATTATGGATCTCTGGGATGGCGGTGGCGGATACCAGCGCGCCAGTGCAGTCGCCATCTGCGTCTTCGCCGTGATGATGCTCATCGTAGTCATTGCCCAGAGCCTGTCCTCTAAGTCGCTCTTCGGGCAGCAGGAAACCGCGTAAGGAGTCCGCCATGGTCGGCGCAATCGAAGTCAACAACCTTTCAAAGCACTATGGTTCGTTCCGGGCAGTGGACGACATCGGCCTGTCCATCGCTGCGGGAAGCTTTGCCTCCATCCTCGGCCCCAGCGGCTGCGGCAAGACGACCACGCTGCGCATGCTCGCCGGCTTCATCACGCCGACTGTCGGCAGTATTCGGGTGGATGGCGCAGTCGTCTCCGACAAGGACGGCGTCGTCGCGCCCGAGGAACGGGACATGGGTATGGTCTTCCAGTCGTACGCCGTCTGGCCCCACATGACCGTGTCCGACAATGTCGCCTACGGCCTGAGATACGGGCGAAAGCGTGAGCAGGATGCTCGCAAGCGCAAGCTACGCGTGGACGAAGTTCTCGCGCTCGTCGGCCTGGACGGCCAGCAGGAAAAGTTGCCGAGCGCGCTCAGCGGCGGTCAGCAGCAGCGGGTCGCGCTCGCGCGCGCCATGGTCACCGAGCCAAGGATTCTCCTGCTTGACGAGCCTTTGTCAAATCTCGACGCAAAATTGCGAGAGGGTATGCGACTAGAACTGAGGCGGCTTCAGAAGCGCATCGGCGTGACGACCGTGCTTGTGACGCACAGCCAGGACGAGGCGCTTCTCCTGTCGGACCAGGTCATCATCATGAAGTCCGGCAAGGTCATCGAGGCAGGCGTGCCGGACCGCCTGTACCACCGGCCGAAGACGTTGTTCGTCGCCGACTTTCTCGGCACGGTGAATGCCTTCGAGGGACGGCTCGTCGAGCGCAGGGACGGCGATCTGGCGATGGTGGAAACACCGTTCGGGCGGTTGACCTGCACGGCGCCAGAAGAGATCGCCGTAGAAAAATTCCATGTCGTCCTGCGACCGGAGGCGATCAGGATCCTGGATGAAAAGAGCTCGGCCTCCATCGAAAATCAGATCCTCGGGACGGTCACCGAGGTCATGTTCGGAGGTAATCTTACAGAATACCTGGTAACCGTGGGTGATACGAACTTGCGCGTTCAATCGCTGTCCGGGCGCCCGCGCGCCGTGGGTGAAGACGTAGTCCTGACCTTTTCGGTCAGCGATACCCGCCTGATTGGCGGCTCGTGCTGAACCGTGACGCAGACCTCGATGAAGGCGCGGCAAGGATCGTAGCCGATGACGAACTGTGGCATGGCAAGCTCCTGTCCATGTCATGCGGGCTCGTGGCAGGCCCATGCAACTGTTCAGGTTGATGACCCAGCGTCCACAGGGGGCCTCCTCCGCAACGCCACAGTGCCAAATTGCAGACGGACAGGGGACCGCCGCGCAATTCTGGACTGCAGGGCATTGCAGCGAATCATGCTGATTCGGGAGCGGCACGTGTTTGAGGCCAAGCGGCGCGGCAGATTGAACCGCCGAGGGTCTCCTGGGCATCCATGTCAACCGGATCGAGCGCTCGACAACGCTCCCAACTGACGTCGCTAGCGAGCCAGGGCTTGGCGTTGCGTCGCCCCCTACACGATGACCGCCCTCTTTCCACCCGGCGGCAACTTTTCGCGAAATTGCGCCGAGATCCAAACAGTCGGCTTGTGGCCCCAATTGGGACGCAACGCCAAGTATCCGATCCTGATGTTTCCTGGGCGTTTCAAATCAATTGGCGGAACGCGAACTTTCCACTCAATTGAGATGGCGGAAGCTGGCACATGCCGCATTTCTCCCATCCCTCTCGCTCTTGATGGGAATCGAACCGTTGTCCCCAGCGTTGCGACATCTGGCACCGCTTCATAAACTCAACGTCAGCGCATCACCGGGCGGAGAAGGACAAATGTAATCCCGCCTCGGCGAGATTCGCATTGGCTTTCCCGGTACCCGGCCATCTGGACTTACAGACTTATTGCCGAGCCTCAACGAGGAAATTTACGACGGGTTAAGCCTACCGGCAGGTTACGAAGACTCACGAAGGATGAGTTCCGCAGGCAGATGGACCGAGCTCGGGGGCCCTCCCGTCCCATCAATCATTCGCATGAGGCTTGCCACCGCCATCTCCGCCATTTGATCGAGCGGCTGACGGACGGTTGTAAGGGTCGGCTGGACGATCGTTGCGAGGAAGGTGTCGTCGAAGCCCACCACTGCGATGTCGGTCCCCACGTCCAGCCCCTCGTCGCGAATGCCGCGATAGGCGCCGACCGCCATCAGATCGTTGACAGCAGCGATGGCTGTCACACGCCGCTGCGAGGTCTTTATGATTTCGCGGGCGGCCTTTCGGCCGGTCTCGAACAGGTCGACCTCCTTGAAGCGGCTTTTGTGGCTGAACGGCCAAAGGTAAACCTCTTCCGTTGCCACGCCATGAGCATTGAGAGAGCCCAAAAAACCGGCGACGCGCTCCTGGCGGTTGATACTCTTCGCCTCGCCGGCGATGAACCCGAAGATCCGGTGCCCCTTTTGCCAGAGATGATCGCCAATGAGAGCGGCTCCGACCGTGTTGTCGACACTGATGTCCGCAAGTCCCGCGGGATCGCTCGCCTGCGATGAGCGATCGAGTGTGACGATATGCATACCCCCCTCGATCATTGGCCCGAGATGGCGCGCCGATGGCAGTGAGGAGCCGAGGACGACACCGGCGACGCCGTCATTGCGCAGTTCGTGCAGATAGGCCTGCTCGCGCTCGACGCTGCGATGCGTGTTGCAGAGGAGAACGCCGTATCCATGCTTTAGAGCGGCGGTCTCGAATAAGGAGGCGAAGGTGCCCCAGAACGGATTGGACACCGAGGGTACGACAAGGCCGAAGGTGTGGATGCCGCCGGCACGCAAACTTTGCGCCGCCCGATTCGGGCGGTACTGCAGCTCACCGATGATCGCTTCCACACGAGAAAGGGTTTCCGGGCGCATGCGCTTGGTTCGCCCGTTCAAGACGTTGGAGACCGTGGTGGTCGATACGCCTGCGCGCCGCGCCACCTCGTTGATCGTAATGCTCAATGCCTTTCCCTTCGCCTCTGCAAGGACAGTCAAGTTGGAACAGTCACCTTTTATCTGCTGCCGAAAATTGCAGCTTTCCTGAGTCCACGAAAGTTCTGATCTCATCCATGGCGGCGCTTGACAGCGGAGCAAACGGCGGCCGGGCGGTACCCGATGCTGCACTGACCAGATTATAGATCGCCTTCTGCGCCACCAGTCCGCCGTGGCGGTTGCAGAGCGATACGATCTCACGGGAGATCGCCGTTCCGCGCCGCGCGTCATCCAGCCGCCCCTCATCGAACGCGCTGATGATTGCGTGATAGAGTTCGGCCGCAAACATGTAGGTGCTGCCCACGGCGGCCTTGCCGCCCGCCCCCATGGCGAAAAGCAGAAGCGGATCGCGGCCGAACATGACCTCGTATCGATCGCCTGCCATCTCGACTAGATGGGAGTACTCGAGCAGATCCGAATGGGTGAACTTGATGCCTGCGAAATTAGGAATGCGCCTGATCGCCTCTTCCATCATCGGAGCCATTGGCAACTCCACCTTGGTGAGAACCGGAATGTGGTAATAGAAATACGGCAGGTCGGGTGCCGCTCCCGCCACCACGGCCATGGAATCGACCAGCGCGGACGTCGATCCCGGGCGGAAGTAATAGGGAGGCACGGCTCCGATCGCATCGACGCCGATTGATTGTGCATGGGCGGCCAGCTCCACAGATTCAGCAAGATTGGCGGAGCCGACATGGGCAATCAGGCGCAGGTCACCCGCATGCTCACGCCAAGTCTCCATCAGCCGCTTGCGCTCGCTGACGCTCAGTGACGATGACTCACCGGTGGTCCCGGCAACGAACGCACCCACGAGGCCAGTCTTGCGCATATGCGCCGCCTGCCGCTCGACAAGCGAAAGATCGAGCCGGCCCTCCCGATCGAATGGCGTGAACGGAGCACCGATCAGCTTCATGCTCGCCTTGCCCGGATTTATTGTCTTCGTCATGCCTCTCTCCCTTGATTGGCAGTTTTGCCGCTCTCCGCAGCCCGCCTCAATTTAGCCGACCATAGATTTTAGTTTATCGTTTGACAAATGGAAAATTACATTTAGTGTATCGATACACATAATGAGTTTAAAGCTGTAAAACGATACAGTAGTCAGTTGTGCCGTAAACGGCCGGGAGGAGCCCTCGCCGATGGGACGGCAGGGCCTAGATGGGAGGAGTGAACTATGACGCGTGCGTTTGGACCGTCGATGGCTACCCGTGTGGCTTTCGCAATTGGCCTTGGACTGATGGGGCCGACCGCCCCGAATGCCCAGGAGCAGGTGACATTGACCTGGTGGGATTTTTACGGTCCCGCCGGCAGCATTCGCGGCGATGCCGTCGAGAATGCGCTGAAGCGTTATTCCGAGGCAAATCCCGGCGTGACATTCGAGCGGCGCAACATTCCGCGTGGAGACTACACCCGCACCCTGCTGCAGACGGCAACCGGCGGAGACGGTCCGGATCTGCTGGTCGCAGCAAACTGGGAGACCTCCGCCTATGCGGATGCCGGGCTGATCGTCGACCTGTCGAGCTATGTCGAGAAGTGGGGCCAGCAGGCCCAGTATTATCCGGTGATGTGGGATCTGACACAGTATGACGGCGGAACCTATGCCATCCCCCATTTTGCCGATGCCTATGCCATCTGGTACAATAAGGCGATCTTCGCCGAGGCCGGAGTGAAGCCGCCGACCACCTGGGACGAGATGCAAACGGTGGCAGAATCCCTGTCGAACGGCACTCGCTATGGTCTGGCCTTCAGCGCGATCACCGGTAGCGAAGGGGCAAACGCCTTCATCATTCGCGCACTGGGCGCGGGCGTCGACCCGCAGAAATTCGACAGTCCGGAGGGCCTTCGTGCGGCAGAACAATGGCGCGCGCTGATTGAGAAAGGTGCTGTCTCGCGCGGTTCGCTGAACTGGACCGAGGACGACGTCAAGGACCAGTTCATCTCCGGCAACGCCGCCATGATGATCAACTCCGCCACCTATGTGGCCGCGATGGCACAGGAGGCGCCCAACCTCGACTGGGGGATCATTCCGATCCCGGTCGATGCCAAGCCTGCGACGCTGATGCAGAGCGACAATCTTGCAGTCGGCGCGACGACGGAGCACGAGGAAGAAGCCTGGAAGGTCATCGAGTATTTCCAGACCGAGCAGACGCTAAACCTCTATCTGCCCGCTCGCGGCAAGCTGCCCGCCCGCATCGATGTGGGGCAATCGAAACGATGGGCCGAAGATCCGCAATTCGGTGCCTTCATCAAGGAACTTGCCAACGGCTGGGCACCCACGGGCCCACTCGCAGCCGCACCGGAGTTCTTCCCCAATGTGCAGCAGGTCGTGCAGGTTGCGATCGGCGGTGGTGACCTGAAGCCCGCGCTGGCCGAACTCGACCGGAAGACTGCGGAGCTGCTGGCGCGATGAGCGGCAGCGCGCAGAACGACAAGGGGGCGGTTGGAGCCGCCCCCGGGCGCGGCAAGGCGGTTAGGTTTGGGTTCAACCTGAACTATCTGTTCCTGGCACCGGCGACGATCTATGTGCTTGCCATGGCGGTCTACCCGCTCGTCTACAACGTCCAGCTCAGTCTGCGTGACGTGACCGCGCGGGCGCTGATCCGCGGCGATGCCAAATTCGTCGGATTCGACAACTACCGGCGTGTCTTCGCCAGCAGCGAGATGTGGCAGTCGTTGGGGTTCAGCCTCTTCTACACCACCATCAGCGTCGTGCTGATCCTCGTCGTCGGCTTTTGGCTCGCCATGCTGCTGCGCCGCAGCTTTCCCGGCTCCGGAGCGTTGCGAGCGGTGATCCTGCTGGCCTGGATCCTTCCGAGCGTCGTCAGCGGCAATGTGTTCCGATGGATGTTCGACGGCGATACGGGCATCGTCAATTTCGTCATCCGCAGCCTCGGCTATCCGGGCAATGTCTACTGGCTGACAAACGAATACACTGCCATGGCCGGCGTGATCATCGCGACCGTCTGGTCCGGCGCGCCACTTGCCATGCTATTGATGGTCGCCGGCCTGCTCGCCATTTCCGAAAGCCTCTACGAGGCCGCCCGAATCGACGGCGCCACCGCCTGGGAACGGACGCGCTACATCACCATTCCCATGCTGCGTCCGGTCATCCTGACGGCCGCCATGCTGAGTTTCATTTACACGTTCAAGACCTTCGACACGATCTACATCATGACGCGCGGCGGACCGGCCTCGGCCACCAAGGTGGTGCCGATCTACGCCTACGAACAGGCGTTCCAATATTTCCGCTTCGGCGAGGGCGCAGTCGCAACGACGCTGCTTCTGATCGTGCCGCTCGCAATCGCTGTCGTCTACTACCTCATGATCCGCAAGGAGCAGCACCTGTGACCCGCCGCTCGCTTCCACAGATCCTTGCCAGAAATCCGTGGATCTGGTCGGTCCTGGCATTTGCGATCGCCGCGATCTACCTGTTTCCCGTCTACTGGATGATCGCAACCAGCCTCAAGGAACCGGCCAGCCTCTTTCGCTATCCGCCTGACATCTTTCCGAACCCATTGACATTCGACGCCTATGTCAATGTCGTGCTCGGCGATGCTGCCGTGCTGCGCTCCATCGGCAACAGCCTGATCGTCGCGACCGGCACGACCGTGCTCACGCTGCTTCTGGCGACGCCGGCTGCCTATGCCCTTGCGCGACTTCACCTGCGCTACACGGGCTGGATCGTCTTCCTGATGCTGGTGGCGCAGATGATGCCGACCATCAACATCGCCCTGCCCCTCTTTACGCTGTTCAGCGGATTGAAGCTGGTCAACACCTACTGGGGCCTGATCCTCGCCAACACCAGCCTCACCATTCCGTTGGCGCTGGTGGTTCTGCGCCCCTATTTCCTGACTGTGCCCGGCACGCTGATCGACGCCGCGTTGCTTGACGGCTGCAACCGCTGGACGGCTTTCACCAGGATCGTCCTGCCGACCGTGCGCGGTGGCCTGATCTCGGCGGCAACGATCACATTCTTCACCGGATGGGGCGAATTCGTCTTCGCGCTGACGCTTGCGACCAACGAGCAGATGCAGCCGATCAGCGTGACGCTCAGCCGCTACATCGGCGACTACGGCACCCAGTGGAACAACCTCATGGCCGTGTCCACCGTGCTCGCACTCCCGATCATCGTCATCTTCGTGACCCTGCAACGCTATGTCGTGGGCGGCTTGACCGGTGACATCGACAAATAGGTTCCTCGCAGAGCCAAACAGAAGACTGGCCGGACACCGGACCAGCACAAGAAGGGAGGCCGGAATGGCCGAGGTCAGCCTGAACGACGTGCGCAAGTCTTATGGCGCGCTCGACGTGATCCACGGGATCGATCTGGAGATTTCCGACGGCGAATTCGTCGTGCTCGTCGGGCCGTCTGGTTGCGGCAAGTCAACGCTGCTGCGCATGATCGCGGGCCTGGAAACCATCACCGATGGCGAAGTTCGTATCGGTCCGCAGGTCGTCAACGAGATGGCGCCGAAGGACCGCGACATCGCCATGGTATTCCAGAATTATACGCTCTACCCGCATATGACCGTTGCCGAGAACATGAGCTTCTCGTTGCGGCTGAAGAAGGCCGATCCCGGTCATATCGATCAGCGTATCAAGATCGCCGCGGACATACTCGGGCTCGGCCATCTTCTGGACCGCTATCCGCGCCAACTCTCCGGCGGCCAGCGCCAGCGCGTCGCCATGGGACGCGCGATCGTGCGCGATCCGCAGGTCTTCCTGTTCGACGAACCGCTGTCCAATCTCGACGCCAAGCTCAGAGTGCAGATGCGCACTGAAATCAAGGAGCTTCACCAGCGTCTGAAGACGACCACGATCTTCGTGACCCATGATCAGGTCGAGGCCATGACAATGGCAGACAAAATCGTCGTCATGCACGATGGCATCATCGAACAGGCTGGCGCGCCCTTGCATCTCTACGATCAGCCCCGGAACATGTTCGTGGCCGGCTTCATCGGCTCGCCATCAATGAACTTCATTCCCGGCCGCATCACCTGTACGGCGGACGGCGCGATGTTCGAAAGCGAAGTCGGACGCTTTCCGATTTCCGGCGACCGCACAGTCGAGGACGGCCGCGCCGTGACCTATGGCATCCGGCCCGAGCACATCGACATCGCCAGCGATGGCGTAGCCGCCCAGGTGGCCGTCATCGAACCGACCGGGGCAGAAACCCAGGTCGTCTTCCGGGTCGGTAACGCCAATCTGGTTGCCGTCTTCCGTGAAAGACACGACTTCACGCCGGGCCAGCAGGTTCATCTGCGGCCGAGCGCAGCCCATGGCCACCTGTTCGATACTGCAACGGGCGAACGCATCTGACGCCAGATGGCGGGTTTCCACCATCTTTCCCCTGACCATAAGCATTTGAGGTTCATATGTTTGATCTGTCCAGCAGCATAGCAATCGTAACGGGTGGTACGCGCGGCATCGGCCTTGCCATTGCCCGCGATCTCCTCGCCGCAGGAGGCAAGGTTCTCGTCAACGGGCGCTCGTCGACGCCGGAGGCCGAAGAACTTCTTTTGGCCTACGGGGCCGACCGCGTCCTTCTCGCCTATGCCGATGTTGCCGAACCGGCGTCAGCAGCTTCCCTCGTGGCCCAGGCGGTCGATCGCTTCGGCGGCTGCAATGTCCTTGTCCATTCGGCGGGCGGCCCCGCTCCCGGCAAGGCGATCGACATCAGCGAGGACGACTGGATGGCTGCCTTCCGCATCCATGTGCATCCGGTCTTCCACCTGTTCCGCGCGGCACATCCCTATCTGGCGCAAAGCGGCGGCGCCGTCCTGCTCGTCTCGTCCGTCTCCGGCCTGCGCGGCTGCCCAGGAACTGTCGCCTATCAGACTGTGAAGGGCGCCCTGATCCCGATGGCGAAGGCCCTTGCCCTCGATCACGGCACCGAGGGGATCCGCGTCAATGTTCTGGCACCCGGGATCATTCGCACGCGCTTCCATCAGGCAATGACGCCGGAAGCCAAGGCGCACAATCTCGAAAAGCGCATTCCTCTGCGCCGCGAGGGCTCTGTCGAAGACGTGTCGGCACTCGGTCTCGAACTCATCCGCAACGAGTTCGTGACCGGCGAAACCTTCACCATAGACGGCGGCATGTCCATGCGCATCACCGGATAAACGGGAAATGCCCCGGATCGAGCGCCTGCGGCCGGTACTGCTCTCGGCACCCTATGGCCACCCCTGGAGCACGGAGATCACCAGCCGGCTGCCGACCGGCTTCCGCAACTGCTCAATGGTCGAACTGACCTTGAGCGGGGGCGCGACCGGGGTCGGAGAGGGTTATCTCGGCGTCTTCGCGCCCAAGGTGTTCACGGCTATCGTCGAACTGGTTTCGGACGTCGTCGTGGGCCGCGACCTTTCGGACGCGGATGCCATCATCCGCGACGTCACGCTCGCGACCAGCTATTGGTCGGCTCAGGGCGCGGCCCGGCACGTGATCTCCGCCATCGAGATCGCGCTCTGGGATGCGCGGGCGAAGCTGGCCGGCAAGCCGCTTTACCAGCTTCTCTCGCAGCACCCGGCCAAGCCCTTTGCCCTTTACGGTAGCGGAGGCTCGGTGCGCCGGCCGGAAGATATCGCGGGCGAACTGGACCAGCTGGCGGATCTCGGCATCGGAACGATCAAGATCCGCAGCCGCGCCCATCAGGCGCGCCATGCCGGCGAGATCATGGCCCTTGCAAGAGCACGCAGCATAGACGTCGCCATCGACATGACCCAGAACCTCGCCTTGCCAAGCCAGACAGTCGATGAGGCCTTAGGCTTCCTCGACGCCCTGTCCGACGACGGCCACAGGCATCCGGCCTTTCTGGAGGAACCATTCGGGCCCGACCGTCTCGAGGGTTTTCATCAATTGCGGCAGCGCACGGATGTCCCCGTGGCCGGCGGTGAGATCGTGACGACGCCGGAGGAGATGAGGCAATTGATCGACATGGGAAGCTACGACATCTGTCAGCCCGACGCGACCGTGCTCGGCGGCATCGGAGCGGTACTCGCAAGCGGACGTCATGCCGAGCGGAAGGGCGTTCAAACGGTGGTTCATGCGTGGGGCGGAGCCGCCTGTCTCATGTCGAATTATCACTGCGCCTTCGCGCTGGGCGCAAGCCTTGCGGAGTATCCGATCCCGCCCTTTCCGCTACGCCACCACCTGCTAGCTGAACCGCTAAGGATAGCCGATGGACTGCTGAGGCCGCCCAGCACCCCGGGACTGGGCGTGAACCTGACGGCAGAAATCGAACGCGAGTTCACGTTTCGCGAAAATGCCACCTATCGAGGACTTCAGCTGACCTGAAGCGTTCGGCTCCTGATGAGATCAGAACCTCCGACCCGGCAATTCATTGTAGTGTCTAGGCTTGCCTGCTTATATAGCCGGTAGTGATCGCAAGAGCGATTTAGATGGTCCAGTCTTCGATGCGTAAGCCTGCCACGCGGCCAAACTCGCGCCGGTTGTTTGTCACCACGATTAATCCGCGGGAGCGCGCGTGTCCCGCGATCAGTTGACTATACGGCCCAATAGGCATTCCACTCCGAGCGATTTCAGCACGCAGCTGGCCCGTATGGATGGCCGCTATGTCATCATATGGCAACACCTCAAGTCGGGCCGCAAAACCCTCGACAACCGCCAGATTGCGCTCCTGGCTCGCTGACTTTTCCGTCCCGTAGATCAGCTCCATCAAACTTACAGAGGCCGGGCGTCCGGTTCGCGCGAATGATCAGGCCGCGCATGACCTCGGCAAATTCCTGCTGGCTTTGTCCACTCCGTGCCTGAAGACGGAAGTCGAAGCCGCCGTTCGCATCCAGCCTGGGGATCGCAGGTGGGTTGAGGGCACGATCGAAGCTGTCGAAATCGCCGCAAGCTCGGGACGAAGCCGGTCAATGAGAGCAAAGACGCTCTGGTCCGATCCGCGCTCGCTCCACGGCGTCAGTGCGGAAATGATCATGCCACCGTTCGAGCCACCGCCGCCAACCATGCCGGCTCCGGCTATGCCGATCGTGTTGCCAATTCCCGGAGTTCGCTCAAGGAGGGAGCTGACGTCTGCTATCGTCCGCCAGGTTCTTTCCAGCGAGGCCGCGCTCGGAAGCTGTATATTCACGAACAGACATCCCCTGGTCCTCGGCCGGAATAAAGCCCGTCTGCAGAACGCGATAGAAGCCGTAGATGCCGCCGACGATCGCGACGAAGAGAACGCCGGTGATCGCGAGACGGTGGGCAAAAATAGAAAACAGTCGAAGATAGAAGCGGCGGGTGGCATCCAGACCCGTTCAGCTTTGCGAATGCCCCGGTCTTGTGCTTCGGCGTAGGCCTGAGGGGATTGATCGTTGAGAAGGCGATCGTCACGAGGATCGTCACCGCGAACTGGCGGTAGAGTTCGCCGGTGATGCCAGCCAGGAAAGCGACCGGAACGAAGAGCGCGGCGAGAACCAGCATGGTCGCGCCCACCCTGCTACCTCTGCCTCCAAGGCTGCCATCTGAGCGGACGGTGGGCACATGCTCAGCATCCGTTCTGTTTACAAGAGCAGGAAATCGTTGACCATTCTCGCAACTGCCTGCGCGCGTGTTCCAGCCTGAGCGTCGACAGCATCTGAAACGCATATATTCCGACAGAGTGCGGTCAGCTCGACCCGGTCGGTCATGCACCAAAATCCAGCGCGGGCGCCATCAGCGAAAGACCGGAGAGGAGCAGCAGGACGAATGCCAGCCTGCGCAATGTCTTCTGAGCCAGCGGCGGCGGCCAACGCCGCGCGAGATAGGAAGCGACAACCACGCTGGGCACGCCCGCAAGCGTCCAGATCAGGGCATCATGCTGCCAGTCGCCACTGGCCGCGACGAGACCGAGACGGAACAGCGAGTTGACGGCAAAGATCGCCACGAGCGTCTCGCGAATGACGACATGCGAAAGAGGCTGCCGGTAGAACTGGAAGACGAGCGGGGGGCCAGCCGTCGAGAAGAGCCCACCCATCAGGCCAGCCAGCGCGCCGAAGAAGGCGAAGTTTGCTCCCCGGGATTGCCGGGCGAGTGGTGCGGGGCGCTGTATGAGTTGCAGGCTGGACACGATGATGACGGCGCCCAATGTCAGGCGAAGCACCGACAGCGAGGTCGAGGCGAGCAACTCCAGCAGCGCGTAGCCGACCACGATCATCGGCAGGGCGCTGGAAAGCGACATCAGGAAGGGCCTTGCGGCAATGTCGCGCCAGCCACGCGCGAGCACCACCATGGCATTCACCAGCGTCAGCAGACTGGTGACGATCGCGGCATCGAGGAACGGGATCAGTCCCGTCAGCGCCACCGCTCCCATCAGCAGCAGCCCGAAGGCGAAACCGGTGAGCGTCTGCACATACGCAGCCACGAAGGACAGGACGACGAAGGCGAAAAGGCCTGCACCCGTGATCATGTCGCGTCGCCGGCCCGCAACAGTGCCGTTCGAAACGGCTCCAGCCGCCCGAGATCCGGCTCGACCCCGATGCCCGGCGCATCCGGCAAGGCGACCCGGCCTTCAGCCAAATCCGGCCAGGCAGGCGTGACGGCGTCCCGCAAAGGGTTGGGATTGACGTCGATTTCCAGCAGGCCGTCACCGCCCGCTGCCGCAAGGATATGGGCGGACGCGACGAGGCCAATGCCTGCGCCGAGGAAATGCGGGCAATAGCGCCGTCCCGCACGCAGCGCCGCCCTGGCAACGGCGAGACAACCGCTCGGCCCACCCCATTTCGCGGCGTCCGGCTGGATGACCGAGAGATGTCCCGCAGCGATCGCAGTGTCGAAGGCGGCAAGCCCGATCAGGTTCTCGCCGCCGGCAAGCGGGATCGCCGTCAGCCGCGCAAGCTCCGCCCAGACGGCCGGCCCCGCGTCCACGCGAACCGGTTCCTCCATCCAGCCGAGACCGAGATCTTCCGCCGCCAGCAGGAACGCACCCGCCTCCTGCGGCGTAAAGCCCTGGTTGGCGTCGGCATGGAGCCTCTCGCCGGTACGGAGGTTTTCCGAGAGGTTGCGGATGAGGGCGAGATCGCGGTCGAAGTCGAAGCCGACCTTCACCTTGAAGTCTCGGTACCCGACCGAGCGCGATTGCGCGATGACCGCCTCGGCGTCGAGGATATGGATGCCGCTGGCATAGGCTCGGACGCCACGGTCCGCGCCGGGAGAGAGCGCCTCGGCGAGCGGCACGCCCTGGCGGCGGGCCGTCAGGTCCCAATACGCCATGTCGAAGCCGGCGATGACCTGTGCATAGGGGCCGGTCTCTCCGGTCTGCAGGGCAAGGATCTCCGTTGCGGCCGATAGCTCGGTCCAAAGGTCGGCAGGCGCCGGGAGCGGCTTGCCCAGCACGCGCGGCGCGATGTCAGAGATGAGCAACCTTGCCCGATGTTCCGCGCCGCAGGCCGGCCAGTTGCACCAGATCTCGCCCCAACCGGCATGACCGTCCGTATCCTCGAGCCTGACGAGCACGGCCGGTCGGTCGCGCATCGTCCCGAAGGATGTGGAGACGGGCTTTGCGAGCGGCACGCGAAAGACGTGGGATTCCACACTTTTGAGCGCAACCGGCAAAGAAAGGTGCTCCATGGTGTTCATCAGCCCGCGAGGAAGCCGCCATCGACGACATAGACCGTGCCGGTGGCATAGCGCGACGCCGGCATCGCCAGGAACACGACCGAACCGGCCACCTCGTCGGGCGTTCCCCAGCGCTTCAGTGCCGTACGTGCGGCGATACGGTCACGATGCGCCGTGTCCTTGCGCCCTTCGGCGTTGATCGCGGTCTCGATGAAGCCCGGCGCCACCGCGTTGACGCGGATACCATCCTCCGCCCAGGCGATCGCCAGCGCTTTGGTCAGCATGACGACCCCGCCCTTACTGGCGCAATAGGCGGGGATACGCGGCAGCGCGGAATAGGCGTTCATCGAGGCGATGTTGACAATCGAGCCTCCGCTTGCCGCCAGAAGCGGACGGAACGCCATGGCAGTGCGGAACGTGCCCGTCAGGTTGACGTCGAGGACACGCTGGAAGGTTTCGATCTTGAATTCCTCGTCCCGCGCCAGAATGCCGGCGCAATTGACGAGGGTGTCGACCCGGTCGAAACGGCCGGCGAATGCGCCGACCGCCTCGTCCGAGGTCACATCCAGGATCTCGAGCGCGATTTCCGGGTAGGCGGCGAGCGACGAACGGTCGAGCGCTGCCTGATCGTGCCCCGTCGCCGTCACCTTCACGCCGCGCAGGTGGAAGAGCGTAGCGATGGCGGAGCCGATGCCGCCTACCCCGCCGATGACGACCGCATGGAAGCCGGGCGGAAAGGAAAAGGGATCGTGCATTTCAGTCTCTCAGATACCGGCCACGGCCACATATTTCAGCTCGACGAAGCCTTCGATGCCGTAGGACGAACCCTCGCGGCCCATGCCGGACTGCTTGACGCCGCCAAAGGGCGCCATCTCGTTCGCGAGCATGCCCGTATTGACACCCACCATGCCTGCCTCCAGCGCCTCGGCCACCCGCCAGACGCGGCCGAGATCGCGAGAATAGAAATAGGAAGCAAGGCCGAATTCACTGTCGTTTGCCATGGCGATGACTTCCGCCTCGTCGCGGAAGGTGATGATCGGGGCGAGCGGTGCAAAAGTCTCCTCCCTGGCGACCTTCATCTCCTGCGTGATGCCGCTCATTACCGTCGGCTCGAAGAAGGTGGCGCCAAGTGCACTGCGCTTGCCGCCGGTCAGGACCTTGCCCCCCTTGGACAGGGCGTCGGCGACATGCTCTTCCATCTTGGTGACGGCCCGCTCATCGATCAGCGGCCCTTGGCTGATACCTGCTTCCGTGCCGCGACCGAGCTTCAGTTCCGCGACCTTCGCCAGAAGCCGGGTGGTGAATGCTTCCGCCACCGGCTCCTGCACATAAATGCGGTTGGCGCAGACGCAGGTCTGTCCGGCGTTGCGGAATTTCGAAATCATGGCGCCCTCGACCGCAGCATCGATGTCGGCGTCGTC
The DNA here is from genome assembly GCF_025780115.1 of Rhizobium sp. TRM96647. Classification (NCBI taxonomy): domain Bacteria; kingdom Pseudomonadati; phylum Pseudomonadota; class Alphaproteobacteria; order Hyphomicrobiales; family Rhizobiaceae; genus Rhizobium; species Rhizobium sp. TRM96647. The sequence continues at coordinate 42,470 of NZ_JAOXHF010000019.1, forward strand.
GAAGACGATGAACGGGGCGTTGCCGCCAAGTTCCAGCGACAGGCGCTTGATGCCGTCTGCCGCTTCCTTCATCAGCCAGCGCCCGACAGCCGTCGAGCCGGTGAAGGTGATCTTGGCCACTTTGGGGTTGTGGCAGAATTCGTGTCCGATCATTCGCGCCTCGCCGGTAATGACCGAGAAGACGCCGGCCGGCACGCCGGCACGTTCCGCCAGCACCGCGAGCGCCAGGGCCGAAAGCGGCGTCTGGGCGGCGGGCTTGAGGATCAGGGTGCAGCCGGCCGCGAGTGCCGGGCCCGCCTTGCGGGTGATCATGCCGTTCGGAAAATTCCAGGGCGTAATGGCCCCGCAGACGCCGATGGGCTGCTTCAGCACCATGATGCGCTGATTGCGGCCGGGGCCCGGGATGATGTCGCCGTCGAGGCGCTTGCCCTCCTCGGCGAACCATTCGAGATAGGCCGCGTTGGAGATGATTTCACCCCTGGCTTCGCCGAGCGGTTTTCCCTGCTCGGCGGTCAGGATCTGCGCGAGGTCGTCGGCGTTCTCCACGATCAGTTCATACCAGCGCTTGAGCACGGCGGCCCGCTCCTTGGCGGACCGCGTCGCCCATTCGACCTGGGCCAGTGCGGCAGCATCGATTGCCTGCCGCACGACATCCAGGCCGAGATCGGGAACATGGGCGATGACCGCACCGTCGAACGGGTCGGTGACCGTGATGGTCTTGCCGTCCCCCGCCGTGATCCACCGTCCGGCCACGAATGCCTTGTCGGTCAGGAGGGACCTGTCCTTCAGTGCCGGAACCGGCCGTGTCGATCGATCGTCCATGATCTCTTTCCTTCTGTATTATGCGTGCCTCAGGCCGCGGCGTAGCTCGTCGCGAAATCGCCTTCGTTCCGGATTTCCTGGAAAGCCGGAGCAAGTGGCGTCCAGCGCTGTGCCTTGGCGGAGGTGAGTGCGCTCAAGCGCTCTACCACGGCCACGCCTTCGTCCTTCAACGCCTTGGACACGCCTGCGGTATCCGGGAAATGCGAGCGGATCGCGTTGAGCCAGATGGTGCGGCCGGCCAGAAAGCCGCCAGCGCCAGCGGCATAGGCATAGTCGAGCACCAGTTCGAATTTTTCCGTTGCAGCGCCGCCCGAAAGCAGCACCCACGGAATGCCCGCGTCGGCGCAGATCTTTCCGATCGCATCGAATTCCCGCTGGGCCGCGAGGGCGGCTTCACTGCCGTCACGCACCGGCAGGCTGTTTGCAGCCAGCGGGCTTTCGAGTTTCAGGAGATCGACGCCATATTCCGGCTTTGCGAATTCGCGCACACTTTCGATGACGAGTTCCGGCAGTTTCGTCGGGGACTCGACATAGTCCGCCGTATGTCCGGCCGTACCGAGGAAAGGGAAGACGAGCAGTTCGAGCACGTAGGCAATGTCGTGGCGACGGCAATCCTCACCAATCTTGCGCACGAACTCCTTCTGATGCTCGAGGACGTCGGCCGATGCGTCGGGGCGGTACCATGCGAGCACCTTCACCGCATCGCCGCCGAGACGGCGGATCTTCTCGACGCTCCAGTCGGCGATGACCTTGGACTTGCGGCCGCCCTCGGTCTCTTCCGTGCGATGGTCCTCCAGCGTCACGATCAACCCGCATTCCGGCGGCAGCACGTCGATCGCTGCGGGAATGGCGTAGTTCGGGTCGAACAGCATCGAGCTGCAATGGGGGGCGAGGTTCTCGACGAGAAGGCGCTTTGCCGTGATCATGTCGGCAAAGGGGACTTGCGACTTGTCGATGCCGCGTGCGGCGGCAAGCGCTTCGAAGAGTGGCGGCCGCTGGTCGAGCGCCACCATGCAGAAGTGGCCGTTCTTGTTGGCGAGACGGGCGAGGCCACGGGTTTTACCTAGGGAGAGCATCTAACGTTTCCTTTCAAGCTGACTTCAATTCATCGAGGGTGGGGATCGCAGCGCGGCCACCGGGGCGTGTGCATTTCAGAGCGGCAACGGAACTGGCGAAGCCGAGCGCTTCGGCAATGCCGAGCCTGGCGCCGATCGCGAAGGCATAGGCACCGTGGAACACATCGCCGGCGGCTGTGGTATCGACGGCGCGGACGGATGGCGCCGGCATTTCGTGCCTACCGGAAACGTCCTGCCAAACGACCCCGTCGCTGCCGCGGGTGACCGCGACCATCCGGCAACCGAAATCCGCCACGCGTACCAGCGCCGCCTCGACATCCTTGCCCGCCAAGCCGTGCAATCCTGGTTCGGAGAAGATGGCGTGATCAGTCAGCGGAAGCAGGCGCTCGAAGACTGCGCTCTCGGCAACGTCGCCGTCGAGAACAGTCGGTATGCCGCGCCGGCGTGCTTCGATGAAGAGCGCCTCGGCGCCTTCCGGCCAGCGCGGATCGGCCAACACGCAGTCGGCCGCAAGATCGCCGAGCGGCAACCAGGCGGGATCAGCCGGATAGCGGCCGCGGAAATTGACGATCTGGCGCTCGCCGCTGGCGTCGACGATAATCCCGGAAACGGAGGATGCCCCGCCCTCGAAGCGGCGGAACTGGCTTGTATCCACACCTTCGGCGGCGAAATCGTCGGCCATGATGCGGCCGGCCTCGTCATCCCCTGCCCGCCCCCAGAAGGCTGCCACACCGCCGAGCCTTGCGACCGCCACCGCGGCATTCGCCGCCATGCCGCCCGGTTCCGTCAGATGCTCGCCCGCGCGGATCTTCTCGCTGCCTCCGGAGAACGGCGTCTCCACCCGCCAGATGCGATCGAGCGCGGAGAGCCCGAGGCAGATGACCGAAGGCGAAGCCCCCTCGGGGATGCTTGCCGGGCGGGTCATCGGATGGCCTTTCCATCCGCGCGGTCGAAGACATGCGCCTTGCCGGCTTGCGCCGCGAGCGTCAGCCTGTCACCGGCCCTCGGCCGGAGTTCCGGATTGACGCGGGCGACTGTGCGCACGCCTGCGAGATCGAAATGCGTCAGCGTGTCAGAGCCGAGCGGTTCGACCAGATCGATCGTGACGGGCAGCACGCCGGTGCCGCCATCAACGGGAACAAGATGTTCCGGCCTGATGCCGAGTACCGCCTCCGTCCTCGCGCCAAGTGCGGCTTTCAGCGCCTCCGGCACCGGGGCGACAAGATCCGGAGCGCCTTCGAAGACGAAGCCTTCGCCCGCTCGGCGGATATTGAAGAAGTTCATTGCCGGGGAACCGATGAAGCCCGCGACAAACTGGTTGGCGGGTGTTTCGTAGACTTCTTCCGGTCGCCCGAACTGCTGGATCTCACCACCCTTCAGGACGACGATGCGATCGGCCATGGTCATCGCCTCCACCTGGTCGTGGGTGACGAAGATCATGGTCGTCTTCAGCTCCTGCGACAGCGCCTTGATCTCGGTGCGCACCTGGCCGCGCAGCTTTGCATCAAGGTTGGAGAGCGGTTCGTCGAACAGGAAGACCTTCGGATCGCGTACGATCGCGCGGCCCATGGCGACACGCTGGCGCTGGCCGCCGGAAAGCGCCTTCGGCTTGCGGTCGAGATAGGGTTCGATATGCAGAAGACCGGCTGCCCGGCGCACGCGCTGGTCGATTTCCGCCTTGCTCATTCCGCGCAGTTCGAGCGCGAAAGCCATGTTGTCATAGACCGTCATGTGCGGATAGAGCGCATAGTCCTGAAAGACCATGGCGATGTCGCGCTTTGCGGCCGGTACGTCGTTGACCCTGGTCTCGCCGATGAAGAGCTCACCCGAGGTGGACGGCTCGAGGCCGGCAATGATGCGCAACAGCGTGGACTTGCCGCAACCCGACGGGCCGACGAATACGACGAATTCCTCGTCGGCGACCTCCAGGTCGAGACCCGGGATGATGGTGAATTCGCCGAACTTCTTGGCGATGTTCCTGATGCTGATCGAGGCCATGATGTCACCCAAACGAAAGGACGGGCTTGATGAGCTTGCCTTCGGCGAAGCGGGCGAAATTCTCCGGCAACTCGTCGAGGCCGAAGGCGGCATCGACGAGCCGGCGATAGCGTTCCTTGTTGGCGCGCAGCAGTTCGACATTCGGCTCGAAGTCGCCGACCGGGAAATAGAAGGTGCGGATCATGTAAAAGTCCTTGCGACGGAAGATCTTGCCTTCCTCGATGGTCCAGGGCGCCGCGTTCTCTCCGACCAGCATCAGCGCGCCGCGCGGCAGCACCAGTTCGATGCCGAGATTGCGGGCCGCATGGGCACCGGAGCATTCGAAGATCAGCTTGAAGCGCTTGTCGCGCGCGCCAACCGGATGCGGCCGGGCGCCGAAGGAGGCCGCAATCGCGAGGCGCTCCTCGTTCGGGTCGCTGACGTGGATGTCCGTATAGCCGAGGCTCGAGAGCGCCAGCACCACGCCGAGCCCGACCGGGCCTGCACCAGTCACAAGAACCGGCGCAGGCCCTTCGGGAGGAACCAGGGGCATGGCGAAGCGGACCGCATGGGCCGACGTCCCGATCGTATCGAGAAGCAGCGGCGCAAGGTCGTCCTCGATGTCGTCCGGTACGGGCAGCAGGCAGTTTTCCGGAACCGGCACATATTCGGCATATCCCCCCGGCCGGTTCCAGCCGATCAGGCTCGACACCTCGAGGCACATCTGCGTGTCGCCCGAAGCACAGGCGTCGCAGTGGCCGCAATGCACCGGTATATAGACCGCGCATCGCTGTCCGTGGCGCGGATGGCCCGGCTGTTCGACGACGCCGAAGATCTCGTGGCCGGCGGTAAACTCCGCCCCCTTGTGCCAGAGCTTGAAGTCAGAGCCGCAGAGTGCGGTGCGCAGAACCTTGACCAGAACCTCGCCTTGGCCGACGGGCGGCAGGTCCTGCGTTTCGATGGTGATCCTGCGGTCACCGTGGAAGACGGAGGCGCGCATGCGGGCATTTCTTGTGTCAATCATCCTGGTCATCCCTTGACGGCGCCGAGGGTCAGCCCTGCAACGAGCCAACGCTGGACAAGGATCGCGAGCGCAAGCGGCGGCAGCGCGATAAGTGTGGCGGCCGCCATCAGCGAGCCCCATTGGGTCGAGCCTTCACCGACGAAGTTGAAGGCGGCGGCAATCAGCGTCTTCGTGTCGGAGTTCGACAGGATCAGCGAGAAGAGGAAGAAATTCCACGAAAAGACGAAGGCGAGGATCGCCGCGACGGCGACGCCGGAGCCGACGAGCGGCATGGCGATACGCCAGAGAATGCGAGTCACCGAACAACCATCCATTTGTGCCGCCTCAAAGACGCTGCGCGGAATGTTGTCGAAGAAGGGCAGCAGAACCCAGATCACGATCGGCATGGTGATGACCGCGTGGCTGAGGATCAGCGCCGTGTACGAGCCGATCAGGCCGACCTCGCGGAACATGATGTACCAGGGCAGCAGGAAAAGGGTTCCGGGTGCCATGCGGGCGGCAAGCGTCAAAACGGCCGGCCAGGTGACCCGCGACCAGGAGACCGCAAAGGCGGCCGGGATGCCGAAGGCGAGGCCGAGCAGTGTCGAGCCGATCGTCACGACGAAGCTGTTGACTGCATAGGAGAGGAACGCCGTCGTCTCCCAGAGCGTCACGTAGTTTTCGAAAGTCGGCTGGAAGAACAGCGTCGGCGGATAGGCCGTTACCTCGAAGGAGGGCTTGAAGGAGGAAAGCACCATCCAGACGGTCGGCGCCAGGATGAGGATGCCGGCAATCGTCAGCTGAACCGTGTTCAGCCAGTGCAGCCAGCGGCCTGAGCTTGAATGATCGTTCATCGTCGTCTCCTTACCAGGCGACCGCGTTGCGCAGGCGATTGAGCACGAGAACGGCGGCTAGAACGATGGCCGAAAGCGTGATCATGAGCGCGCTGGCATACCCGATGTTGAAGAACTCGAAGCCGACCCGGAAACCATAGATATTGAGCGTGTTCGAGGCATTGCCCGGCCCGCCCTGGGTTGTGATGTAGATGATGTCGAAGAAGCGCAGCAGGTCGACGCTCCGCAGCACCGCGGCGGTGACGATGGTCGGCAGCAGCAGCGGCAGCGTGATGCGACGGAAGATGCGGAACGGCGAGGCACCGTCGATCTGTGCGGCCTCGTAGACGCTCGGCGGCAGGGATTGCAGGCCGCCGAGCACGATCAGCGCGACATAGGGCGCCCACTGCCACGTGTCGATCAAAGCGATGGTCGGGATCACCCAGGTCGGGGACGCCAGCCACTCGGATGCCGGCAGGCCGAGGGATTCCAGAAGGTAGTTCGCTGCACCGAGCGAGGGGTCGAGGATGACGAGCCACATCATGCCCGCGACCACAGGCGGCATCATGAAGGGCGAGATCAGAAGCGAGCGCAGCAAGCCCGACAGCCGCTTGGAATGGAACAGCAGCATGGCAAGATAGATGCCGGCAACGAGCTGCAGGATCATGGACAGGAAATAGAGCGCGAAGGTGACATAGAGCCCGTTCCAGAACTCGCCGTCGGCGACGAGCGCAGAATAGTTCTCGACGCCCGAAAAGCGCGCCTCGCCCGTCGACGAATACGAATGGAAACCGAGCCAGATCGTGTAGACCACCGGGAAGGCGATCATCGCGACGGTGAAGATGACCGCCGGTGCGGACAAGGCAGCAAGCTGCCGTCCCTGGCTATTGGTCGAGCCTGGTGTCATGATCAGGTCTTTCCAGTGGGCGAGTTCGTCGGATACCGGGCTCTGCAGAGCAGAGCCCGGCAGATGCATCACTTGCGGGCGATCAGGCCGTCGAGCGCGCTGTCGGCAGCGGCGCATGCCTCTTCGACCGACCGTTGACCGAGAAGCACGTCTTGCACGGCCTGGCCGATATAGTCGCGTGATTCCGGGTTGGCTACGATCGGGTAGCCGACCTCCGAGGAACCGTCGGACGCAAGGACACCGAGTGCTGCCTGCCAACTCCCCCGCACCGGCGCCTCGGCGATCCAGGCCTTGTATTCCTCTTCCGAGGCGACCGAGGCGCGCGGCGAGGCAACGCCCTGGAGCGCCAGGCGCTTCTGCATTTCAGGGCTCGACGCCCATTGCACGAAGTACCAGGCCGCATCCTTCTTCGCACTGTGACTGGAGATCGCCAGGCCCCAGCCGATGGCCGTCGGAACGGTTCCCGCCTCGCCGGCCGGCAGCGCCAGGACCTCCGTGTCGTTCAGGCGTTCGCCGCCTTCCATGATGGTGCGCAGTTCGTTGGAGGATTCGAACGCCATGGCGGCGCGGCCGCTGCGGTAGAGCGCGGAAATCTGGTAGAAACTGTAGTTCGCCGCACCCGGAGGACCGTATTCGCGCATCAGGTCGCCGTAGTAGGAAATCGCCTTCTGGCCCGCCGGCGAGCAGAGCGCCGACTTGCCGTCAACGATATAGGTGCCGCCCATATTGTGCAGCACGTTGCTGAACGTATAGGCAATCGCGGGCTTCAAGCCGCGCGAGGCGAAGGGCGTGACGCCGGAATCGCATTCCTTGATCTTCTCGGCGGCGGCGCGCACGTCGTCAAGCGAAGCCGGCTTTGCAAGCCCGCACGCTTCGAAGATGTCGGTCCGGTAGTACAGCAGCGGGCCTTCAAGATTGAGCGGAACGCTGGTCAGCTTGCCGTCGAAGGTCGCGGCCTTGACGAGAGCCGGGCTTATGCCCGCGAAGTCGTATTCCGGCGCCACGGCGTCCTGCGCATAGGCAGAGAGGTCCGCATACCAGCCGGACGCGGCGAACTGCTGCCCCTCGCGGGATGCAAGCGTCATGAAGACGTCGACCTCGTCGCTGCCGGAATTCAGCACGGTGACGAGACGCTGACGCATCTGCTGCTCCTGATAGGAGTCCACCTTGAGCTTGATGCCGGTCAGCGCGGTGAATTCATCCTTGTAGGATAGAACCGCCTGCGACCAGGGATTATTGTTGGCGAGGAACGAGACGGTCTCCCCTTCATGCGCCTTCCAGTCAAAGGCAAACGCCGAGGTTGCGACGCCGCACAGCAGCAGCGAGACGGCAACGGAGCGGATTGAATGTCTTGTCGGCATGGCTTCCTCCACTTTGGCCGCCGGCGGCGGCATCTTCAACGCTCCTCCCGAGCGCGATCAAGATGTAACCGGTTACATATCCCATTGAGCTTTTCTCTGTCAACCAGCCTGGCTGAGAAAGAACGCGCCGAAACGCAAGGATTTTCCGTTTGACAATTGCGTGATGAACGGCGCAAACATATGTAACGTTACATATTTGGGCCGCACTCATGGGCAACGACAAGGAAAAGACCGGCATACGGACCGTGGCCAAGCTGTCCGGCGTTTCAACCGCGACCGTCTCGCGGGCGCTCAACAACCCGCACAGTGTCAGCGAGGAGTTGCGCGCCCGTATCCAGACCATCATAGACCAGACGGGCTACGTGCCGCACGGCATGGCCCGCGCCCTTTCCAGCAACCGCACCCGCACGATCGGCGCGATCATTCCGACGATCGACAACGCGATGTTTGCGCGCGGCATTTCCTCCCTGCAGAACTTCCTGTCCTCGCAAGGATACATGCTCATCCTGTCGACCAACGGCTATGACATCGACGTGGAGCTGGAACAGGCGCGCAACCTGATCAGCCGCGGCGTTGACGGGCTAATCCTCCGCGGCGACTGTCATCATCAGATGCTTCGCGATCTGCTGGTCAGCCGCGACATCCCCTTCATCAATGTCGGCATCTACAATCCCAACCAGCCGCATCCGAGCATCGGCGTCGACAACGAGGCCGCAGCCCATCGTGCCATGATGCACCTCATCGAGATCGGCCATCGCCGTATCGGTGTCGTCAGCGCACTCCAGCGCAACAACGACCGCGCCAGTGCGCGTCTCCGTGGCTTTCGCCGGGCACTTGCGGAAAACGGAATGGACCTGCCGCCACAATGGCATGTCGAGGTTCGCTATACGCTCGACGACGCGCGCGAGGCGGCAAGGCAGATATTCTCCGTCGAGGATGTGCCGACGGCGATTGCCTGCGGTAACGACGTGCTTGCCTATGGCGTCATGCTGGAGGCCGAGCGCAGAGGGCTTCATGTGCCCTCGGACCTGTCCGTCGTCGGCTTCGACGATCTCGAATGGAGCCGCCATCTGCGCCCGGCGCTGACCACGCTCCATGTGCCGACCGATCTCACATGGAAGGGCGCAGGCGAATACATCCTAGCCCGTCTCGAGGGGCACAAGGTCCCGAACCACTATGAAGTGGATTATTCGCTGGTGATCCGCGAATCAACCGCACCGCCATGAACGGGACGCCGCTCATGAAGGGCCTGCTCCAGGGCGTCGAGGACGTCCGCGCAAATGCAAAGCATTTGTCGCTAGGTCACGTAGACGAAGCCTTGCCAGGTGGCCACATAGGTGAATCGCTCCCCCACCCTCCCCGCTTATGGCGAGGTGCGCTCACGCTGAGCTAGAACACTGATCAGCGCGAGAAACCCGGAACCGAGCATCAGCACCACTGACACGGCGTTGAGGACCGGCGTCGAGCCGACCTTTACCATGCGGTCGTACATGGTGACTGTCAGGGGTGCGTCCGAGCCGACCAGCATGAGCGTGGTGTTGAAATTCTCGAACGAGACCAGGAAGGCGACGACGAAGGCGGAGAACAGTGCCGGAGCCAGGAAGGGAAGCGTTATCGTCATCAGCACACGCAGGCCGCTCGCGCCGAGATTGAAGGCGGCTTCCTCGATGGACACGTCGAACTTCTGCAATCGCGCCGCGATCACCAGCGAGGTGATTGTCGTCAGGAAAGAGAATTGCCCCAGGACCACGAGCGGAATGCCGGGCCTCAGCCAGGTGAGGAACAGCCCGAGTTCGCGGTCGGCGAAATTGGCAATCATCGAGGCGAAGACGAGGATCGAAATGCCGAGGATGACGCCCGGGATGACCAGGGGCACGACCATCAGGATATAGAGCGCCGCCTTGAACGGAAAGTCCTTGCGCACGAACAGGAACGCGTTGCAGGTGCCGGCGATGACGGATAGCACAGCGACGATCACGCCGATAAAGACGGAATTGCCGAGCCCGCGCAGGAGCCTGTCGTCGTGGAACAGGCCGAGTTTCGGTTCGGTCGGCGAGAAGAACCAGTCGAGCGTGAAGCCCTGCCAAGGCAAGGCGGGGAAAAGCGAATCGTTGAAGGCGAATGCGCCGGCGGCAACGAGCGGCGCCACCAGATACAGGAAGAAGATTAGCACATAGGCGCGGTAGATCCACAGGAGATGGGCCGGGGTGCGCATCGGTTCACTCCTTGGCGACGGTGGTGGCGAGGCTCTGTCCGGTGAGCCGCAGGCCCGCCCAGACGACGAGGGAGGTGAACCCCAGAAGCAACACGCCAAAGGTTGCTCCGGCCTCCCAGTTGTAGCGCGTGATGAACTGGTTGTAGATTTGTTCGGTGAACCAACTGGAATTCTTGCCGCCCAGCAGGATCGGCGTCAGGTAGCTGCCGGCTGCCAGCATGAAGGTGATGATGCAGCCCGAGACGATCCCCGGCATCGCATAGGGGACGACGATGCGGCGAAACACGGTGAGCCGCGAGCCGCCGAGGTTATAGCCGGCCTCCAGCAATGCGTCGTCCATCCCCTGCAACGTGGAGACCAGCGGCACGATCATGAACAGGATGACCGTGTAGACGAGGCCCATGACGACCGTGATGTCGTTGTAGAGCATTTCCACCGGCTGGGCGATGACGCCCAGGCTGACAAGCGTGGTCGAGATCACCCCGGTTTCGCGCAACAGCACGATCCACCCGTAGGCGCGCACGAGGTCGCTGACCCAGAGCGGGATGAGGCACATCAGGAACAGGGCAGCACGGCTGCGTTCCCGGGCGATCTTGGCGATGTAGTAGGCCACCGGAAAGCCGATGATCAACGCCAGGATCGTCACCAGGATCGAGATCCAGGCTGTGCGCAGCAAGGTGTTGCGGTAGATCGGCTCGCCGAAGAAGGCGGCGTAGTTCGCGAAGCCGTATTCATATTGGTTGAAGCCGACCTTTTCGCGCAGCGAGACATAACCGATGCCGATCTGCGGCAAGAGGATCAGCAGGCCGATCCACAGGGCGAAAGGCGTCATCAGCAGGATCAGCGACAAGCGCCCCGCATCGCGTCCCGTCATGCGTGCCTCCGGGCGGCGAAGATGCGCGCACGTTCCGGCCGCCAGGAAAGCGCCACGGCGTCGCCTTGGCCGACGGTCGAGGCCGCCAGCGGATCGGCGATCTCGATCAGTTGGCCTCTTTCCGTCCGCACCAGGATGCGTGAACTGGCGCCGTTGAACAGCAGGCTGTCGACGGTGCCGTCGAGCCTGATCCCGTCGGCACCACTTCCGATCGCCAGTGCCTCGGGCCTGAGGAAGACCTCGACGGCGTCGCCGGCCCGGCTGGCATCGAAGACGTGGCCGAGCACCGTGCCGCCGCAATCGAGTTCGACGACGGCTTCCTGGCCGCGCATCTCGACGAGCTTTCCGTGCAGGCAGTTGGAATCGCCAACGAAGCCGGCGACGAAACCCGAGACAGGGGCGTCATAGAGTTCCCGCGGACTGCCGATCTGCTCGAACCGGCCGGCATTCATCACGGCGACGGCGTCCGACATCACCAGTGCCTCGGACTGGTCGTGGGTGATGTAGAGAAAGGTCGTCTCGAACTGGTGTTGAAGCTGTTTCAACTCGATCTTCATGTGCTCGCGCAGCTTCAGATCCAGCGCGCCGAGCGGTTCGTCCAGCAGCAGCACATCCGGTTCCAGCACCATGCAGCGCGCGATGGCGATCCGCTGCTTCTGGCCGCCCGACAATTGGCTGATCTGTTTGTTCTCCACCCCCGGCAGGCCGACCCGTTCAAGCACGCGAGCCACCTTGCGTGGAATGTCGGCCTTTGCGTCGCCCCGGCAACGCAGGCCATAGGCTATGTTCTCGCCGACATTCATCATCGGGAAGAGCGCCAGATGCTGGAACACCATCTTGACCGCCCGCTTGTTCGGGGCGACCTTCACGACGCTTTCGCCCTTGATCCGGATATCGCCCGATGTCGGGCTTTCGAAGCCGGCGATCATTCGCATCAGCGTGGTCTTGCCGCAGCCGGAAGGGCCGAGAATGGAGAAGAAGGAGCCGGAGGGAATGTCGAGAGAGACATCCGACACGGCGGTGAAGGCGCCGAACTTCTTGGTTACGCTGGCACAGCTCAGATCATACATCGCGCTCTATCCGTTTGGGGACTGGACCGGGACGACGGGACGCCCCGGCCGCTTCATCTACGGCGTGGACGCGATCAGTTTGTCGCTGCCTTGATCCGCTCGAGAGCGATGCCTTCCATGTCTTCGATGCCCGGCGGAATATTGGCGAAGAACTTCAGGTTGTCCATGTCCGCCTGCGTGAACGCCGCCTGCACCGCCGCCTTCTTGTCGTCCGGCAAGAGATCTGCGGCATTCGGCACGGCCGCGAGCGAACCGGTCGATGCGGACATGACCTTCACGTTTTCAGGCTTGATGACGAAGTTGATCCACTTGTAGGCGGCATCGTCGGCCTCGCCGCCGCGCGGGATGGCGAAGGTGTCGATCCAGGCGAGGGCGCCGGTTTCCGGCGGGACGAACACGATGTCCGGATTCTGGCTGTAGAGCTTGAAGGCAGTCGAATCCCAGGTTTCGGACAGCACGACTTCGCCGGACAGCATCAGCGCCGACAGGTCGTCGCCTCCGGTCCAGTAGGTCTTGAGGTTGTCCTTGCAGGCAATCAGCTTTTCGGTGACCTTGTCCAGCATGTCCTTGTAGGCCGCCGTGTCGGCATAGAGGTCGAAGGGGTTCATGCCCATCGAGAAGGCGGTGCCGAGGAGGATCGTGCGACGCAGGCGCATCGAGGTGCCTCCCTTGTATTTCGCGTCGCAGAGGTCGGCCCAGCTCTTGGCGTCCGGAGCTTCCTTCTTGTTGGCCATGATGCCCGACGTGCCCCACTGGTGCGGGACGGCGTAGACCTGGCCCTCGATCGTGGTGTTCTGCTTCACGCCGTCGACGAGATTGGGCGCCATCTGGTCGACATTGATCTTCGAAAGGTCGAGCGGCTTGTAGATGTTGTATTCAAGCTGCGCCGCGTAGATGCGGTCGTGGCTCGGTTGTGCGAGATCGTAGCCCGTGCCGCCGGTGGCGCGCAGCTTCGCGATCATTTCCTCATTGTTCGAGAAGGTGACTTCGACCTTGATGTCGGGGTTCTCGGCCTCGAACTTCTTGACGAGTTCGTCCGGCGCGTAGCTGCCCCAGGTCAGAAGTCGCAGTGTTTCCGCATGAGCGGCCGGCGCGGCGGCCACGAGCAAAAGCGCGGTGGCGCCCAGCAGTCTGTTTCCCAGTTTTCCCATTGCTCTCTCCTCTGTGCTGACAATCGTTGTTTATTCTCGTCGTTGTCATTCCTGGCAGGCTGGCCGATGCCAGCGAACATTGATGTGGGCCTGCTTAGATGAGACTCCGTCACTACCGCCATTTGCGCACTGGAGACGCAAACTGGCCATAATGGAATAACCATTCTTTCCATAGTTAATGGCCAGTTTGCCGACGCTGCTCTCCGTCAGAGGCCAAAGCGATCCCTTAGCCGGTACACATGCACCGCGGGTGCCAGGAACCATGGCTTGCCGAAGTAATAAGAGCGCGATGGGAACGAGGTTTCGCCATAGCCGGTGCGCCCATCGGGCTTTCCGAGGATGGCCTGGCCGACGCGCATGCCCAAATAGCCGGCCATGCCGACACCGGAACCGCAATAGCCCATCGCGTAATGAATGCCGTCCTGTTCGCCGACATGCGCCAGGGTATCGAACGTATAGCCGACATAGCCCATCCATGAATGGCTGACCCGGTAGCCTGCAAGTTGCGGAAAGAGGCGCTGCATTTCGCGGTAAAGCAGGGGAGCGCTGAGGCGCGGGTCTGTTTCGGCCACGCTGACGCGGCCTCCGAACAGAATCCGGCGCCGATCGGGCGAGGCCCGGAAGTAATAGAGAACGCGCCGAGTGTCGGAAACGACGCGGTTCCTTGGGATCAATTCATCGACCAGCGTCTCGGGCAATTCCTCGGTGGCGACGATGTAGCTGCCGATCGGGATGATCCGGCGCTGATGCCAGCGCGAGAGCGGACCGGAATAACCGTTGGTGGCGAGCACGACATTGCGCGCTTCGACGCGGCCCCGCGCGGTTTCCACCGTGAAGCCGTTTGCCGACCGCGCAAGCCCGGTGACCTTGCAGTTTGCGGCAAGGCGCACGCCGGCTGCGCGCGCAAGCCTGACAAGGCCGGCGTGATAGCGTCCCGGGTCGAGCGAGGCATGTTTCTCGAACACCACACCGCCATGATAGACGTCCGTGCCGAGCTCCGACCGCTGCTCGGCACGCGGCACGACATGGGCCGGAACGTCAAGCCCTTTCGGCTGGTTCTTCAGCGAAGCGGTCAAGGTGGAGAAGGATTTGCGGTCATGGGCGACGTGGAAACGGCCGACCACCTTGAAATCGCATTCGATGCCTTCCGCGTGGATGAACGCCTCCGTCCATGCCAGTGACTGTCGACCGTCCGTGAAAATCCGCCGCGCAGTCGCTTCTCCGTGCGCCTTCGCCAGGGTCGCGAAGCCCGGCTTGACGCTGGTGCTGATCTGGCCGCCATTGCGGGTGGAACACCCGAAGCCGATCTGTTCGGCGTCGCAGATGAGCACCTCGCGTCCGCCGCGGGCCAGTTCGATCGCTGCATGCAGGCCCGTATAGCCGGAGCCGACGACCAGCACGTCGACCCTCGCCGGCAGTCCCGCTTCGGCAAGCGCTTGCGGCGGAGAGCGATCCCACCAGTAGGATATCATCCTGGCATCGGCGGTGAAGACGGTCTCCATGCACTACCTTCCGATCCGTGCTGCAACGCTTTTGACGCGTGAATAGGCCTCCAGGGCGGCAAGGCCTTTTTCCCTGCCGAAACCGGACATCCTGTTGCCGCCGAACGGCACCTCTATACCACCGGCGAAATACTCGTTGATGAAGACCTGACCGGCATCGATGTCGCGGGCGAGGCGATGGGCTGCGGAGAAATCGCGTGTGTAGATGCCGGCGACCAGCGCATAGTCCGTTCCGTTGGCAAGCATCAGCGCTTCCTCCTCGTCGTCGAAAGGTTGCACCACGAGGACCGGGCCGAAGATCTCCTGCTGGACGGCGGGGTCGTTGGCGGGAGCGGCGTCGATGATCGTCGGTTCGAAGAACCATCCCTGGCCGGTTGCGGGATCCGCGATCGCGTTGCCACCGGTGATGATCGACAGGCCGCGCTTGCGGGCGCTCTCGACGTGGGCGTTGACACGGGAAAGATGTTCGGCGGAATTGAGCGGGCCGAACTGGGATCGCTTGAGCCCGTGCCCGATTTGCAGCGCCTCGGCCCGTTTCACCAGGCGGTCCAGGAGCTCGCCATGGATGCCGCGATCGACCACGAGACGGGAACCGGCGGAGCAGATCTGCCCCGCATTCTCGAATATGGCGCCAAGGATCCCTTCGGCGGCCGCATCCAGGTCCGCATCGGCGAGCACGACGACGGGGGACTTGCCGCCGAGTTCCAGCAGCACCCGCGTCACGTTAGGGGCAGCCTCCCGCATGACGTTGACGCCGGTCTGGACCGAGCCGGTGAACGATACGTGACGGACCGCGGGGTGGCGTACGAGCGGCGCGCCTGCGTCCTGGCCGGTGCCTGTCACGACGTTGCAGACGCCGGCCGGAAGGCCCGCGCGATGAAGGATTTCAGCAAGGAGCAGCGCCGTCATCGGCGTCTGCTCGGCAGGTTTGGCAATCACTGTGCATCCTGCCGCAAGCGCCGGCGCGATGCCGCGCGCGGCGGTCGACAGCGGGTAGTTCCACGGGATGATGTGGGCCGTCAGTCCGGCTGGCTCGATGATCGAATAGCCGAGATATTCATGTCCGATCGGAAAGCTGTCGCCTTGCAGCGTGTTGGCGGCGGCGGCGTAGTACTCGAAGGTGCGCGCGGCGCCAGCGACGTCACCTTCGGCCTCCTGCAGGGGCTTTCCGCTGTCGAGGCTCTCGATCACGGCGAGGCGGGGCGCCTCTTCCCGGAGAAGGACGGCTGTGCGTGCCAGTACGGCGCCACGCCCGGCCGGACGGGTCCTGGCCCAGCCAGGGCCTGCGCGAACTGCTGCCTCGACGGCAGTCGCGACATCGTCCGCATCGCCGGCAGAAAAAGCATGATAGGCGCGACCAAGGCCCGGATCGAATGTTTCCATCATCCGACCATGCTGCGGCGGAGACCAGTGGCCGTCGATGAAGTGGTCCCTGGGCAGGCCGCTCAGGGTCCCGGTCTCGAAGTATTCGGCTGCGAGGCGATCGGATTGCGCGGTCATGTCAGTCAATCTCGCTGATCTCGTAGGTAGATTTCGCCAGCCATTCCGGGTCGATCTCGATCCCCCAGCCGGGTGCGTCCGTGACCGTAGCCTTGCCATCGACGATCGCATAGGGATCGTTGCGGAAGAGACCATATTGCCAGGGATAGTAGTCCGCGCCTTCGATCGAGAATTCGAGATAGTTGCCCGCATTGGGTATGGCGCGAAGAAGATGCATGGTGAACAGCGTGACGAGCGAGAGGTTGGCGCAATGGGGCGTGACCGGCAGGCCCGCGGCGCCCGCCATTCGTGCGACCCGGAGCGTCCGGCTGATCCCGCCGAGATAGAGGATGTCCGGCTGCACGATGTCGACCGCCCGCATCTCGATCATGCGGCGCCAGATCGTCAGGTCCCAATCCTGCTCGCCGCCGGTGACGGCGATGTCGAGCGCGTCGGCTACCTGTCTGGTCTGCTCCAGTTCCCAGTAGGGGCACGGCTCCTCGTAATGGACCATGCCGTGGTCTTCCATCAATCGTCCGACCTCGATCGCCCTCGCCGGCGAATAGCAGGAATTGGCGTCGGCGAGCAGGGCGGCTTCCGCTCCAAGGGCATGTGCCACCGCCGGAATGATCTCCTCGGTCCGCCCCGGCCATTCATCCTGATTGCGCCCGACTTCGGCGCCAACGCGGAACTTGAAGGCATCGAAGCCATGCTGCTGACGGAGACGCTTGAAGCGTTCCACCTCGTCCGTCGGCGTTATGTCCCGCTTCATCGACGATGCATAGGCGCGCAGCGGCCCCGGCGTGCCGCCGAGCAGCGAAGTGACAGGCTTGCCCGCCTGCTTTCCCCTGAGATCCCAGATGGCCGTGTCCAGCCCGCCCAGGGCACGACACAGATAGGATCCTGGAAACTTGTGCTCCCGCTCGGTGACCAGATCGAGATGGTCGTCAAGATCGACGATATCGACGCCAAGCGTCCAGGGGGCGACCTGGCGGTGCAGGACCTGAGCAGCAATATCGGAATTGTACGTCGACAGCTGCCCCCATCCCGTCTCCCCGGCATCATTGGTGATGCGCACGAAGCCGACATAACGTGTCGAAAACGTCTCGATCGACCGCAGCTTCATCACTTGGCGCTCCAATCCGGTTTGTTGGCTGTCTCGGCAGTGGCCTCACATTGAGCTGAAACTGGTCTTTGACTAAGGTCCATTTTGGAATAGTTTTCATGCCAGATTAAAGCCAAAAAAGGCGCGCGGGGAACGGGAATGGTAAAATACGCCGGTGGGGCACTGATCCCGCCGATCCGGATCGACAGGGACGATCCAGGTTCGTTGACGGCGCAACTCGCCAGCGGCCTGCGCGAGTTGATCCTCTCCGGCCGGCTGGCGCCCGGAGAACGGCTGCCGTCGAGCCGAACGCTGGCTAAGGATCAAGGTGTTTCACGCACGACCGCGGTGACGGTTTATGAACAGTTGGTGGCGGAGGAACTGATCTATTCGCGGGTCGGGGCCGGCGCATATGTCAGCGAAACCCTGCTCTCGGAGCGTCCGGTCCAGCCGCAGACGGTGCAGGAGGCGGACGATGCCGCGCCTCCTCGGCTCGCGCGGTTGAGCATCGAGGCGTCGGAGCACTTTTTCCCCCGTCTTTCCCACCCGCAGGTGCCCCGTCCTTTCGCCACCGGAATGCCTGCCAATGACGAGTTTCCGATGGCGCTCTGGGCACGGCTTTCCGCACAGTACTGGCGGCAGTCGCGTCATGCGGTGCTCGGTTATCCCGATCCGGTCGGGCTCTACGAACTACGCCGCGCGATCTCGAACCATCTCAAGGCCAATCGTGGCGTCGTCTGCGATCCCGACGAGGTGTTCGTCTTCAATGGGGCGCAGGACGCCTTCAACAGGATCGGCCAGATGCTCCTCAATCCGGGCGACAAGGTCTGGTTCGAAAATCCCGGACCGATCGGTGCCCGCAACAGCCTCGTGTCCAGCGGGGCGAGCCTGGTGCCTGTTCCCGTGGACGACCAGGGCATAGACGTCGCCGCCGGCATGAGACTTTGTCCGGAATTCCGGATGGCATTCGTGACGCCCGCGCGCCAGCATCCCCTTGGCGTGACCATGTCACTCGGCCGTCGCCTCGAACTGCTGAATGCTGCTGCCGGATGCGGCGCATGGGTGATCGAGGACGATTACGACGGGGAATTCTACTATTCGGGACACCCCGCCCCGACTCTGAAAAGCGTCGATACCACCGGTCGCGTTATCTATGTGGGCACCTTTTCCAAGGTGATGTTCGCGGCCTTGCGCCTGGGTTACGTCGTTGCGCCGCCCGAGGTGGCGAAGATGCTTCGTCGGGTGGCCGGAGCCACCATGCAGGGCGCGCCTTCCAGCCTGCAGTCGATCATGGCGACGTTCATGGAGCAGGGGCACTTCAACGCGCATCTCCGCCGGATGCGACGCGTCTACAACGAGCGGCAGGCGGTGCTCGTCGACGCCGCCGCGAGACACCTGAACGGATTGCTCGAGGTTCAGCCCACGACGACCGGCTTCCAGACGATCGGCCACCTGCCCGACGACCTCGACGAGAACGAAGTCACAGCCCGCGCACTGGAGCGGGGTATCATCCTGTCGCCGCTCAGCCGCTTCTCGCTGGCGCCGGCGCAGAAGGGTCTCATTCTCGGCTTCAGCGCGGTTCCCTCGAGGGCGACCGTCGCGGCGGTTCAGGACCTGGCCGAACTCCTGAGGGCCATGCGCAAGCGACAATAACCTTGTGCCCGTGGGCGTCAGGCCCCGTGCCAGTCCTCGAGAATGAAATCCGCACCCCGTTCGCCGACCATGATAGACGGCGCGTTGATGTTGCCGGAGGGAATCAGCGGAAAGATCGACGCATCAACGACGCGCAAACCCTCGATCCCGTGTACCCGCAGTCGCGGATCGACGACCGAATTGCTCGTCTCCGGCCCCATCGAGCAGGTGCCGCAAGCGTGAAAGACGGAGCCGCTGCGAGTGCGAATATCCGCTGCCATGTCCGCGTCGCTGTCCGTGGCTGGACCGGGGACGATCTCGCGCTTGATGAGGGTGGCGATCGGGTCCATCGCGGCGATCCGGCGCAGGATGCGGGCGCCGTCCACCAGTTCATCGAGGTCGCTCTCGTCCGACAGGTAGTTCGGGCGAATTACCGGCGGTGCGAAAGGATCGGCGGAGCTGAGCTCGATCGTGCCACGGCTCTTAGGATGGCAGTTCGAAATCCCGAGCATGAAGCCGGAGAAGAGATCGGTGCGCATCAGCGCCCGCTTGCCGGGGATCGCGCGTGTATAGCTCAGTGGCGAGAAGTATAGCTGGATGTTGGGACGCTGCCGGTCGGGCTGGCTCCTGACGAAACCGCCGGCCTGGTTGACACTCAGCGACAAGGGTCCCTTGCGGGTCAGCACATATTGCAGGCCGACCGCCAATCGGCCCCACCACGGTCGCAGAACGTCGTTCAGCGTCGGACGGGTGGATTCGTAGATGTAGTCGAAACCGAGATGGTCCTGCAGGTTGCGGCCGACCATCGGCGCGTGGAGGACGGGCGGGATGCCGAGGGCGGAGAGCTTTTGGGCGTCGCCGATGCCGGACAGCATCATGATCTGCGGAGAGTTGACGGCGCCGGCCGACAGGATGACCTCGCGCCGGGTCCGTACCGTGGTTTTCACGCCGTTCGTGACGCATTCGACGCCGGTGACGCGCCCGGATTCGACGAGAAGACGGGTGACATGGGCGTGCGTCCGCACCTCGAGATTGGCGCGCCGGCGCACGGGGTGCAGATAGGCGTCGGCGGATGAGCAGCGCAGGCCCTTGCGCGTCGTGACCTGGTAGATGCTGGCGCCTTCCTGTGTCTCCCCGTTGTAATCCGGATTGAACGGTATTCCGGCCGCCTCGGCCGCTTTCAGGTAGTTGTTGGCGAGCGGATGGACGGAGCCCGCCATATTGGTGATCGTGAGCGGTCCCCCGATGCCCCGTCCGCCATCGGCGCCTTCGAGGTTGTCTTCCATCCGCCTGTAGACGGCAAGGACGTCCGCCGCCGACCAGCCTGGATTGCCGAGCGCCGCCCACGCGTCGAAGTCGGCCGGTTGTCCGCGCACGTAGACCATGGCGTTGATCGAGCTCGATCCGCCGATGACGCGACCGCGTGGCCAATAGGCCGGTCGTCCGCCGATGCCGGCATCGGGTTCGGTCTGGTAGCGCCAGTTGAGCTCCGGGTGGTAGAAAGTCTTGCCGTAGCCGATCGGCATGCGGATCCAGAAATTGAAGTCGGATCCGCCCGCCTCGAGCAGAAGCACCCGTGCCGCGGGATCGGCGCTCAGCCGGTTGGCGAGAACGCAACCGGCCGAACCCGCGCCGATGACAATGAAATCAAAAACCTGATCGGATGCCATATTTCACTACCAAACCTGCTGCAGCCACCAGCGAAGGACACACTCAGCCAGCTAAGTACTGCTGTGTCCCGTGTCGCGGTCCATTTCATGCATGATGTAATGCCATTTAGAATTTTCCAGCGGTTCGGTCGCGTTTTCGTAAAGCTGAAGTCTGGAAGACAGCCGATCGCTTCGAGGGTCGTTCAAAATCGACTTCCTGGGTTCCAAAGTCCCTCTGTGGATCCGTGCAGATTCGAGGACATTTTATTCCGAGTTTTCCGCCAAATTGATCTACAGGCTGGAATATTTTTCTCACGTTCTGGACATTGCAGCACGAGTGTGCCACAAAGTGTCCACCTTGCGACGCGCCATCTCATTTGCGACAAACTTGAGAAGGTGCGTTTCCGATCGCGCTGGTACCTTCATCAGCCAAGAACATACAAAGGAGAGTGCCCCGCTTCCGGAGCCGGGCCCAGGACAATATGGCTTTTGCAACTGAGAGCGACCTGCCGAACACCGAACGGCCGGTCAAGATCAGTATCAAGAACGTCTTCAAGGTGTTTGGCGAGCGGCCGGAGAAGGCTCTCGACCTTCTCAGGGCCGGTAGAACCAAGGCGGAAATTCATGCCGCAACCGGTTGCACCATCGGCGTAAACGACGCGACCTTCGATATTCGCGCCGGCGAGATCTTCGTCATCATGGGATTGTCCGGCTCCGGCAAGTCCACCATGCTTCGCCTCATCAACCGGCTGATCGAGCCCACATCCGGATCGATCGAGATCGATGGCCGTGACGTGGCCCGGCTGGCGCGCAGCGAGCTGATCGCGCTTCGCCGGCGAGACATCAGCATGGTTTTCCAGTCCTTCGCGCTCCTTCCCAACCGCACTGTTCTCGACAATGCCGCCTTCGGGCTGGAAGTGGCTGGCATCGGCGAGGCCGACCGCAAGCAGCGCGCCCGCAATGCACTGAGGTCCGTGGGCCTTGAAGGCTACGACGACAGCAGGACGGACCAGCTCTCGGGCGGCATGAAGCAGCGTGTCGGCCTTGCCCGCGCGCTTGCCAGCGAACCGACGGTGCTGCTGATGGACGAGGCGTTCTCCGCGCTCGACCCGCTTATCCGCACGGAAATGCAAGACGAACTGGTGCGCCTCCAGGCCGAGCACAGCCGCACCATCGTCTTTGTCAGCCACGATCTGGACGAGGCGATGCGCATCGGCGATCGCATCTGCATCATGCAGAACGGCGAGGTCGTTCAGGTCGGGACGCCCGACGAGATCGTTCTCAAGCCCGCCAACGACTACGTGCGCTCCTTCTTTCGCAACGTCGACGTCTCGCAGGTCTTCCGCGCCGGCGACGTGGCGCGCAAGACGCAGGTGACGATCATCGAACGCCAGGGCGTGTCGGTCGCCGCAGCGCTGGAGCGAATGAAGCACTTCGATCGGGACGTCGCCATCATCCTCGGCCGCGACAAGACCTACCACGGCATGGTCAGCCGCAGTTCGTTGATCGAGACCGCGCGCGATGGCGCAAGCGATCCCTACCGCCGTGCCTTCCTGACGGACATCGAGCCGATCCCTGCCGCGGAAAGCCTATCCAACGTGCTCGGCAAGGTGGCCGCCAGCGCCTGGCCGGTGCCGGTGGTCGACGAAGCGAACCGCTATCTCGGCTCCATCAGCAAGTCCGCGCTTCTCGAAACGCTCGATCGCGCCGCCTGATCCCGCCAGTTCGGAGAAAATTCCATGACTTTCGATATCGGTGACGGCGTCGACAGCGCCGTCAACTACATCCTCGACAATTTCGCGCCGCTGCTCGACCTCATCGCCGCGGCCATCGGCACGGTGACGAACGGTATCCAGGCGTTGCTACTCGCAACGCCGATGGGCCTCGGTCTTGCCATTTTCGTGTTGCTTTCGCTCTGGCGTGTAGGATTGGGCTTTGCTGTCTTTACGGGCCTTTCGCTCTGGCTCGTCGAACACATGGGCCTGTGGTCGGCCATGATGGAGACGCTGTCGCTGGTGCTGGCCTCGACGCTTGTTGCCATGGTCATCGGCCTGCCGCTCGGCATCGCCATGGCGCGCAGCGACCGGGTGGCGGCCGTCGTCCGGCCCGGGCTCGACCTCATGCAGACCATGCCGGCCTTCGTCTACCTGATTCCGGCGGCCATGTTCTTCGGGCTCGGCGCCGTCCCCGGCACGATCGCGACCGTGATCTTCGCGATGCCGCCCGTCGTGCGCCTCACCAATCTCGGCATCCGCCAAGTGCATGCCGAATTCATCGAAGCGGGCAACGCGTTTGGCTGCACTGCCGCGCAACTGCTTTTCAAGGTGCAGCTTCCCAATGCCATGCCCTCCATCATGGCCGGCATCAACCAGACGATCATGCTGTCTCTGTCGATGGTGGTGATCGCCTCGATGATCGGCGCGGGCGGCATCGGCAATACGGTGCTGACCGGTATCCAGCGCCTCGATGTCGGCACCGGTTTCGAGGGCGGCATCTCCGTCGTCATCCTCGCTGTGATCCTCGACCGGATCACGCAGAGCCTTGGAAAGGGGCGCCCCGTCCTCTGGCGCAGCCTTTTCCGTCGACCGGCGCAGGAGCCGGTGGCTTCGGCCGCCACAGCCTAGCGCCAGAGAGCGGCGTCTGTGCCGCTGAATGCGAACCTTCAAAAAAGGAGCAAAAATGTTCAAGACACTCGCAACGATCGGCCTCGCGGCCGGAGTTTTCGCCGGAACGTTCGGCACGGCGCTGGCGGAAGACAAGGCGGTGAAGATCGGCTGGGCCGCCTGGTCGGACGCCGAATTCGTGACCAAGCTTGCCGCGAAGCTCATCAAGGACGAACTCGGTCAGGAGGTCGAGTTGGTCCAGACCGACGTCGCTCCGCTGTACCAGGGTGTCAGCCGCGGCGACCTCGACGCCATGATGATGGCGTGGCTGCCGCAGACGCATGCGGATTACTTTGCCAAGGTGAAGGACAAGGTCACGACCCTCGGCACCGTCTATGACGGCGCAAAGCTGGGCTGGGTGGTTCCGAAATACGTGCCCGAGGATGCGATCGCCTCGATCGAGGACCTGAAGAAGGACGACGTCAAGGACCGGCTCAAGGGCCGTATCGAGGGCATCGATCCGGGCGCAGGCCTCACGCGCCTCTCGGAACAGGCTGTCAAGGACTACGCGCTGGAAGGCTACAAGCTGCAGATTTCCAGCGAGGCCGGCATGCTGACGACGGTCGATCGCGCGATCCGCAAGGAGGAGTGGTTCGTCGCCACGTCGTGGAGCCCGCACTGGATGTTTGGCAAATACGAACTGCGCTACATCGACGACCCGAAGGGTTCGCTCGGCAAGGCGGAGCATGTCGATGTGCTCGCGCGGAAGGATTTCGAGAAGGACCATCCCGAGGTCGCCGCGTTCCTGTCGCGCATGAAGCTGCCGGTCGGTGATCTCGAGGCCGCGATGTTCGATGCGCAGGAGACCTCCTACGAAGAGGCCGTCGACAAGTACATCTCGGACCATCCCGACCAGATCAAGGCATGGCTGGAAAAGAACGAAGGCTGACGCAGTCCACTGGCGACCCCGCGGGACATGCCGCGGGGGGCCATCTCGCGCACAGAAGGAACACTGCAATGCATCACGATCTCACCCTGGCGCCCCGGTTCGCGGTTGAAACGACGGATGACACGATTGGCGGGCGTATTTCCCTTGCCCGCGATGCCGCCGGCCTGTCCATCGAAGAGGCATCGGCGGTTGCCGGAGTGACGGCAGAGACCTGGAAGAACTGGGAAAACGACCGGGCGGAGCCACGCGCCAACCGCCTCGACATGCTTGCACGCATCCTTCAGGTCAACATCACCTGGTTGCTTGACGGCCACGGCAACGGGCCCGCGGAGGGCTGAGGGGGCGTCTGGAACGAACATGCCGGGAGGCGATTGAGGATGGAAACGGACAGCCCTACATGGCGAAACGCATAAAGATGGTGCGTTCTTATCGTTTCTGATCCACGTTTGCTTTCTCCAGACTGGAGCTGTTGGGCGACGCGTCGCAAATCCTGAGAACGGCTGGGTCTGCCGCTCGCTCGCCGAAAGTCTCGCAGCGACCGCCCGCGCAGAGCGTCCAGCCCTCCCCCGTCGCACCCGACTGTGCGAACACCAACTCCCGCTGTATCGGCAATCTGGGCAAATAGACCCACCAACCACGCTTGAGCACTGCCCCGTCTGGTGGCTCCATGCCTGCCCCGGATCCCTTCACCCGCGCTTCGATGATCTCCAGGCCGGCCGGCGTGAGGCGCCAGTCCTCCTCCCATCGGGTCTTCTCGATCGAGTGCGTCCAGGACAGCGTGAAGGCGGAAGCCGCGATGACGGCGACCTTCCCGGCTGTGATGAGGCAAAGGCTCACGTCACAGCTGCCATGTTGCGCGCCCGCCACCAGTGCCAGCCGATCCACAGCGCGGCGAGCGCCCAGCCGATCTCGTCGGTCAGCGGCAGTGCCAGCACAAGAAACACGCCAGCCGCAAACGCGATGATTCGCTCCCATCCTGGCATGCGGGTGATGAAGAAGCCGACCACTGCCGTCCCCCACAACAGGATGCCAAGGCAGGCCTTGAGCACGATGTAGGCAACCTCGACCGGATAGCCGTAGGCCGCCGCCATAGGGCCGGGATCCTGCAACATCAGGGCGGGCGTGTAGACGGCCATGAACGGCACGACAAAGCCGGCGACGGCCAGCTTCGAGGCTTGGATCCCGATCTTGAGGCCACTTTCCTTGGCCATCGGTGCGGCGGCGAAGGCCGCCAGTGCCACGGGCGGCGTCAGGTCGGCCATAATGCCGAAATAGAAGACGAACATGTGGCTGACGATCAGCGGTACGCCAAGTTCCAGCAGGGCCGGACCGGCGAGTGACGATGTGATGATGTAGTTGGGGATGGTCGGGATACCCATTCCGAGCACCAGGCAGGTGAGCATCGTGAGCACGAGCGACAGGAACAGGTTGTTCTGGCCAATCGAGATGATGTAGCCGATGAAGGTCGAAGCGATGCCGGTCAGCGTCAGCGTGCCGATGACGATGCCGACAATGGCGCAGGCTATACCGACCGGCAGGGCGTTCTTGGCGCCATCGGCCAGCGAGTCGACACAGATGCGCAGGGTCTCGCGCCCGCCCCTGAACAGTGCGCAGGCGATGATCAGACCGCCGATGACGACCGCCAGCAGGTTGACGCCGTACTTGACGAAGGAGGCGGCGGCAAGGCCGAGCGCAATCCAGAATACGACACGGAAGGCGAACGGACCGATTAGCGCCGCCAGTGGCGTGCCCAGGATCAGTACGATGGTCAGCGCGAGCCCCATCGTGCCGGCAAAGATCGGGGTGTAGCCGGCGAACAACAGATAGACGAGGGCGGCCAGCGGGAGAACGAGCGGCCAGTGCGTCTTGACCGCCAGCCATGGATTGGGCAGCGACGCCTTGTCCATACCGGAAAGCCCCGCCTTCCCGGCTTCCAGATGAACCTGCCAGAAGCAGGCGCCGAAATAGAGGATCGCGGGGATGATCGCTGCCTTGACGATGGCGGCATAGGGCACGTTCAGCGTCTCGGCCATGATGAAGGCGACCGCCCCCATCACGGGCGGCATGATCTGGCCGCCCATCGATGACGTTGCCTCGACGGCTCCGGCAAAGGCGGGGCGGAAGCCAAAGCGCTTCATCAGCGGGATGGTGAACTGGCCACTGGCAACCACATTGGCGACGCCGGATCCGGAGATGGTGCCCATCAGCGCGGACGACAGCACGCAGACCTGCGCAGGCCCGCCACGCCACGAACCGACCAGACCGAGGGCGAAGTCGTTGAACAGCGCGATCATGCCCGCCTTCTCCAGGAAGGCGGCGAAGACGACGAAGATGAAGATGTAGGCGGCGGACACATAGATCGGTGTCCCGTAGATGCCCTCGACCCCGAAGGCGAAGGTGTCGACAATCTGCGAAAAATCGTAGCCGCGATGGATGAAGGGGGCGGGCAGATAGTTGCCGACGAAGCAATAGGCGAGAAAGATGAAGGCGATGATGGTGAGCGGTATCCCCATCAGCCTGCGCGTCGCCTCGAATACCAAAAGGATCAGCATCGTGCCCACCACGAGGTCGGGCACCGTCAAGAAACCCGATCGCATGATAAGGTCGTGGTAGAACACCCAGTGGTACACGCCGGTGAGGAAGCCGAGCAGGCCGAGTCCCCAGAACAGGATTTTGGCCGGCCTGCCCGTAGCGCGCAGGTTCGCCCAGAGGCCGAAACCGAGCAGCAGCAGGAATGCGACATGCATGGCCCTCACGACCTGGCTCGGCAGGTTGCCATAGGCGGCGCTATAGAGCTGGAAGAGAGAGAAGGCGACGGCGATCAGGAAGGCGGCCTTGCCGGCCATGCCCTCGCCGAAGCCCGGCGGCAGCCCCTCGACTTGCTCCTCGACGACCGGCATGTGAATAGTCCCGGTCTTCGCCGAAACGGTCTGGGCTGCCTCGCTCATAAACCCGCTCTTTCCTCGAAAATGCTGCATGGGTCGCTGCCGCGGACTCGGGCGGCAGCGGCTTTGTTGGCGATGATGAGCGCGCCTACTTCAGCAGACCCTTTTCCTTGTAGTAGCGTTCTGCGCCAGGATGCAGCGGCACGGGCATGCCGTCGAGTGCCTTGGCCGGGTCGATCGCCTTGGCGGCGGCGTGGGCGGCGACAAGCTGCGGCAGGTTCTCAAACAGAAGCTTGGTCATCTGGTAGGCGGTTTCCTCCGACACGCCATCGTGGGTGATGAGGAAGTTGCCGACCGCCGCCGTCGGCACATCCTCCGTCTGGCCGTCATATGAGCCCTCCGGTATGGTAACCGGCAGGTAGGGCGAGCCGATCTTCTCGACATCGGCGGCCGGTACGGCGACCACGTTGATCGGCACCGAAGTCGCGAGGTCACGGATCGAGGCGACCCCGAGACCGGCCGACTGCAGGGTGGCATCGAGCTGGCGGTTCTTGATCAGCTCGACCGATTCGGCGAACGGGAGATACTCCACCTTGCCGAGATCCTCGTACGACATGCCGGCGGCCGCGAAGATGGCGCGAGCGTTGAGCTCTGTGCCGGATTTCGGTGCGCCGACCGACAGGCTCTTGCCCTTGAGATCGGCGAGCGACTTGATGCCGGACTCCTGGCTGGCGACGATCTGGATGTAGTTCGGATAAATTGCGGCGATGCCGCGCAGCTTGTCCAGCTTGCCTGGAAAACCGGCTTCGGTGTTGCCTTCGACGGCAAATTTCACCGAATCACCAAGGGCGAAGCCAATTTCGCCCTTGCCCTGCTGCAAAAGGTTGAGGTTTTCGACGGAAGCCTTGGTGGCCTGCACCTGGGTGCGCGCGCCCGAAATGCCCTTGGCATAGATCTCCGATAGCGCGACGCCGAGGGGATAGTAGACGCCTGATGTGCCGCCCGTCAGCACATTGACGAATTCCTGCGCCCTGCCAGGGACAGCGGCGAGGCCGGTCGTAAGCGCCACTGCGGCGGCGGCAATAAGCTTCGTCTTCAGTTTGAGCATCAATGTTCCTCCTCAACTCGCTCCCCTGTGCCCTCCCGGGCATCCGGCCGGCAGTTTAGGTGGCTGATTGCAAATGACAACCCGCAAATCGCACGGAAGCCGGTGTGCTCCCGAGGCGGTCGACAACGCCATCGAGGAGCAGGAGAATCCGTTTTCAGTCTCAATAGATGGTGAAGGCAGGGACGTATGAGATGAGGACGAGGACGATGAATGCGACGAGGTAGAAGGG
>NZ_JAOXHF010000020.1:0-65739 GCF_025780115.1 Rhizobium sp. TRM96647
TCTCCTTCCATGGGCGAAGTGAATCACAGATCAGCCCAAACGGGAATCCCGAATCCGGTTAGATGCGAAACGCTTTAAATTAGGATTCTATAAACTTTGACGTAGCCACTCCAAGTTTGCCCTTAGATCCGATACTGGATCAGTTTTCAGCCCGCCGCCGGCACGGCGGGCTACCGGTAGAACGAGTTCAGCGTTCAAACCGACCCTCGTACTTGAACTCGGGCGCCTTCTCCAGCTCCTCTTTGGTGGCGTTCATCACGGCCGTCCACTTCTTTTCGTTCTCAAGGTACGTGATTTTCACCGCAGAGGGACTGACCATAACGTAATGATCGCCCATACCGAGAAAGCCACCGACAGACATGATGAAACCGCTTAGCTTGCCGTCGGCGATCACAACATCTTTGATCTCCCCGATGGTCTCACCGGCGTCATTTGTCACGTCGAGATCGATGAGATTGTAGCTTAGGACGTCCGTCGGCTGAACAGTAACGAAGGTCTCGGTTGTCGTCGTTTCTGCGGTCTGCGCGTAAGCGATACCGCCGAGTAACGACGCCGCGGTGAGTCCAATTAGAATGCTTCGCATAGTCGGCCTCCTTCTGCTTTTCCTGGTTTTCAAACGCGATCCCGACATCAAGGTTCCGGGCGACTGGATGGGCGTGTAGATGCACGGCGCCTGTCCACCGCGCCCCCGGCAAATAAGCTAAAACGAGAATTGGTGTTAGGCTTCAAGATCCCGTTACCTGATGTCGCCGAGCGAAAATGGCGCCTACGTTCACCGGCAGCTCGGCGAAACTCGACGAGGGCATGCGTGGCAACCGCTGCAGCGGATGGAGGATACAGCTGCGATCCGTCTGGGACGCGGATGTTTGTCTTGGAGATGAAGCCGGCGACGTGACGTGAAGCGTTGGAAGTTCATGGGAACTGGCTTCCTCGGCGTTATCCGCATCGGCGGTATGGTGCTTGGTGTCACCTTTGCCGACGCCCCGCCGCATTGGCTTGGTTGGTGTCGGCAAAGGCACGTCGTGTGTTTTAATGTAGAATGCTTCCGCGCTTGTGAGCACTATCAAGCCTGGAATCGGTGTGTCGCCTGTGGCTGGTGGGATCGGCGATCGCAAAGTAGACGGAACTATCCCTGACACCGGCCCTGTAGAGAAGCATCATGCGACGAGCGATTTCATCAGCAGCGGCAGATCTCTTGGCAATGTGCGCCTTCAGACACACAGAGTCAAAAATTTCCTCGAGCTTGGCGCGGTCGTCTGAACAGTCGCAGTCAGTGGAGCTTATTGAACTTGTCATCGACATCATCTCCCAAAGAAAGAGTGTGCGCCGCTGCAGCGGTAGGCGCAACCAACTTCAGCGGTAACAACGTACCTTAAATCGGCTGTCCCTGTGAGGGATGTTCCCCGCGCTCCGCGGACCAAGGTCGTGAAGCCACTATGAGCGAGGCGTTACGGCTGCGCGGCGCCGACAGGTTCATATTCAAGTCGGTGGCGGAATCGACAGTGGCGTCACCGGCGCGGGACATCATCTACAACTTCGGCCTCGATGGTGGTGACAGAATGATGTTTCCTCCATCGATGAAAATAATAACGCCTCGAGATTCAACGGAGACGAGCTTCGCTATGAAATCCGCTCGGGCGACGCCTTTGTCGGTGTCACTCATAACGGAGATAGCCAAGCCGACATCTCCATCCGACTGGACGATGAGCTGCATCTGCTCAGGGGCGACTTCATCCACTGGGCGCATACGGTAGATCGGCCGGTATCATAGCCGGATTCCCGCCATTGGGGGCGGGCTACCAAATCGGGCGGGCTCCCATAGATTGGCGCAACAGCGGGTGCCAGGCAGTATCCTCAATGTCGTCGAAACAAACGCGGGCGTGCCCCGCCGATATCATCCCGATCTCCAACGCCGCAGCCTTGGAAAGGTCCAGCACGCGCCCGCGAACGAATGGGCCCCTATCATTTATCCGCACAACGACGCTCTTGCCGGTTTCAGAGCTCGTGACCTCAATCTTTGTACCCAGCTTCATCGTCTTGTGTGCGGCTGTGAGCTGCGTCGGATCCATGCGTTCGCCGGATGCCGTTTTCGACGTCAATGCGTACCACGAAGCGCGGCCGCAGCTATGGATGGCCTCGGCTCCGACTGGTAGAAATGCGAACATAGCGACCAGGGCCGCGATGCGAGGTCTCTGCATCTATTCCTCCATGCAGTCGTGGAGGCCCTCTGTCTTCGAGGGTCGATTTAGGGAACGCTAATGCGCGGGTTGGGTTCCGCCCAGGCTCTTATATTGCCTTGGTTGACGGGACGCCTATATTCTTGCTCAATCAGGGAGAAGAACGCCATGGTACGCAACATCGGCATTGCATTGATTGCCACAGCACTCGTCGCGGGATGTGCGTCGTCAGAACAAGATAGGCGAGCGGGAACGGGAGCGTTGGTCGGGGCGGCTGGCGGTGCTCTCGTCGGGCAGGCGGTCGGTCGCAATACCAAAAGCACCATCGTTGGTGCTGGCGTCGGCGCGCTCGCGGGCGCGGCAGTTGGAACAGCAACGACACCGGCAGGATCGCGAAACGGTGACCTCTGCCGCTATCAGGATTCGCGAGGACGTATCTATACGGCCCCCTGCCAATGACGCCTGTTTAGCCCCCTACGCCCGGACGGCCATGCCGTTGAGTGGCGCCAGCGAACATTGTGGGGACGGTCGGCCCATTGCAAGGCCGACCGATGTGATGGCGAGGAGCGAAAGGGCATAACTGACCACGAGGCATCGATCGCCGCTCAATGCACTGCCGGCGGATCCCCGCGCTATCGTGGCCAGAAACTCGTCGATCGCATCCCTATCGGTCGCGAAACCATCTTCCCACTCGAACACATCCACTCTTTTGGTGACTACCTCGCGGCGCCAGTCATGTCGGTGCCAGCCCGGCGAAAAATGTTCACGAGGACGGTGACGCCATCGGGGGTAAACTCACCCGCCCGTTCGGAGTGCGTTCCTCAGCTTTTGCATCAGTTTCCTGACCGCTAAACGTGTGCATCCAGCGCGATCTGTCTACTTGCATTTATCCTGAGCTTCGGCGGCTGCTGTTCTATCGCCCTTCTGCTGAGCAACAACGTCCTGGCCGGATGTGGCAAGATCGCTGCTTTCGCCCATGGGCATAGCGGTCCCGTCCTTCTGCGCCGTGTTTGGCAGCGCGTCCGAGCTGGTTGTCGTTGTGCCGGTTGCAGATTTGGTTTCGACTTGCGACCCCGATGCACCTTCGAGCGGAGCATGGGTTCCATCCTTGGCAATGCCGCTGCGTGCTTCTTGGGTTACCGATCCGGTATTGTCTACGCAGTCTGCCAGGCTCGGCGTGTAGATAGAGGCTGCCAGCACAATCGCAGCCGGGATTGAAACTTTGAGTTTCATAGCTTTTCCTCCTTTGCGAATAACCTTAACCGCCTGGAGGCCTCTATGTTCCACTGCGCCAATGGTCGGTGAACCGGCATCCGCTCGAATATCTCGAGCGTATATCGTTGGGCCGCTGCAAACCTCATGCACAGCTCACCCGCGCCAATGCTCGCACCGCAAATCAAGATGAACTTTCGCACATTTCTACTATTCTGCGCTCTTGGGCTGGGCGCGGGGAAGCGATGAGCGGGACACGAGGCGAATTCACCAGGGCGAAACAAGCAGGATTGCTGGCGCTTACCCTACAAGACGATGAAAGCTGCCATGTCGGGAACTTGCTTTCCATGACACTTCAGGAAACGAACCAAGACTATCCAGCCGGCATTGGCGGTGGCACGAGCACAAGGTCGGCGTCAGGTAACGGACGCTGGAGCCCCTTTGCCTCTTCCCAGGGCGCCGTTAGCCAGGTTTCAATTTCGTCTCCGGCTCGAAGGACTGCTGGCATCGCCTTTTGATGGATTGGAGCAACCACGCCGTTGGGCTCAGTCGTCAGAAAACCGAACAGGTCGGTGCTGATCAGCCCTTCCTTGATCTTCCGAACGCTCTCCCACCGCGGTACCCATATCCCGGCGAAGAACAACAGCGGCTGCGTTTCGTCTGCCGCGAACCAGGCATTCGGAGTCCTGCCACCCTCAGCCTTACTGGCGGGATCAGGCTCGGCAAACCGTGTGAAGGGGACAACGCATCTATTCTCCACGCCTAGCCAGCGCGTCCAGTGCTTGCTTGAGGTATTGCGGACGTTCGTCGTTCCTCCATCCGGCTCCAACTTGAGCAGTTCGTCGAAATCGACTTCCTTGCCTTTCGCGCGGAGCTTGTCAGCGCGTTTGGCTGCGGCCTGGTAAAGCGCCTGTTTTGACGACGGCAATCCCCACCGCACCATGGCCGCTTCCCGGCCGGCAGGCGTGTTGCGGATGATCGGGGCCTTGTAGTCGGGATAAATGTCGAGCGACGGCTCAAGATTACCAAGGCTGTCGATCATCGCGCGCGTGGCTTGCAGAATCGCAAGCTGGTTTGTCGTAATGTTGTAGAGATTGCACATGCTGATCCTCCTCCCTCCACGGTGGCGTTATTGATCCGCGTGTGTCAAGCGGCAGAAAAAGTCGGAACACAAGCGATCGCCTGACGTTTCTTCAGTCCTCGCTGACGCGAGACATTCCCACAAATGAGGAGTGTTGTTATGGGAAATCAGCAGCAGGAACGACCCGACCAAAGGAAGGACCAGCAGCAGCGGCGGAACCCGCAGCAGCAGGACCAGCAGCAGCAGCGCCAGCGTCGCGAGCAGGACGACCAACAAGGTCGCGAGCGTAAAGACGACCAGGGCAGGCGGTCTTCTGAAGATCGATAGTTCCGCCAAACAATGCAAGGGGAGGCCGATTGGCCTCCCTTTTTTACCCCCGGACGTCTTTTCAGACGGGAACCTTCACGTTTTTGATCGTCACCAGGTGGCGGAGTGTCATTTTCACCCGTTCCGCCGCACTCGGCAGCACGAGGGTCGCCGTCATGGCTTCCTTCTTTCCGCAGCGGGTGCAGCGGAAGTTTCCCTCGATCTCAAGGACAGACACGTCTCCCGACAAGGTAGGTGATATCGCCAGCTCGATAAAAGTGGGTCAAAGTGCGGTATCCGCATCGGACTTTGACAAGCTGGCCGACCTCCTCGACCTTGGACAGGCTGTGCATCGTGGCGCACGCCAGGGAATATTTCGCGGACGTGTCCGTCAGGGATCTTGAAGCTCGAAGCGTGGCCACCAGCCGCGTCGCGGCTCATGACACCCTCAGTCAACGCAACTTGCCGCCCAAGATGGTGGCAATCGGCAAGAAAGGTTTCCACAACGGCGCGTGTGTCACCGCCGCGTAGGCGAGGATGGCTTCGAGCTCGCTCACTTCTGGCGGCAGAACACAGGTCTACATCTCCTGCGGGATAAAATGCTTGCTGGGCACGCCCCGCTTCGCGATGGTCAGTTTGGACGTTTCTTTCGCGAGCGTTTGATCGTCTTCTCCATCTTCGCATTCTCCAGCGTAGCCAGGATGTGGTGGTCGGCGAGCGTCGCGATCGCCGTACAGACCTCCATCTCGTCCCATCCGGCGCGCATTGCCCGCCAAATGAGATCTTGAAGCTCGGCCTCCAAAGCCTGTTCACACTTGATGAGCCTATCCGCGGTGAGCGGCTGACGAGGCGAGATGATATCGTGCATGACATCCTCCATTGCGAGGTGGATAGCGCAGGAAACCTGTTTTACAAATGCAGCTAGCGCACTGCCCATTCCCAAGCGCAGCATTGCGTCGTCGAGCTTGGACGCACCTCATGATTGGCGAACTAGACTTCTCTACAAGAGACTCCAGAGGCAGTTAGAGCATCACAATTGACGTGATCGGGTTTGCCCTCGTGCCTTGTCGAAGCGAACTCTTTTAATTGCTTTTCACTCATCGAGTTTTCCAGTTCCTTGGAAGCCCTTTGAGATCGCTCTTTTTGATCTCGCCGCTTTTCGCGGTTGGCCCGCGCCTGCGGCTTTCTATCGTGCCTTTGACGTCGCTGGCATCTGTAGCCTCCCTTCAATCAGGAAGTAATACCGTTTTGCCACTTCGGTTCCGCGGAAAGCTGGAACAAAGATACCGTGTCGGAAGCCAAGCCGCCAAACTGAGGATTGGAAAATGGATCACATAAATGATGCTCGAGTTTCACCCGCCGAGCTGACACCGGATATCCTTGAAGATGCTACCATTTACGGGGTCACCGCGTTGACACAGGACCCACTCGAGGACATGAGCATGTCGATCAGTTGGTGAACGAATATGGCGCCCTGCTTGTTCGGCGTCCTGTCGAGCAGGCGCCAGTGTGCGGCATTTGACGTCGTCGATATGTTGCCAGCTTTTCGCGGGTTCGCGTACCTTGCGGCGATGGAGCACAGCAGAGAAGCTGGCGATCATCCACGAGACCTATGAGGCGGACACGACGGTGAGCATCGTCGCGCGTCGGCACGGCATCCAGCCGAACCAGTTGTTCGCCTGGCGCAAGCTGGCGTCCCAAGGGGCGCTGACGGCGACGGCCGCCGAAGAGGAGGTAGTTCCGGCATCCGAGTACCGGGCGCTTCAGGCCCAGGTGAAGGAGTTGCAACGCCTGCTGGGCAAGAAGACGATGGAGAGCGAAATCCTGAAGGAAGCCCTCGAAATCGCCGGTGGCCCAAAAAAACATCTGTTGCGCTCGCTCTCTCTTCCGAGGGGAATTTTGGAATGAAAACCGTCTGCGAAACTTTGGGTGTTGCCCGGTCGAATATCGCCGCGCGTACCGCAGGCTCCCCTTCCAGAGCCAGAGGCCGCCCACCACTCCCGGATCGGGAACTGGTGGAGGACATCAAGGCCATCATTGCCGACATGCCCACCTACGGCTATCGCCGTGTCCATGCCATCCTGCGCCGTAACGCCCGGAAAGACGGGCGTTCGTGGCCCAACGCCAAGCTCGTCTATCGAGTCATGAAGCTGCACAACCTGCTATTGCTGCGCCACACCGGAGCGGCCGATGATCGTCTCCACGACGGTCAGGTCGCTGTCGAACGTTCGAACATCAGATGGTGCTCCGACGGCTTCGAGATCGGCTGCGACAACAAGGAGAAGGTCCGTGTCGCCTTCGCCCTCGACTGCTGCGACCGTGAGGCCATCGCCCATGTCGCCACCACCGAGGGCATCAAGAGCCAGGACGTGCAGGACCTCGTGATCACCGCCGTGGAGAACCGCTTCGGCCGCATCAACATGCTGTCCGAACCCATCGAATGGCTCACAGACAACGGCTCCTGCTTCATCGCCAGGGACACCGCGTCCTTGCTGCGCGACATCGGCATGGAACCGTGCACGACGCCGGTGCGCAGCCCGCAATCGAACGGCATGGCCGAGGCCTTCGTCAAAACCTTCAAGCGCGATTACGTCGCGGTGAACCCCACCCCGGATGCCGAGACCGTCATGGCGCAACTGCCGTTCTGGTTCGAGCATTACAACAATCTTCATCCGCACAGCGCCTTAGGATATCAATCCCCGCGCGAGTTCATCAGCTCGCAATCTCAAACCTGAGCATGTCCGGTCTTTTGGGGGCAACTCCACCTGGCGCTGGCGCATTTGTGTCAAATGCTACAGCTAAAAGCAGTGACGAAGCTAGTTCGCGTCAGCGCTGCGGCCCATGACTGGTACCGTCAAAGCCCGGATCTTTGAGATTACCAGATCGAATGTCTTGGGTTCTTCCAGCAAAGCCATGTCGATGTCGCCCTTCTCAAGGGAAACCAGCATATTGGCTTTGAATTTCTCCGCCGATTCGGCCCCCTCGTGCGCTGCGATATGGTAAATTGCGTATCCGATGCATAGGTATAGGGTGTTCAAGATGATCTTGATCTGCCCAAGTTCTTCCCCGGCCACGCCGTCTGTTTGGTATGCCATCTTGAGACCTCTTGCATTTGAATGATCGCGATGGGTTGGTTATTTTAACTCTCGAGGTCCCGTAACAGTTCCCATTCCCCCCGCCAGCAATGGCCGGGGTCGCCAAAACTGGCCACCCTCCACTTAGTGCTCGAAGAGCAGTAGTCTGGCCCATGCTCGCGACACTTTCTCCGTGCCGGTGCCAGCAAGGTGGCAATCGTCATAACGATCGGTTTCG
Organism: Rhizobium sp. TRM96647; assembly: GCF_025780115.1. Classification (NCBI taxonomy): domain Bacteria; kingdom Pseudomonadati; phylum Pseudomonadota; class Alphaproteobacteria; order Hyphomicrobiales; family Rhizobiaceae; genus Rhizobium; species Rhizobium sp. TRM96647. The sequence continues at coordinate 8,089 of NZ_JAOXHF010000020.1, forward strand.
CCGAGAAGCGTGTCCGTATTCACTCCAGCCCGCAGGCCGTCTCCACTTCTAGAAAGGGCAAGTTGAGCCCGCACAATTGAATTGTCGGGAACGTGTGTCTTGAAGCCTCCATTGCTGGGCTCCAGGCCTTTTGAGGCAATGGTGATGTGTACGGGCGCGCCGATCGCTTGCTCACGCAGGGTATTGACCATGGAAAGAAATCGCGCACGATAGTCATCCGCGCTTGTGCCCTTGACGTAATCGCTCTCCCCTTGGTCCCATATGACGGTCGTCACGCGATAACCGACGGCTTGAAGCTGCCTCGCCGTCTCGACCAAAAGTCCGTTGAGGTCGCCACCCTCCGCCCATCGTGCAATCTCCGAGCCGGAATACGCCAGAGGCACGATGACCACGTTGTCGAACTCTCCCGATGCGATCAGCAGGTTCGCCAACTGCGTCCAATACTCTCCCTTTGTGTCGGTCGAACCAAGAAGTGGAGACGCTGCCACAAAGCAACGCTTTCCGAAGAAGTTGATGACCCGCGCACCATATTCCGATCTGTACCGCTGTCCGGCGTCATTTGCAGCGTTGGATTGGCCAAGGACCAATAGAACGGCAGTTCGATTGGTTTGCCGTGGGCAGGAGATAGCGGTCTTGCTTTCGTCGGCAATGAGGCGGCCGGTGCTATCGAATACGTATCGACTTGCCTCCGCCGCTCGAAGCTCTCCTCTGAGTGCCAAGAGCTGAGGCCAAGGGAAGACATCGTGGCGGTAACTCAGGCCGCCGCCAAAATACACCGCAAGCAGGGCGATCAGGCCAGAGGCGATTCTTATTCGCATCTCACTAACTCTGCTGACTATGTCAGTGCATGTAGGTCGCGTAAGCGATGGTCCGCCGCTGTCGGCGGCAGGCCAATATAATCTGTGCTGGTCAATTTTTCCACTGAAGTGTCTGCGCCTAACCCCTTTGACCGTTGGCGGCCACAGGTCGGTCGTAGAGGTCGTCATCGCGCGCGAACGCGGGCACGCTCCGCGGCTCACCCGCATGCGGTCAGACGCGATCATCGGCTTGTTAGGTCAGACCCTCAGCGGCTCCGCAGGTGGGGCGTGGCCGGTTGCTGCCTTAGGTTATAGAGGGGTAGAACCAAGACGCGGCTATTTGCCCACCAAACCGCCAAGAAGACAGGCTGGAGGATTGCGCCCAAGCTCAGTAGGTGATCGAGACGTCCGTCAGGTGTGTTCGAAAATTTCGGACAATGATTGCACTTTATCCTCCCATTGGTTGTGGTGTTGCATGAACGGTCCATCGAGGAGATCGTTCCCAGCCTGGATTGCGGATTCTTCGGCGTATTATCGAGCTAGATCGATCGAGCCGTTCTCGTTGCCGTCCCAGTAGTCTACCTGTTTGGCTACGACCTTGATCAGAACCAGTCCTTCGGTGTCAGGGCCATCGGGAAACCACCGGTCGAGTCCGTCTGTCCAATGCTGCAGGAATACGGTCTTGTCCTTGGTCAGTACGGCATCGCCCTGGACCGCGATGAAGATTCCGGGCTTTCCAAGGGGGGAGGGAGCGCCAATGAATGTCAGCGAAACGGCCGGTGATCGTTTGATATCCTCGATCTTCCGGGTGTCCTCGTAGGAGAAGAACCAGCAGTCACCATCGAATTCGACCTCACCATTGTTGCTCATCGGGCGAGCCGAGATCCCACCGGTCTGACTCTGCGTGGAAAGCATCACGAAGTCGATGTCCTTCATTTCCTGTGCGATGTCCTGAAGCGTAAGATCAGTCATGAGAACCTCCCGATACTTTTCATCGCCTCGCGACGGTGGATCCTTCTGGCAATAACGCTGCTGGTGGCGCGACGTTCCGGGCATCGCCCACGGTTGGGAGCAAGGGCGCGGCTGATGCCCGCAACCTTGCCGAGGCGATGCAGCGCTCCATATCGCCCAATGCATGACCGATCGCAGCAAATGTAAAATACTCGGACAGCTTCCCACGGCGGTGCCGCTCGTCCTTGCCGGCTGCACCGGCAGGCAGTCGGCACTCGATCCTGCGGGACAGGAGGCGGCAGAGGTCCATCACCTGTTCGTGGTGATGGTCATCGGAGGAGGATTCATCTGGCTCGCCGTCATTGGCCTGTTACTGCATTCCCTTCGTGGCCAACAACGTCAAACCTGGTCGGAGGAGGGCGCGGGAAGGCTGATTGCCTGGGGCGGTGTCGCCTTTCCTGTCGTCGTACTCTTCGCGCTCCTCGTCTACGCGGTGTGGCTGATGCCCTCGGTCCGGCCGTGGCTCGCCCGCACCGTCCCCGAACCCACACTGATCGAAGTGACCGGCGAGCAGTTCTGGTGGCGGATACGTTATCCGGCCGAAGACGGAGTGGCGGGGTTCGAGACGTCAAACGAGTTGCGGCTGCCTGTAGGCGAACGCGTCGCATTCTCTCTCCGTGCTGCGGATGTGATCCACTCCTTCTGGATACCGTCTCTGGGAGGGAAAATGGACATGATCCCCGGCCGGACGAACGTGCTCTCGCTCTTGCCGACAAGGACCGGGGTGTTCAAAGCGCCATGCGCGGAATTCTGTGGGACCTCGCACACCTACATGGCCTTCTCGGTCGTGGTGATGGAACGCGAGGCCTATGACGACTGGCGGCGGAAGCAGGCGTCGGGAAATCAGCCTGAAGGCAGCGAGGGCGAGGGACTGTTCACCCATCATGGCTGCGCGGCCTGTCATTCAGTCAGGGGGACCACGCCGGTCGCAGGGCTCGGGCCGGATCTGACCCATTTTGCTGAACGCGAAACCGTCGGCGCAGGAACGCTGGCAAACACGCGCGAAAATATTGAGCGGTTCATCCGCGATCCGTCCGCAATCAAGCCCGGCGCCCAAATGCCCGCCTTCGACATGGTGCCGCAAGGCGAGATTGCTGCGATATCCGAATTCCTGGCGGGGCTGCGATGACCGACGTCAGTTTCACGGAGCTAAACCGGGAAGAGCGCGAGGCACAGGAGCGGGAACTGCGCGAAATCTGGCGGACACCATCGGGCTGGCGCTACTGGACGTCTGTCAACAATACTGAGATCGGCCTCTGGTACGGTGCCGCCGCTTTCATTTTCATGCTTTTCGCAGGCGTTCTGGCCCTGCTTGTCCGCGTCCAGCTCGCAGTCCCTGAGAATGGGTTCCTTTCGGCCGACGTCTTCAACCAGGCCTTCACGCTGCACGGCACGGTGATGATGTTCCTGTTCGCCGTGCCGATCTTCGAGGCCGTCGCGATCTTTCTCCTGCCGTCGATGCTGGGGGCACGCGAGCTGCCATTCCCGCGGCTGTCCGCCTTCGGCTTCTGGAGCTTCGCGCTCGGCGGCGTCTTCGTGTGCGGCTCGATCTTCTTCGGCGCAGCCCCCAGCACAGGCTGGTTCATGTATCCGCCGCTTGCGACTGACAAAGAGTATTCCGGGATCGGCGCCGATATCTGGCTGCTCGGGCTGTCCTTCATCGAAGTCGCCTCGATTGCCGCGGCGGTCGAACTGATCGTCGGCATCATGAAGTGCCGGGCACCGGGCATGCGCATCAACATGATGCCGCTCTTTGCCTGGTATCTCCTGATCGTGGCCGGGATGATCCTTTTCGCCTTCCCGCCGCTGATCGCCGGCGACATCCTGTTCGAGATGGAGCGGATGTTCGACTGGCCGTTCTTCGATGCCGAGCGCGGCGGCGATCCGCTGCTGTGGCAACACCTCTTCTGGATCTTCGGACATCCAGAGGTCTACATCATCTTCCTGCCGGCGATCGCGATCATGGCGATGATCGTGCCCACCTTCGCCCAGCGCCCGATCGTCGGTTACTCCTGGATCGTGCTTGCTGCCGTCGGCACCGGCTTCCTCAGCTTCGGCCTGTGGGTGCATCACATGTTCACCACCGGGCTGCCGCAGATCTCGCTCGCCTTTTTCTCGGCGGCCTCCGAGGCGGTCGCGATCCCGACGGGGGTGCAGATATTCGTCTTCATCGCGACGCTGCTCGCCGGACGCGTGATCTTTTCCGTGCCGATGCTGTTTGGGGCCGGCGGCCTTGCTATCTTCGTGATCGGCGGTCTGACGGGCGTCATGGTCGCGCTCGTGCCGTTCGATTGGCAGGCCCACGACACCTACTTCGTCGTCGCGCATCTGCACTACGTTCTGATCGGCGGCATGCTGTTTCCTGTTGTCGCCGGCATCTACTACTATTACCCGCTCATCAACGCCCGGAGGCTCTCGGACTGGCTCGGAAAGATCGCGTTCTGGCTGATGTTCGTGGGCTTCAACGTCGCATTCTTCCCCATGCATCTGTCAGGCCTGCGGGGCATGCCGCGCCGGGTGTTCACCTATCCCCCCGACATCGGATGGGACTGGTTCAACCTCATCTCCACCATCGGAGCCTTTATTTTTGCCGCGGGTGTCGCCGTCGTCGTGATCGACGTCGTTCGGCCGAAGCATCGACTGCCGAAGCAGGAGATGAACCCGTGGAACGCCGGTACGCTGGAATGGATCAGCGAACCCGAGGAAAGGTGGGGCGTGCGTTCGATCCCGATCATCAAGAGCCGTTACCCGATCTGGGATCAGCCAGGCCTGCTCGAAGATATCAAGGCGGGGCGCTACTACCTTCCGGACGCGCAGGACGGGGCACGCGAAACCCTGGTGACGTCGGTGCTGGACGCGCGTCCCCTGCAGTGCCTTCGGGTCGGCGGCACGTCGATCCTGACGATGGTCGCCGCATTCTCGCTCGGTGGTGTCTTCGTCGCGCTGACGTTCCACTGGTGGATTCTGACGCTCGTCTGCGCGGTCCTCACGCTCGCCGCGATCATCGCCTGGCTCTGGACCGGGACGGCGGAAATCCCCCGTTCGGAAGAACGCGACATCGGTCTCGGCAAGACGTTGCCCCTCTACAGCTCAGGACCGCAATCCGTCGGCTGGTGGGGGATGTTCATCACCATGGCGGGCGACGGCACGGCCTATGCCAGCCTGATGTTCGGCTACTTCTTCTACTGGACGATCCATGACGACTTTACCGCCGGGCATGCCGGGCCGGGTATCGGCTGGCCGCTTCTGGCCGCGGGCCTTTTCGTGCTCGCCTGGTTCGTGATGGTGCTGGCGCGCCGCGTCAATGCCGCTGACCGTCCGGCAATGACACGTGCGGCGCTGATACTATCGGGATTGCTGACTGTGGCCGGGTGTCTTGCCGGGCTGGCCGGGCCGCATTTCTACGCGATGGATCCGACAGCGCACGTCTATCCCGCAATCGTCTGGGTCATCGCCATCTGGATAGTCGTGCATGGTGCCGTGGCGATCGTCATGCAGGCCTACTGCCTTGCCCGCAGCCTTGCCGGGCGAATGAGCGCGCGGCATGACATGGATCTGCAGAATGTCGTGCTCTACTGGCATTTCCTCGTCATCACGGCCATCACGTCGTTCGGCGTGCTCGGCCTGTTTCCGGCGCTGAGGTGACGCGATGCGGTTGTTCCCCAAGGAAGTCGAGAGCCTTTGGACGCTGTTCACTGGACCGACCATCTGGGCGGCGCATTTCCTCGCGTGCTATATCGCCGTGGCGATCTACTGCGAGAAGGCCGGGGCGGCCCCAATCTCGTTCGCGCAGATGCGTTTTTTGCTCGTTCTGATCACGCTTCTTGCCCTTGCCGGCATCGTGCTTTCGGCCTGGCTCGCGTGGCGCCAATGGGGGTTCGGCAGCGGCGATCCACCGCACGACGCGCCGACCCGCGAGGACCGGCTGCTGTTCCAGGGCTTCGCGACGCTGCTCTTGTCGGGGCTCAGCTTCGTCGCCGTGATGTTTGGCGCGATTCCCCTGGTCCTCATCGAGGCGTGCCAGCCATGAGGACCGTTGCGCTTGTCACCGGATGTCTGTTGCTCGCGATCCTGCCTGTCGTGCTCTACGCATCCTTCGACGGCGGTTCGTTCACCGTGCACATGGTCCTGCATATGGGCACCGTTGCCGTGGCAGCACCGCTTCTCGCCTACGGCCTGATCGGCACGGGGCTCAAGATCCCGCGGAAAGACGTTTGGATGACCCCCATCCTCGCATCGGTAGTCGAACTGATCGTGGTCTGGCTTTGGCACGTTCCGGCACTCCGGGCGATGGCGGATGCCAGCGCTTACGTCTCGGTGCTGGAACTCTTCAGTTTTCTCGTTGCTGGCTTGCTGCTCTGGATTGCCTGCCTTCGGCCAGGGCGTGACGGCGAGGGGCGGCTGGCCGGCACGATGGGGCTTCTTTTCACCTCGATGCACATGACACTGCTTGGCGTCCTGCTCGCCCTTGCGCCACGCCCCCTCTATGGCGGGCAGGAGGTCAGTTGCTTCGGCATTCCGCTCGATGCGTCGTCCGACCAGCAGATCGGTGGCGTGGTGATGCTCGTCGTGGGAGCCGCGTCCTACCTCATCGGCGGGGTCGCTCTTCTTTCCGGCGTGCTCCGGATCGAAGTCGAGCTTGCGCGCGAGGACCCGCTATGGTGATCGGACTGAAGCATATTGCCGCCCTGGTTGTCGGAGCCCCGCTGGCTGGATTGGTCATTGCCTGGTCCGGCGTGATCGGCATCGGCGCAAGCTCCGGCCATTGGAAGGTCACCGACTGGTTCCTGCACTGGGCGATGCGATCCTCTGTCCGCACCGCGGCGATCGGCGCCGACGTTCCGTCCTTCCACGATGGCATGCTGCCGATGGCGGCGGGGCACTTCGAGAGCGGCTGCGCCCTCTGCCACGGTTCGCCGGCGATGCCTCCGCCTGCAAGTGTCCGTGGCATGCTGCCGGTGCCGCCTGATTTGAAGCAGGTCATCCCGACCTGGACCGACGCCGAGCTCTTCCAGATCGTGCAGCATGGGGTGCGCTTCACGGGCATGCCATCATGGCCCGTCGCGGAGCGCGAGGACGAGGTCTGGGCCATGGTGGCCTTTCTCCGGCGCTATCCGGAACTCGATGCCGCATCCTATCGACGCCTTGCGGGCCACGCAGCCCATCAGTCCCGCGACCAGGAGCGGGTGCTGGACACGTGCAACGGCTGCCATGCGCCGGACCGGCTTGATCGTGACAGCCTCATCCCCCGTCTCGACGGCCAATCACAGACCTATCTGAGGGATAGTCTGGCGGCCTATGCGGAGGGAACGCGGCCGAGCGGCGTCATGGCCGTCGCTATCCAGTCGCTGAACGAGCAGGAGCGCGAGGCGCTGGCGGCGCATTTTGCGGACCGGACCGCGACTGGAGTGAATACCGCGACACCGTCGGAGGAGATCGGTCGGGGTGAACGGATCGCACGATCCGGGGATCCCGAACGGCGCGTTCCAGCTTGCCTGTCCTGTCACGACCGGCAAAATGCCAATCCCGCCTATCCGAGGCTCGCCGGACAGCCTGCGGCCTATCTCGCCGCCCAGCTTCGCCTGTTGGTCGAAGAAAAACGGGGAGGCGGACCCCATCGCGCGCTGATGACAAAGGTCGCGGCCAATCTGGACGAACGCGACATCGAGGCCGTGGCCACATATTTTTGGGCGAGCGATCCGGGCGCGAAGGCCGTTAGCGGATCCGTGGACGGCAGTGCAGGCCAGTGATCACGTCACGCGGAATTGCCGCACTTCGAAACACAATCTCGCCGCAACGCTTAAATCTAGTCGAGATCGATGAGGGCCAGACCAAGGTCGCGCCTGTGCTTGCGGCGCAATCGGGCGGGCGTCTCCCGGATGACAACCTCCAAAGTTGGGCGAACCTGTCCTTCAACGAAATGTCCGCCCCTCGTACTACCGTCCGACAGACCCAGCACCGCATGCAGGTGCAGGCTCGCGCTCCCGTCGTCTGCAATCGCGACGTCTCCCATGAGGCTTAGGGCCTCCGATTGCTCGTCAACCTGAATGTTGCGGTATTCCTTTGTCCCGAACTCGAAGAACGCAATCGTGGCGGACTGGAATGCGCCAATTGCGGTAACTGAGGCGGCCGCGATCCGTTGTTCGTTCGCGAACGTTCTGATACTCGAGAAGGCTTCTTCTCCAGCCTCCAGGACAAGAATGAAGACCCGCTCGCCCGCGTCTTCGGCCAAAAGTTTGTGTCTCATGCGATCGGTCCTTCTCAGTTTCTCTCTCCAAAACCTCCGAACCGCTCTTCGGGTTCCCATCGGTTTCCTCTGGGGAGCGTATCTGGAAATTTGTCTTCATCCGCCTCGTTGCGATTTTATCAACGATCGGAAGGAGGCATTGAGATGGCTATTCCCTGAAAGACCTGGACGAAGTGGAAATCCTTGGGCTGAAGTGTATTGCAGACGGTTACGTCCATGTCGTCCCGACGGCTATAGCCGAACTGTTGCATTCGCTATGCCAGCGTAAAAGGCGGGGTCAGGCAAGCCGGCGCGCGAGCTATCCTGTCCCGCCTCTGCCGAAGGTCCACCAGAAAAGGCCCGGATCCGAAAAGGCGCTGCCGATTCAGCCGATGTTCGACACTCCGTTAATGTGGCTCCAAGAAGCTGAAGGTGGCCCTCATCACAGGCGGCGATTCGAGGCTAGGCAGGTCGGTTGCAACCCTTCTCGCGTCGGGAGAGCTGACCCTGCCAACATCCATCTCGACGAGCGTGAGGACGCGGAGGCTACCCGCGCGGCGGTCGAGAAGGAAGGCGCGAGATGCGTCGTGATCAACGCGACGTGAAGGACTCGGCGTTTTGCAGACGGCGGTTGAGCAGACGGTCAAGGAGCTCGGCGGACTGGACGTATTAGTCAATAAGGCCGCCTTCCAGCTGCATACCCGCTATATTGAGGACCTGTCGGATGTGCATTCGACGAGACGCGAAGGCCGCGGTACACGAACAACGGGCTGCGAGAATCAACACAGGCTCGGTCACGCAGCTGAAAGGGGGTCGAAGGAACTGCCAGACTACTCCATGACTAAGGGTGGAATACGCGCATTTGCCCGCGCCCTCGGCGCGCAGCTTGTCGAAAAGGGAATTCGCATCAACGCAGTGCTCCGGGGCCAGTCTGGACCTTGCCCAATCCCTCTGGCAAGTCCGTAGAGGACGTTGCAAAATTTGGTGCCAACACGCCGATAGGCGACCGCCGCAGCGACCCGCTTCGTGATACCATCGTTACGGCAATGATCGCAGTGATCTACCTGTTTTTCTGGACACCGGACGAAGCTTCTGAGATCCTCCCGGGATCGTAGGTTATGTCAGCAGGTCCCTGCGTGGCACATCGAGTTCGATGATGACGGGGGCATGGTCGCTGGTCGGCCACCCTCTCGGCTGTCGCTGAACGGCCTTTCGCAGCCAGGGCGGGGCCAACGGGCTCAGCAGGACGTGATCGATGCGCAGCCCCGCATCGCGCTCGATGGAATCACGCCGGTATGTCCAGAAGATATAGAGGCGATGTTCGGGATGGAAATGCCTGATCGCGTCGGTCAGCCTTTGAGCCAGTAGTTCTGCAAACGCCTCTCTGACCTCAGGTCGGAACAACGCGTCGTCCCGCCATCGCTCGGGCGCGTATACGTCGACGTCCGTGGGCATGACGTTGAAGTCGCCGATCAGCACGGCCGGAATGTCCAGTCGCAGGAGTTCGCCCGAATTCGTTAAGTCGACTCGAATTTCGGGCCCGGTGCGGGGTTGCCAATGGGCAGCACCCCGCCGACGGTCGCCTCGATATATCGGATATGGCTGCCTCCCCGGTCCTATATCGCGTGAGGTAAGGCTCCATGTCCTTTTCTCCAAGATCGCGACACCGTTCCAGCTCTTCTAGCCATGCCAGACGGCCAGGTAGTCTGCCTTTTCTATTGCTCGCCACGGGAACTTGTTGTCCGTCGCCTTTAACTCCTGAAGGCAGACCACATCTGGGGGCTCCTCAGCCAGCTATCGCAGGTGATGATTGTCATCGCTCGTCTGCTGGCGGCAGAGCGTCGCTGGCAAAGTTATCTCCGCGAATCTCCCGCTCGGCCTGCAGCCAATGTTCCTCATGTCGACCTTCTGGCATGCCATCCTGTTCCCAAATCTCGAAAGCACGCTGCCTGATACGTTCGGTCAAATCGGCTGCATCATCCGGGCCGTGCGTTTCAGGATTGAATGCAGGGTCCAAAGGCGTGGAAAGCGGGTCTTGCAAATTCTTGGTGATGGGCATCGCGCTGATCCTCCTTGTTCGCTCTATGAACTGGCTTGTGAACCGGATGTTCCGTCGCGAGACGCCCGTTGTGTTCGTCTGCCCTGTGGCGCCTTCGAGAAGCTTCGGTGTAAGCTCTGCGAACTGACGGCTTACGTGATTGGTGTGGTCAATCTTGTTTGCTGAGCCTAGCTATTGCTGAGGCGGGAGACGCGTCCTCATACTGGTCATCGCGTTGCAGCTCGCTGATGGTTACAAAGTAGACATGACGCAATGACGCACACAATAATCGCAGTTGCGTCACAGGGAGCGCATCATTCCCGTCCTATCCGCTATTTCTGCCTCCGAAGACTTGGATCAAAAAGTTAATGAACACTCAGATCTTCTGCGGAATGTGGCGGTGCTCGGCGTAGAATGCAAAGACCAACTGCCCAACGGGTTCGTGATCCGGCAGCCGCCGCACGAGCCGGGTTTCCTCGATGTCCAGGGCGACCACGAAATCCGGCAAGAGGGAATAGCCCTTTCCAGTGATTCAAGCGTGTCTCACGGCCCTCGAAGTTTGAAATGATGCAGGGAGCTGGGATACCGGACGGGCATCAATCATCGCACCTCGAGCGATCTCGTTGCAGTTGTTGCCGCGGCATGTTCCAAAGAGGCGATGTGTTCATCGACAATACGAAGCCCCATTCACGGCGCCGCGATGTCAAACCTGAACACATTCGGCAGGGTGGTGGTGGTTGGGACGATCGCTCTGGCAGACGGCTTCGACCAGCCCGATATCGGCCTAGGGCACTTTAGGAAAACGCTCATCACCCGCGCCCGGATATAGGATTCCTGCTCGAACCACGAGGCCGAGTGTCAATCGGCACTTTCCGATCTGCTGGCGTGGCATAGGCAGGGACTGCTCCAGACGAAGGAGGATATCGCCGAAGGGATCAAGACTGTGCCCCACGCCCTTGTCAGGATGTTGAAAGGAGAAAACTTCGGAAAGCAATTGGTCAAATTGTGATGCGGGCTGGTCGGAGCCGTTCGAGCTCGGCATGACGACAATGGGGCCAATAGGAGTTCAAACCGCAAGTCTTCACTGCGCCCGCATTTCGGTCGTTGCGTCGGGCGTCGATGACTGCGATTAGGGACGGTGGTAAGAGAAACCCGTCCTTCCCTCAGGCGGCCCCGCCAGGCGCCGATCGCTCTGTGGTAGCTGTCCATGCTGGCGCATGAACGGCGCAGCTCGGCCAACCCAATGTCTCGCGCGATTCGGTCCTTGAAAGAGCCTGCAGGACAGACGCTCAATAACATTTCTTCGCTTGTATGCGCTGCGATCGAGCGGATAGGCCTTCATTCGTGCCCCCGACGACGGGATGACCGCCTGTATACGGGCCAAGCCAAGCTCGAAAACTGTCGGCATCGTATGGCGCGATCTTCTGCCAAGCAATGGATCTTGCTTGTCCTTCCCCCACGTGAGGTGCCAATCGCTTGGGCCCAATAATCGAACGTGGAAACTTCCACCTGGTTTGCCGGTTCCCCTCTTAGAAGGAGAACGATCATGGGTATGGACAGACCGAAAGATGGAGCACCTGGCACGACCGATCAGTCCCCACGGTGGGAGGGACCGGAATCCAATCGGTCGCGGATATCTGCCTGCCAAGGACGATCCGGATATGGATCGCGATGCTGTCGTCGAGAGCAACCAGGATTCTGAACGCAGGGGTCCATCTGACGCGATGAAAAAGCGAGACGATGCCAGAGGTCAGTACGCGCCGTCGCAAGCCGATCGAACCAGTACCGGGATTGCGAGCGCAAAGCCGACTGTGATTACAGGATCGGAGGATGTAAGGCGATCCGCTCGTACCGCGGCACGCCGCTTGCGGTCGCTCGCGAGGACTTCGTTGCTTCATGCCTTGAGGCCGGATGCCAGCAAGGGCGATGCAACTGGTCTTCAAGAGAGCAAGCTCCGGAGGCGCCCGTTCCGCCAAATGGGGCAACCGCACGGCGGCGGGCCTCCCGCCGGCTTCACTTTTGCAGAAGATAGCTGCTGGAGCGGCCGGCAGGCTAGAGGGGTAAATTTCCTTCACGATACGGAATACGCGCTTCCTGGCAGGCATACACAAACATTGTCCGCGCATACTGCGGGGTCTGTCGGCCACAAAGGGCAGCAATGCACGCACGTTTTGCGCTCAGAAATCGATCGCGATGCACGCCGTCCGGCCAGGCATGCATCAACGCGGCGTGCGCTTCCTCTGGTCCCCGAACGACCTTTATCAACCGTTGCGGGGTAGTGATACTGACCGGCATGCTCCAGTGAGCCTTCATTTGTACGGCAACAACTTCGCCCATGATGGAGTCCTTTTCTGTTTCCTCAGCGCAGTAGAAGGCCTACTCCTCGGCTTATTCGCCGGAACCCGGTTCGGCCATTTTGCGATGCTGTTTCGCTAAGGTCTCCGCCGGCGTGACGTTGGCCGCAGCAGACATCAGCTTGTTTTTCCACCCGGAAACGACGTCCCCATCGCCTTCCAACATCGCATCGAAGCCGACTTTCGCGACGAAGGATGGATCGTCCTTGTACGACTGGCCGATCGAGGTGTCCAACATATCGGCGCGTTCGAAAAACTCCGTATCGGTCGCCCCGGGCATGAGGCAGGTCACGGTGACGCCCGTATCCTTCAGTTCCTCCCGCAGGGCGAAGGAGAACGAATTGATAAACGCCTTTGTGCCGTTATAGACGGCCTGGAACGTGCCGGGCATGAAGCCTGCGATCGAACCCGTCAGCAGGATTCGCCCCGAACCGCGCGACCGCATCTGCTGGCCAACCTGCTGGACGAGATACACCGTACCAACGATGTTCGTGTCGATCACGCGGCGGGCCTCTGCGAAATCCTGGTCGAGGAAGCCCCTGCCAAGCCCACGTCCCGCATTGGCCATAAGGAGGTCCACCGAACGTCCATCGGCCTCGATGACCTCCGTCAGGCGATCAACACCGTCGGTGGTGGAGAGGTCGGTCTCCACCGCCTGGACCGAGACGCCGAGGTCCTGCAAATGTACTGCCATGTCGGCGATCTTCGGTTCGTCAGCGGCGATGATGAGATCATAGCCCTTGCCGGCGGCGATGTTGGCGAGTTCCAGACCGATACCACTCGATGCCCCGGTTACGACCGCCAGTCCTTTGGCTGATGGGGGATGTTTCATCGTCATTCTCCTCAAGGTTTGAGGACGACTTTGATGCAGCCGTCCTTCTTCTCCCGGAACGTCTTGTAGAGTTCCGGCCCCTCCTCCAGCGGCGCACGGTGGGTAATGACGAACGAGGGGTCGATCTCGCCCCTCGCGATGCGCTCCATCAAAATCGGCAGGTAGTGCTGAACGGGTGTCTGCGCCATCTTGAAGGTCAGGCCGCGATTGATCGCCGAGCCCATCGGGATCTTGTCGAGGTAACCGCCATAGACGCCGACGATCGAGACCGTTCCGAAGTTCCGGCAGCACTGGATCGCCTCGCGCAGAACATGCGGCCTGTCGGTTCCCATGAAGGTGGCGACCTTGATGCGATCTATCCGGGAATCCCAGCTTGCCGAAGGATCGGCTTCGGTCCCGACCGCATCGATGCAGGCGTCCGCACCCCGCCCGTTGGTGAGTTCCATGACCTCGTCATAGATGTCCTTGTCCATGAAATCGAGCGTGACCGCGCCGGATGCCTCGGCGAGCGTCAACCGCTCGGGCACTGTATCGATGGCGATCACCCGTTCGGCGCCCAAGATGAAGGCTGATTTGATGGCCATCTGGCCCACAGGCCCGCACCCCCAGATCGCGATGGTGTCGCCGGGCTGTATGTTGCAGAATTCGGCTGCCATGTAGCCGGTGGGGAAGATATCCGAGAGAAAGAGAACCTGTTCGTCCGTCAGCCCATCGGGCACCTTGATCGGGCCAACGTCGGCGTAGGGCACGCGCAGGTATTCGGCCTGACCGCCGCTATAGCCGCCCAGAAGATGTGTATAGCCGAAGAGGCCGGCCGGCGAATTACCCCACATCTCCTTGACCTTCTGCGGCTTCGGATTGGAGCGCTCGCAGCCCGAGAAGAACCCGCTCTTGCAGAAGAAGCATTCGCCGCAGGCGATGGTGAAGGGCACCACGACACGGTCGCCGACCTTGAGCTTCTTGTTATCCTTGCCGGCCTCGACGACCTCTCCCATGGTCTCGTGCCCCATGACGTCGCCGCTGTGCATCTCGGGCATAATGCCATTGAAGAGGTGCAGGTCGGAACCGCAGATGGCGCAGGCAGTCACCTTGATAATTGCGTCCCGGCCATCTTCAATCTTCGGATCGGGAACGCTTTCGCAGCGAATGTCGTGCTTGCCGTGCCATGTCAGTGCCTTCATTGCCGTTGCCTCAAAATTTCACGCGCACATGGATGGTGCTCCGCAGCAGGGTCCCAGGATTCCGTCACGCGCGAGGGAACGTGTCGCTCGGCGTAAAGGCCAAATCGTCTGCAACGGAGATTGTTCCCCTTGCCGGACCGATCGTGCCTTTAGGAATGGATAGGGATCGGGAGTGCAACAATCGCGGTTCGATATTTCAGGCCTTTGGCGCATAGCGGACATCGCCCGGTTCATCAGGAAGCGCTTGAGGCAGAGGTCATTCCTCAGCGGAGGAGAGCCACTGCTCGGTGCACATCACTTCCATCTGAACGGAGAGGCCGATTTCCTAGAAGCTCCAAAGCAGGGTCGTGCGTTGGTCGGCCATACTGCGGACTCCTTTAGCAGGATCACCTTGTATCCAAGATCGACCGCACCAAGGGCCGTTGCCTGAACGGATACACCGGTTTCCTCGGTTACCTTTAGCTTTCCGACACTTTCCCGCGAGTTGGCGCTTTTCTCAACGAGTGAGCGCAGGTTCAGCATGCCGTCAGTCATCGGTGGCCTTTCCGTCTGTGCTTGAACAACCCGACTCTACCGGAAAAACACTGGTGACCTCCGCTACCCAGCTACACTACGCCGCGAACATGATCTGCGCTGCATCCAAACAGATGTGGCTCCACCTCGTCGTGCACATTGACCGAGGCCTCTCGTCCGCTTCTCCAGCTCGGCTTTTCTGGAGAAACAGCGGTTGACCAGGAGAGGTCCGTGCCGACGCTCAAATCGAAATTTCGGATGGGAACAAGGACCCTCTTCCCGGGTTTCTACACGGAAACTTTCGTCCTTCAGGAGGAACTTGTTGATCATGCCCGGCCAGAAGACACTGGACGACCTGTTCTTGGATAAGCTCAAGGACATCTATTATGCGGACAAACAGATCTTGAAGGCGTTGCCTAAGATCGCGCGTGCCACGCAATTCGAGGAAGGTAGAGCCGGTTTCCTCCAGCACCGAGACGAGACCCAAGGTCAAGTCGAGCGGCTTGAAGAGGTGTTCGAGATGATCCGGAACCCGCACGAGGTAAGACGTGCGAAGCTATCCAGGGAATCATCTCTGAAGGCCAGGAGATTATCGAAGAGTTTAAGGACTCCCCTGCGCTGGACGCCGGCCTGATTTCGTCCGCGCAAGCGGCTGAACATTATGAGATCGCGAGGTACGGCACGTTAGTCGCCTCGGCCAATAAGTTGGTCCATATGCGTACGGCTGTTGAAGCAGAGCCTTTCGGAAGAAGAGGCTACCAATAAGAAGTTGACGCAGCTCGCCTTGTCGGCGCCGAACGCAGAAGCTGCGTAAATGTTCAGTTGCGGCGACCCCCGTGGATGTCGTCCTTGGAAGTCGACTGATGTGAAGCGCGCGAACGGCGATGCGACTTCCGGGATCGAACTGAGGGGGGCGCTGTTGAGCACTTCGAAAAGGGAGAAGTAGTATGTCAAACGCGTCCAGAGTTGGAAATGAGCCAAAGAACACTGGCACGAGCGATTCGTCCTTCGGGTCTTCGGTCGAAAGCAAAGCGCAGATGATGGACGCGGAAACGATTGCGCTAAAGGATGTCGGCGAACCGCTCAATATCTATTTGCTTGCACCCGTCGCCGCGCCCGACGACCCGCGCTGGCAGAACTCTCCAAAACAAGGAAAGGTTGTGGTGGCAGCTCGCACGACCGGTGATGCCAGGATCGTCGCGGCTGCGCGCGAATTGGACTTCATGGAAGTCGATGCTGCTCCAGCGGGAGATGTGACCACGGCAGCCGCAAGTTCATTCAGGTCAGAAAAGCTTTACACTGTCATCGAAATCGAACGTGGACGTACGGATGTTCAAAGAGGTGTTATCTCGGGAGACATCGCGGTCAGCGCGATCAAGCCCGTTCAGGAGTGACGCGAAGGAAGCGCCCTAGGTCGCCTCTTGCGGCCTTATCTCGTTGGACAAATGCCGGCGCATATGCATGTAGCGAAGGAGGCTCTCATGTCAGAAATCGCAAACGTCAGAAGTTCGTCAACAGGCATTGCCCACGTCAGTTCGCAAGCCACCGCAGCGTTCAATCGAATTTCGTGGGGAGCGGTATTTGCAGGTGTAGTCGTCGCGCTGGCAACGCAGCTTCTCCTGAACCTGCTCGGTGTCGGCATAGGATTTGCCGTTCTCGATCCGGCGGGTTCGGACAACCCGGAAGCGAGCACATTTTCGATTGCGGGAGGCATCTGGTTCATCGGAGCCGGCATTCTTGCTTCGCTTGTGGGCGGCTACGTGGCAGGACGACTTTCGGGAAGGCCAAGCAGCACTACCGGCGGGTATCAGGGCCTGACGACCTGGGCGGCCACCACCTTGGTGATACTTTACTTGCTGACCACCTCCGTCGGTACGCTGGTTGGCGGCGCGTTCCAGGGTCTCAGTTCGTTGATCGGCGGCGCTGGCCAAGTGGCGACCGCAGTCGCCACCGCAGTTGCTCCTGCCGTGGAAAACACTGCCGATCCGTTTGGTGCAATCGAACGCCAAATACGCGAGGCTAGTGGAGGGAGTGATCCGCAATCGCTTCGTAGTGCTGCCGTGTCAGCTGTTCGCGCAGCAATTACGACTGATGAAGCGAACGCCGAAGACGCTCGCAATAGGGCGGCCGATGCCGTGGCTCGAGCCCAGAATATCCCGCTGGATCAGGCCCGTACGCAAGTCCAGCGATATGAAGAAGGCTATCGCGCGGCTGTTGAGGAAGCAAAGCAGCAAGCGGCGCGCGCTGCGGAGGTGGCTGCTACCACCCTATCCACAGCGGCAATTGCCGGGTTTTTATCGCTGGCGATTGGGGCCATTGCTGCCTGGCTAGGAGGCATGGCGGGAACGAAGAAAGCCATTGTGGTCGATGAAGACCACTGAGGGAAATTTGACGGGCTCATCACCAGCGTCGCGGCGGAAGTCCCAGACCGAAGGCCGTGAATACTTGAACTCGACGATCCATCCAAGGCGGCGGTCAGCAAGTTGGCCCGTCGCCTGCAAAGGATCATAACACCGGACCCCGGCCCACATCTCAATCGGCCCGCGACACAAAATGTTCTCACCAGGTATCCGGCAGTCGCAGCGCTGACGTTCGCTCTATCGTACCGATGCATTTTCTATGTCGAATGGTGCGCATCGCGCGGTTGAAGGCTGCAGCTTGCCTCGGGGCGGCCGCGCTAGCCAATACATGCTGACCTTGGTCTCGCTGATCCTGGAGACCTCGCGCAATGTCAGCATCCAGCCATCCCCTGATCGACGGTATTGGAGCGTCGGGGTTCGGTTAGAGCTCGACGATGAACGGATTGGTCTAGCGACACACTGATGTTTTAGGCTCCTTCGTGAGCGCGACGATATCGTACCAGACATGGGGGGCAAGTCGTCCAATGTTCAGTGACCGGCTTCGCGAAACGAAGTGATTGGTCATCTAACGTCGCGTCTGCCTGACTATAGATGCCTGGAGTTGCCGAGCAATTGGTCCCGGAAACAAGGTCCGCTACAGCAGCATGCCATGGGCACAACGATTAAGTTCATCATCACGACCCGACCCGTATGAGCTATCACGACCACACGGATGTGCGCCAGCGGCAGACGGCACGCGCCCGCTCGATGAAGTCGTCGATGTCGGCTGCAAGTATCGCTATAGACCTGTCTTAATTGGAACTACATTCCCCGCCGCCCGTTTTGCCACTTAGGCATGCGAGGCGATAGGAGGCTGACGATGGATGCAATATTGTGGGACGAGCCGGTTCAAATTGAGCTTCGCAAAATTGGCCACTATCGTGTTGTGACGAGCACGCGGGAAGCCGTGGAATGCTTGATGGTGCGGTGGCCGAAAAACGGCGGGCCCGCCCAAGCAGCCGCACGCCGCATCTGTTTTGACGTATTAGATGGGAATCTCCCGCCGGAAGCTGCCCGCCAGGCGTTCGTCGACGCCGCAGTTGAGGCTGGCATCTATGTCTGCTCGAAATGAAACCGGAACATCCTCGTCCATGAGGGAGTTGCCCCTCTGGAAAGGAGCCCCTGCCATGAGCCTGCCTGTGAACCCCGGCGACGATATCCCGCCGCCACAACCACCGCCGATCGATCCGGCCCCGCCGGTCGAAGAACCTGATCCGCCGAGACTTCCAGACGAAGATCCCGTCCCGAACCCGGACGAAAATCCCGATCCGCCCCAAACGGTGAAATAGCTCGAGTGCCTCATTTGGTATGGCCAAACTTTCGTCCTTCTGTGCGATATACCACTCATGGACCAAATAAGATGGACCATGGCTGCACGCTGGAGAGCTCAAGCTTCGCGAAAGATGCAGCACCGCGAGGCCGCCAGATTCCTGATCGAAGACTGGCGGTCGAGCCCGGTCTTACTCACTTCGCAGCCCGCACGGCTTGGCTGAAGGCCTTGACCGGCTTCATCAGCGCGATCATGTCCCTTTCAAATAGCTGATCGATCGCGGTCTTGACCACGCCGGTGCTGAGGTTCGCCCAGCGCACGATTGCGTCGCGGTCGAGCTGGAGCACCATCGTCTGACAGCGCGAAAAGCCGCAGAATCCGGCGTGCGGAACGGGCTCATACCCGCCTGCTACGGCCGTCCGCCCGTGGCGCCTTGCTTGGCGGCACTGACGGGGTTCGCGAGCCGAAAAGCGGCCGCTGCGCGCGCAGGGCCGCGACCTCGCCGGCTGTTCGGCCGATCGCCGTGCCGATCGAGGCGGGCGTCACCCGGCGCTCGGATCCTGCGCGACACGCACGAATGGGCGCTCGGCGACCGAATCCGGCTCAGCGCCGACCTCTTCGCAGCCGTCAGCGCCGGGCTCTGGCGAGACGCACCTGCCCGACGCGATCGCCGCCTGCAACTGGCCTGGGACGAGGCGAACTATTTCGCCACCGGCTTGCCTGGAAGAAGTATGAAAAGCAGGCGAAGCTGGTCGCGGCCATGGACGCGCGCATGCAGCGCGCCGAGGAGATTGCCCTCTTCGTCCCGTCGGCCGGGGCGGAGTTCCCGAAGGCCTCACTCCGGGACTGACCGGCGCCATCGGGTTGTGGCCGGCCGGTAAGGCCGAGGAACAGTTCATGCTCGCGGTCCGTGACCTGATTGGCGATGACCGCGGCTTCGGCGGACCGCGCTTGCTGCCCTCCTGAGATCCCTGTGACGACGGGTTGCCTGCAGGCCGATCGCGTCGGTCGGAGAACCCCGCCTGCTTCTGAACCTAGATATCCGAAGCCTGCGGATGCCATATCTTCGCACGCACCTTCCTCGTTCGGAACCGGTGTAAGGTCGGAAGCTACTGGAGGAACGGCGTCCGGCCGGGTTCCTCGCCGGGGTGGTCCGGAATGTCCGCAGGGAGTCTGGTGTTTCCCTGGGCGGAATTTCGACAGGCTTTTTGGGATCCTTCGGCCCGAGCTCTCCTTTCAATAGGGCAATATCCACTGAAATTGTTTCAAGGAGAGCGACCGCCCGCGACAGCTCCGGGATCTCGCGGTTCGTCTAACGCGAGTGAGATGTGGCTTGGCCCTGTCGTGTACGATATTTCTTTTGGGTCCAGAATTGGCCCCACAAAGTAAAATGCAGCCACACCCGCGATCGTCATGATGATCGCTACGATAACGGCAATCGCAATGGGCTTGCTGGTCATGTTGAACTCCTTCGGAGAATTCAACTGCGAGAGCGGAAGTTGGTTCCCCGGGCGACTGGCGCTGGCAAGTGGTGCTCTGGTGACGCGCCCAGCGTAGTCAGTCCGGGATGCCTCCGTGGGCCGCCCGGTCGTTCTCCTATCATGTTGAACGAAGGACCGCCAAACATGTCAAAATTAATGGACGCGATAGCGGTGGAGGTACAAACTCCATCATCGGTTCCAACTATCTGGCAGGAACGACAGGGAGGTGGCAGTTCTCGCCTCAACTGGGAGAGGGGAGCTTGAATGTCTACCTCCTTCGTCTACGACGCGGCTGGCTATCCCGTTTTTCCGGGTAGTAAGAGACACAATAAAATGTTTGATCCCAACGACCTCAATACTCTTCAATCTATCTTTGACAGCTGTTTGGAGGAGTGCGACCTTGCTCGCGAGAGTGAAGCGGCAGAGGCTCTAGGAAGCGCCATCATCCGGCTTTATTCGCAGGGGCAGCACAATCCTACCGT
This sequence comes from Rhizobium sp. TRM96647, assembly GCF_025780115.1. Taxonomy (NCBI): domain Bacteria; kingdom Pseudomonadati; phylum Pseudomonadota; class Alphaproteobacteria; order Hyphomicrobiales; family Rhizobiaceae; genus Rhizobium; species Rhizobium sp. TRM96647. The sequence goes on from NZ_JAOXHF010000020.1 coordinate 28,673, forward strand.
AATTAAGACAATGCTTATGGCGTCGTTTAGACGGCGGAAGTGAGCACGTACGCAAAACGATGGAGAACGGCGGCACGCCGCGATCAGTTGCGTTGCTTCGCAGGGCATCTCCGCTTGATCGACATACTGGCCAGCTCCGAACAACGTCTCATCGCGGTTCTCGGTGCAGGTTCAGGTAGTCCGGATCAAACTCGGCTAACTTCTCAAGACGATCCGCATCAAGGACGGTGACGGTCCGCTGCGTCCACTGGAGCGCATTCTCACTGCGGAGTAACTTCAATGTCTTGTTCAAGTGAACCAACGAAATCCCTAGAATATCGGCCATTTCATACTGCGTCAGCGGAAATGAAAAGCTGCCCTCGGTGACGCGACCGACGACATTCAGCCGAACGAGAAGTTCACAGAACAAATGAGCCAAATGAGATTTCTTCGAGCGCCTGCCCATGGCGACGATCCATTCGCGATGAATAGCGCCATCAACGAGCGTCAGGAGCCATAACAGCCGCGTCAAATGCGGCTCCGTCTCAGTCACCCTCAGCAAATCGCTGTGATCCACCAGAGCGACATGACAGGGCGATAAAGCCAAAATCCCGTGGTCCATTTTCTTCAATGGAAAGGCATGTAAATCGACGAAATCACCAGCGATATGGAGGGCGGTAATCTGTCTCGAACCATCGTCGACGATTTTGTAGCGCGCAGCGAATCCATCGACGAGCAAAGTGCTGAAAGTTGGCCGCGATCCTTCCTTCACGAGATCCTCATTTATGGAAAATCGTCGGTCGCGCACGGCGATTGAACGCAAGAGGTCCTCCTCGTGATTGGTGACGACATCGCGAGCACGCAGATTGGCAATCAGGGAATTGATCATGGATGTATCTCCAACACCTCTTTAGGCTGTGAACCCATAACTACCAAATGACCGGCATGAGTGGATTCCTTTCCTGGCCGCTTTTGGTTATTTAGATGTGAAATGCGGACGTCTGGTCCAATCGCTACGACGATCGCGAGGTTTGCAGCGCTAGCTCACGGCAATTGCAACACGAGGCCGATGGTGCGCGAGCACCAGCTAGTCGGCGCCTAGGCAGAGAATTCTGCACTTATAAAGTCTATGAACGCTCGGACCTTTCTTGGAACGATCGGTGCGCGGGGATAGATGACCGAGACTGTGCTGGGCGCGGGCTTGTATTCTTCCATCACCGGTACCAGCCGACCGGCCTCGATGTCGGGTCCTGCGATGAACCCCGCAAGAATGGCGATACCTTGGCCGGCGAGAGCTGCATGATACAATGCCGCGACGTTGTCCGAATTCAAGACTGGATCGACTGAGACGTCCGCGGAACCGTTTGGTCCGCTGAATCGCCAGCGCGCACCATGAACGAAGGTAGAGAAGTGCAGCATGCGGTGTGATTGTAATTCGTCCGGGTGAATAGGGCTTCCGTGGGCCTCGACATAAGACGGAGAGGCTACGAGGAAACGGTCGTTCTCTGCGATCTTCTTGATCCGATAATCGCCGCCGCTTTCGCTGGCGCCGATACGCACGGCGGCATCGAAGCGGTCGCTCACAAGATCGACGACATGATCACTGAAGTGCAGATCCAAGCGTAGATGCGGATAAGTGCGCATGAAGGCTGGTAGGCGCGGCGCGACCTGGGTCTGGCCGAATATATTCGGCAGGGCGAGGCGCAGCATGCCGGCCGGTTGGTCCGCGTAGCGCGATACGGCAGCGCGGGCGTCGTCGAGTCGGGAAAGGACGTCTATTGCGTGCTCGAAAAAAACTGTGCCTGCTTCGGTCAGCGTCACATTACGAGTGTCGCGGTTCAGCAAGCGCACCCCCACTTCAGTTTCGAGCGCCTTGATCCGGCGGCTGAGGACCGAGGGGTGGAGGGCAAGCGCGCGGGCAGCGGCTACGTAACTTGTCTTGCGGACGACCATGACGAATTCCGTCAGGCTCTCGCTCGCCAATGGCCTTTCCATACCAAGCCCTTATTGTTGCTAGTGCAGCATCAGTTGATGGCATAATAGCCCATTAATTGTCAGGAGAAAGACGCCCATCTCCCCTTTCATCGGTTGAAAGGAGAGTTGAATGTCGGATTTAGCAAGTCGCATTGCATTGGTCACGGGAGCCGGTTCCGGCATTGGTCGCGCAGCAGCGGTCGCATATGCCAGGGCTGGCGCTCGCGCAGTCGTTCTTGCCGGTCGCCAAACGCGTGCGCTGGAAGAGACCGCCGAGCTTGTCGACGCCCACGGCGCTGTTTCACTGATTGTCCCAACCGACGTCTCGGCCAATGTCGATGTTGAGAACTTATTGGCAACGACGCTTCACAAATTCGACGCCATCGACGCGTGCTTTAACAATGCGGGCACTCTCGGCAGCTTCCTGCGGGCCAAGGACATGACCGAAGCCGACTTCGATGCGACCATCTCGGTCAATCTGAAGGGGGTATGGCTATGCTGCAAGCATCAGATGATCGCCATGCGCGCGGGAAAAGGCGGATCGATCGTCAACACGTCCTCATGGCTGGCCCATGGCGCATTTCCTGGGTCGTCGGCTTACTCGGCGTCGAAGTCGGCGCTTGACGGGATGATCCGTGCGCTCGCGCAGGAGGGGGCACCTGATGGAATCCGCGTCAACAACGTCAATCCCGGCATAATCGACACGCCAATGTTCCGTCTCGCCGCAGCCGACAACGACGCCACCCGCCCGTTCATTCATCACACGCCTGCCGGTCGTCTGGGGACGCCCGAGGACGTCGCGGATGTGGTCGTCTGGCTGTCTTCAGACGCCGCGAGGTTTGTGACGGGCCAAAATATCCTGATCGATGGCGGCTACACCATTCCAGGCCACAGAGCCTAGACCCCAATCAACCACGGAAGGAGAACCAAGCATGATCAAAATATTGACATCCCTCGGCTGCGCGATGCTGCTGACTGTGGGGGCTGCAAATGCCAGTACTTCGTCTGATCGCCTGGAACGGATCGCCTTGCCCGAGGGTGGTGTCTATCCGAACGGCATAACCCATGCCAGTGACGGCACGCTGTATGTTGGTCAGATCACCCAAGGCGGCGTCTTGCGACGCTCACCAGGTGGCGAATGGTCGAAGCTACATGAGGGGGCGCCGGACATTTTTGCGGGCACATCGCTTCGGTTAGACAGAGAACGCAACGTACTTTGGGGTGCTTCCCCCGATTTCCTTCCGGAAGGAGAACCCCGCACACCGCGCATCTTTGCACTGGATGCGAATACGGGCGAGGTGCTTCAGACCACGCTGCTCACGCTTGGCTTCACCAATGATATTGCGGTCGAGCCCGAAGGCACCATTCTGATTACCGAAAGCAACGGCGGGAGGTTGCTGCGCCTTGCTCGCGGCAGCGCGGAATTCGAAACCGTGCTGCAGGATCACCGGCTGACCGATGAAACCGGCATCGGCGCAGGCGGTATAGCACGGGCCGACAACGGAACGGTCGCAATCGGCAATTTCAGCTCTGGCCGGCTCTACCTCTACGAGAATGGCACCCTGCGGGAACTGGAACTCCCACGAAGAATCGAGAATCCGGACGGCATGCGGTTTGCGCCGGACGGGTCATTGATCCTGCTCGAAAGCGCCGTGCAATCGGGTAACGGCCGGGTGCTGCGGATTGCCGAACCGCTTGCCGCCGGTCAACGCAATATCGAGGTGATTGCGGAAGGGCTGATAAGCCCGGTCAACCTTACGGTTGCTGACGATGGAACCGCCTATGTCACCGAGTCGCACATCAGGCACCGGATGGTCGATGGCTTAGAAGATCAGCGTCCGAGCTCCTTCCACATAGTTGTGGTCCCACTGAGCTAAGAAGGCGGCTCGCGGCGGCAATCAATGTCGCTGCGAGCCTGCACCACGCTCAGCACGTTCACGCGCGTTGGTCTAGCGTCGCTATCAGTTGCTGGCCTGATACGCCTGCAGCGCCGATACCGAATGGTACCGGCGGCCTCGACCGGCAATGGGTCTGCCCTGCTACCACGAACATATCGTTTTCATACTCTTCTGGCATTCAGGCGCAATGCACAAGATGATCAAGAGGGGCCTTGCATTGCTGCTCTTTGGCCTCATGGCAGGCGTTGTCGTTGATCGCTTGCGCCGGCGGTCCTTGCTGATCGCCACGGATGCCGCTAACAGCTGCCTTCTTTCCATTACCGCGGTACAGGCAATGTTGGGACTGCTCACCCCCGCCTTGCTGGCCGTCCTCGTCTTCCTTCTCGGCACGGCTGCGGTACTGCAAGGGGGCGCCCACCAGTCATATACGGCCGACCTTCTTCCGCCGCACCTGCTCGCTGCTGGCAATGTCAAACTGAGCCAGACATATACCCTCGCACAGACATTAGGGCCTTTGCTGGGCGGAATTCTCGTTCGTCTCGCCGGCGCTCCGCTTGCAATGCTCGCCAATGCCGCACTTATGGCACTTCGGCGCTGCTGCTCTTACGTGTTTCCAATTTGCCAGGGAGCGCTCAACCGAGCAGATATCGATCCTCGCCGACCTGCGGGAGGGAATCGCTTGGGTGTACAGGCACCGGGTCCTCGCGCCTTATGCGTTTTGCCTCCACGTCTGGTTTTATTTGAACAGCGTAGCCGGAACGGTATATATTCTCCACGCATCAAACCTGGGTTTGGACGCTGCCGCGATTGGAATGACCTTGGCATGTGCTGGCATCGCAGGTGTTGCTATGCTGTCCGCAGATTTCATTTCAGGGACTTTATGCGGAATTGCCGGTGGAACAAAGACTTCGCGGACGGATTTGAGGGGTGAGAAAAGGTCCTTAAGGAGGCCATGGCGGAGGCCGCGAGATGAGCCGTTACTATTTTCATGTCAGGACGACTGATGGCGTTGAAACCGATCACGAGGGGATCGAGTTCGAAGATGTACAGGCAGCCGAAGTCGACGCTAGAGCGAGCTTATTTGAAATGATGGCGGACGATCTAGCGGCCGGGCGAAAGACAAAGTTCCTGTCAATCGAGATAGCCGACGGTCTGGGCACACTCATCGTAGTTGTAGATGCACGTGACGCAGTTAACGGGAGGTCGATGTAGATGCGGCACTTATTTTGAGTTGCCAGCGTCTATATCGACGGGCCGGCCTGAAACCCGAGGTACAGAGTAGACCCTGCGTTCAGAAAGAACACCGCGCTTGCGGTTCGCATCCAACCAAATTTCTTGAAGCGCGACGCTTCCCCCTCGACTGAGTCCAACAGCAAAGAGCTCCATTGCTACCAAGGGGTGGCGCTTTAAAAGACGCGTCACCACGCGAGCAAGTGCCGCAGCGGCGGCGTGGCTTTTCACGGTGTTGCCCATGTGGCGCAAAAAAAAGCGTTCCAGTTGACTAGGTTTGGCCGGTGGCGACGCCCCACTTAATGCACGGCGGCGCCTCGCTGAGGGTCCGTCTCATTACGCGCCTCCTTGCGACGCGCCTTTTGCATCCTTTTTGATTTTCTTCGGCAGTGCCGCGTGTGCGCTCTCTTGGATAACTTCAATTGCTGCATGCACTGCATTTCCAATTGCCTCACTGGCTACCCCTGCAGCCCGGGCGCTCTTCCGTGCACCTTTCTGCGCCGTGTCGGCTATCTGCTCCCGCTCGCCAAGCAGGACAGCCGCTGCCGCGCCAGCACCGGCCGTAAGCGCATTTGCGAGGATACCCCGCCCAATATCGCTCCTAATCAATGCCGCAAGAATCTTAGATTTGCGAATCGTCTTCGGCACCTTGTACCCGACAACTCTCTTGGGAATTCTATGCTTTGCCATAATAAATCCTCCGTTTAACCGAAACGCCGAAGGACGATCACGGTTCCCCTTCGGACGGGAAAGCCTGGAAACGTTCCTCGCCGGGAATTTTTTAACTCAGCGTGGAACCGGCGGAGGCATAAGCTGTTCGCACTATGGGCGATAGGCCCAAAAATTCCGCTAGCGGAGGAAATGAAATGGCAAATGATCACTATCGCCGGCAAGACCAATACGAAGCCGGACAATTCAGCCGTAGCCGCGACCACGAACGCAATGAAAGGGGTTCACAACCTGGGTCCTGGGAGGGCGATGACCACCGCCAGCGTCAGAGGTTCGGCGGGAGGGAATGGGAGGACGACAGCGGCTCGGGACGGCGAAATTTCGGGGAGACAGATGTGTCGTGGAACCGTGGTACGTCGTTTGGTGAACGGGTCGGCGGTGGCTTTGGCGGACAACGCCCGGGCCGCGGTTTTGGCGAATTTGAAAGCGACATGACCGAGCAAGGGTATGGTGATCGTGGCTTCAGCGGAAGCAGCGGCATGGGACACCGAGATCCCGGCTCAAATTACGCCAGTCGAGCGGCCCAATTCGGTAGGCAGGCCACCGGTCAGTTCCAGGGCCGAGGTCCAAAAGGATACGAGCGCACGGATAGCCGCATTCGCGAAGATGCCTGTGATCGCCTTTGTGACGACGCGGACGTCGACGCGACCGAAATCGAAGTGAATGTTGAGAAGGGCGAGGTCACTCTCAGCGGTACGGTTCAGAGCCGGGATCAGAAAAGACGGGCCGAAGATTGCGTTGAGGAAATCTCCGGCGTGAAGAATGTTCAGAACAATCTGCGCGTTTCGCCCAAGTCCTCTTCCGAATCCGATTATCAAATAGCCGGCACTACGACGACCTCCGACGGAGCAAACCAGTCAAGTGAGGCCAATAAGACTCGCTGATAATTTGGCTTGGCAAGGCGATCGCCGCGCAAAAACAATTACTTTAGCCCCGCGTTTGACGCGGGGCTTTCTTCTGGAATACGCGTCATCCCACGCGACTGCTGCCGCGCTGGGACTTAATTCGTGCCGTCCGTTTCCGTGGTCTGGCTGTCGCCGCCTGTGCTGGAGGGAGGCGTAGGGTCCCTATCGGTAGGTGCAGAACTGGCCGGATCGCTTTGAGATGGCGCGCTGGAAGGTGAGGTCGGATCTGTTACGGCCGGCTGCCCGATGGTATTCTCAATCTCGCCGTCGTGAGCCTCACCCCAGTACTCTGCAGCCACCCAAGCGACCGCAGCGAGAACCAACGCACCGGCGAGCACGACGGCCACCGGCCGGCCCAAGGGACCGGGTCGCGTTGCCGCTACACCTACCTTAACTGTCTCCTCGGACGTGCCCGGGCTAGTTACATCGCTGCTGCGTGGTTCTTCCATGGCGATTCTCCTTGTATCTGGGTGTCTCAGAAACTGCCGCCTTGTGCAATTGTTCCGGAAGCGGTTCATCGCTCCCAGCGGTGGGACGCTGCATTGATCCGGTGCCTCCCCTTTGCCGGCGCCGCGATAAGAAGAGGGTTGCTTCGTGGGCGGTACTCGTTGCGACGCTGTCATGTCGGGCATCGCGCTGCTCTGATTTTCTGCGGAATGCTCGTCTTCTTTCTGGATGCAATCCGCGCACGGCCGCTCAGCGATTCGCGCGGCCCTTTACCCGAGAAAAGAGCCAACCCTGAAGCCCAAAGGGGCAGGCATCTCGATTGTTGGGCCTCGGACGAAGCCGGTCTGGGTTCGCTTTGACCGCCATCTGCGGCGCAATTATTGTTTGGCGCCTGCAACTCAAGCGACAGCCCGTGGTAGGCTAGCGTGCCTATCGGGACAATTTATTCGGACCGACAACGCGCTCCAAACCAGTTCGTTTCGCTTAACGACACAACAACATGTGCACTTCGTCCTCAGTGGCCTGGACGGTAGCCATAGCGAGATGCTCGGCTATTGCAACGAATTCGCCGCTTTCGCGTTGTCGCCATCGGAGAACTGTCTGCTGAGAGGTGTGAGTTGCAATCCCTGACACGAAAACGCCAGCTCCGCTCAAATCGACCCTTGTGGGCGGTCACGCCTCACATCAGCGTGCCGGCCTTAAACTGCATCCCCGACGTCTCGATCGATGTGCTCATCGTTGGGGCGGGAATAGGCGGTGCATTAATGGCGAATGCAATGCTCGGGACCGGCCTTGGCATCTTCGTCATCGACCGTCGACGACCTGTGCACGGAAGCAGCATGGCCAGCACGGCCATGATCCAGCACGAGATCGATGTGCCACTGCATCGCCTTGTCGCGATCAAGGGGATCGAGCCAGCACAGCGTGTGTGGCAGCGTTCCGCCAAGGCAGTCGAAGGCCTCGATGCGCTGGTCCGTCTCCAGGGACTGGAGTGCCAGTTCGCGCGGAAGCGGAGCCTCTATCTCGCGGGCGAGAGTTACGGCTCGAGAGCGCTGAAAGCAGAGTGTGCGGCGCGGAGCGACGCCGGGATTGCAGTAGAGCTTTGGACCCAAGCAGAATTGAAAGTGAAATTTGGCATCGAACGGTCCGCCGCCCTCGTTTCGGACATCTCGGCCTCCGCAAACCCGGCGCAATTGACCGCAGGTTTGCTCAGAAGGGCCCGGGCAAATGGAGTCGAGATCGTCGAGGGCGTCGAAATCACCGATATCGTCAGCCTGGACGAAGCCAACGTCGTCGCGACATCGAAGGGCCAACTCGTCAGGGCGAGGCACGTCGTGTTCTGTACCGGCTACGAATTCCTGGCCGCGGTCGCGAACACAAGCCATAATACCGTCTCGACCTGGGCAATGGCAACTCGCACCCGCCACCCGCTGCCGAACTGGCTGAAGGACTTCCTCGTGTGGGAAGCCTCACAACCATATCTCTATTTTCGCGCGACGCCCGACGGCCGCATCGTCGCGGGAGGGGAGGACGAGGAGGACGAGACCGCGTTTAACGACCCGGGAAAGCTGGAACGCAAGGCGAGCCGGATACGCAAAAAACTCGAGGAACTGTTGGGTCAGTCAATCGAAGAACCCGCCTATCGATGGGGCGCCGCGTTTGGCGTAACATCCGACGGACTTCCGATGATCGGTGCCGTCCCGGGTCTGAAAAACGTGTACGCAGCCATGGGCTATGGCGGAAACGGCATCACGTTCAGCCAGATCGCCGCGGAGATGATCTCCTGCGCGATATTGGGGCACAAGGATCCGGACGCCAGTCTATTTCAGTTCCGTTGAGCGAGGTTACATGCCCAGTCCTGGAACAGGTCCGGATTTCGACCACAGACGCTTCGTCGTCGGCCTGTCGCGCGGGGTCGCGGGCGCTCTCCTTTTCGCTCTGCCGATGTTTCTGACGATGGAGATGTGGGAACTCGGGTTTTACATCGACCGGACCAGGCTTCTTCTCTTGCTGACCGTCAACGTGCCGCTGTTGATCATCCTCGCCCGCCGCATCGGGTTTGAACGGACGTCCTCCTGGCGCGAGGCAATTCGCGACGCCGCGATCGCCTATTTCCTCGGGATGCTGGCGAGTGCTGCCATCCTTGTAGCAATCGGCGTTCTTCGGTTTGGCCAGGCTGCCACCGAGATCGTCGGCATGGTCGCGCTCCAGGCCGTTCCCGCGAGCATTGGCGCCTTGCTTGGACGAAGCCAGCTCGGCCAGCACCAGGACGACAAAGACGGGGAATGCCCGCCTGCCGACGCCAGTTATGCCGGCGAACTCTTCATGATGGCGGTCGGAGCCTTGTTCCTGGGCCTCAATGTCGCTCCGACGGAGGAAATGATCCTGCTGTCCTACAAGATGACCCCGTGGCATGCGATCGCCGTCATCCTTGCTTCGATCGCGCTCATGCACGGGTTTGTCTACGCGCTCTCGTTCTCCGGCGGGCATGGGCTGGAGGAGGGGACGACGGGCTGGCATGCCTTCGTGCGGTTCACTGTTCCCGGCTACCTGGTGGCTTTCTTGGTCAGTGTCTATTGCCTCTGGACTTTCCATCGCTTCGACGACACCGATCTTGTCGAGGCGGCCATAACCGCGGGGGTACTCGGATTTCCGAGCGGGATCGGCGCTGCGTCGGCGCGTCTCATTCTATAGGTGTACCGATGACAACCCTGTCAAATCCGAAGTCGACCGAGAAGAGCAACCCTCATTGGATCGAGTGGCTGACGGGTCTGGTGTCGCTACTGTTCGTCCTGGCGCTGATCGGGTACATCGGCTGGGATGCCCTCGGTCCCCGAGATCCCGCACCGGAACTCTCCGTTCGAATTCTCGGCACGACCGGGGAGGGCGCCGGGTACCACGTGCGGTTCGAGATCGCCAATACAGCCAGGGCGACAGCGGCCGGCGTTGTCGTCAGGGGCGAAATCCTGGACGGCGATCGGGCGCTGGAGACGATCGAGACGACCTTCGACTATGTGCCCATGAATTCCACGGCGAACGGAGGGTTGATCTTCCGTACCGACCCGGCATTACACTCGCTGCGGATTTCTGCAGTGGGATACAGTGATCCGTAGTAACTCTGGTGAAGGCGTGCGGCGGACATCACCCGTCAGCAATTCATCACGTCGATACTCGTTAGACATAAGCCTGTCCCCCAAGCCTTGAGCCTTTTGGCTTATGCCAACTGGCCGGTCGAAATGGGGGGCAGTTCATCCATATCGTCGGCATTCGACGCCGTTCAAGTTGCAGCTTTGCCACGTTATCCGAAACGGTCATCGGACCGCGCGGCGCACAGCGGACACACAGCGTCTCGAAAGACGCAGTTCCATCACGGCGATCTGAACAATGTGGAAGCTGAGGCCAGCGTCATTTCCCAGTACGAGGTCCACATTGCGGCGCTTGAAGGCAAGATCGGCCAGCTCACCATGGCTGAACAGTTTCCCAGGTTCATCGAGCGGATTTACAATGCCAAACGGCTGCATTCAGCCTTTGGCTATTTGTCGCCATCGAATCTCAACTCGCTCAGCAGGCGGTTTGACGCGTTTCAATGGCCCAGCCCGAAGGTTCACTCGGCAAGAGGGTTAAATTTGCACGCCGAGTAGCAATCCGACGTGACGCACGTCCCTGAGAACAACTTGGAACAAGAGCTCGAGGACGATTTCATCGACGTGAAGGTGGCGGGGCGACCCGTAGTCCCGCTTGCTTGTTCCAGGCGAGATGACGTGGAGGATGACCGTGGCAGGACCCGACCGAAGCCCAAGGCGGCGGCAATTTGCCTCCGATCCCGAGATCTTCTCCAGTATTAGGTCCAGCTCCTCACCTGAAACCCTGCCTCCTTGGCTGCCCGCACAAAGGCTCTGCGTGCCATCTTGGGGTCTTCGAGGCCACGAAGTGCATTATCGCATGCCTTCAGCGCCGTCTGCCGCGCTAGCTGATCGCAGCCCCACCAGTATCGCCGAAGGCATAAGATCGCGTCACGGCAGCTGGCAACCCGAAGGAACCGCTTTGGTGTCTCGATGAATACGACCTCGTCCCATAAGCGGTCACTGGCAAATATTGACACTACACTTCCTCCTGCAAAGCGCATTCTGCGGTTGAACGCGCCAGGATGCCCACCGCACGATGCTCGCTGTCCAATACCACTATGCTTGAGCAAGAAGCTCGTTTGATTTTCCCTACGGCGGTGCGAAGTTCATCGGTAGGTGCGCAGGGCTCTTCAACTGGTGTCATGAACTCCATGACCGCGGTGGTGTTAACGCGGCCCGATGCTACCACCGCTGTCACAATGTCCCGGTCCCGCACGATACCGATAATGGTACCCACGCCCGGAGCTTCCACAGGGAGCAGGTCAATGTCGAGTTCTGCCATAAGCCTTGCGGCCGACTGGGCAGAGTCACTTGGGGAAATGGTGGCAAAACGCGTTTGCATCACCTCGCTCACATATGTCGGTCGTGCACTCATGAGATTGTCCCCATTGATATCGGCGGGCACGCTAATTTGATCTAGGGCATCGCTGGCGAGCGTCAAATCCACCTTAGCCGGTATAATCACCTGCGCGGAATATGCCTGATCTGCCGTCGAGATTTCACTCATCGCATTTCTCCTGCGAGTGTGTCTTAACGCTGCGGCGCCCAAGATGTTCCTGAAGATGTTAATTGGTCCGGGGACACGTATGGATTTCCCGGTCCATGGAAGTGGTTCTCCGACCGGTTTTGTACATGTGATCGGTGCGGTTACGTATCACGTCCTTCGATGCGGCTCGAGTACGATCGCTGGCCGGTATGGAGCTACGCGCGGATCTGGTGCAAATCAACGGCATATGGATCAAGTGCCACAAAGCTCGACATCTGCAAAAAACAGGATCAATGAGCCACTGACAGCCAGGGCCAGAGGTGACGGCGGCCATCTGCGGTGCCAGCCTGTCGCACCAGTCCTAGTTTCACTAAACCATTCAGCGCCGCGGAGAACCTGCTCTTGAGGGCGGACGCCAACCGGACCGTTTCGCGCCCTAAGTCGGCCTCGCTTGCGAACTTATCGGCAATCTCCGCTGTCGTTGCCGGGCGCTTGGAGCGGCGCAGGATCTCGAGGATGGTATGACGGTTATTCCTGCCCTTGAGGAGTTCGGTACACGGCCGCTCGCGGTTTCGCGTGAGGAGGAACGGCATGCCTTCGAAGGCGGCCCAACCCGTTCAAAGCCATGCTCATAAACCCTGATCACCTGAATGCGGATTTCTGCGCTTCGAGGACGGCGGCCTCGCGCCGCAGCTCTTCCAACTTCCCGTCGATTTTCCATAATGCCGCATTTTTTGCGGCGACATACTTCGCCTGCGGAGCGCATGACAGCAAAACCAGAAGAATAAAAACCCGTCCCCGCGCGAATGCAGCGCGCCCGCTTATTGGGGCGTCTTGCCTAGTCCAACGCGATCTGTCCCCAGTGGCTGCGACAGGATTGTCGAAGCTTCGGATGATATTCGCCAGACGGCGTTGCCCGCGTCATCGGCAACAAGCAAGGCGCCGGTGCCGTCCATTCCCAAGCCGACGGGGCGACCCCGAGCCTGATCACCGTCAATGAAGCCGGTTACCAAGTCCTGTGCCTTGCCAGATGGCTTTCCTTGCTCAAAGGGGATGTAGACGACCTTGTAACCGTTGAACGTGTCACGATTCCAGCTGCCATGTTGGCCGACGAATGCTCCCGACTTGTAGGCGGCAGGCATTGCGGAACTCATGCTGAATTCCATCCCGAGCGCGGCGACATGGCTGGACAGCGCATAGTCGGGCGAGATTGCCCTTTCCACCATATCGGGCCGCGGCGGATAGACCCGCTCGTCGACATGGTTTCCAAAATAGCTCCACGGCCAGCCGTAAAACCCCCCCTCTTTCACGGACGTCATATAGTCAGGCACGAGATTTGGACCGAGTTCGTCACGTTCGTTGACAACAGTCCAGAGCTCTCCGGTTTCGGGGTGAAAGGTCAGACCGTTGGGGTTGCGAAGTCCCGAAGCAAAAGTGCGGGACAAACCTGTCCTCCTATCCACCTGCCATATGGCCGCCCGCCCTTTCTCTGCCTCCAACCCGTTCTCGCCAACGTTCGAGTTCGATCCAACGGATACGTAGAGCATCCGGCCGTCGGGGCTCAATGCGAGATCCTTTGTCCAATGGTGATTAAGTGGCCCCCCAGGGAGGGGCGTCAGCACAGTCGGCTGAGCCGTAATCTCGTTCTGTCCAAGTTCGTAGGGATAGCTAACGATTGCGGCGGCGGTCGCCACATAAAGTATGTTGTCGATCCAGGCCAATCCGAACGGCGAATCAAGTTTTGCAAGCAGGTCGTGACGTTCATCCACTATCCCATCCCGATCGACGTCGCGGACGAGAGTGATCAAGTTCGTTTCTTTCGACTCACCGTCACCACCACGGGAAAGGGACATGATCCAACCACGAATGAAATCCTTGGGACGGCTCAGTGGCTTGCCCTCTGGCGCCTTTGACTGGACAATCAGAACATCTCCATTTGGAAGCGTATGCAGGGTCCTTGGGTTGGCAAGGTCGGTCGCATAGGCGGTGACGGCAAGTCCGTCCGCGACGGTGGGCGTTTCGCCATCGTTCCAGCCAATGACTTCGGCAACTTTCAGGTCCGGAAGCAGTCCGCGTTGCGGTTCTGGCAGGACCGGATCAGGACCGATTTGCTGCGATGGATCAAAACCCCCATCTTGAGCCACCGCAATCGCTCCAAACGCTGCCGAACAACAATAGAGCAAGGGCACGCAGAGAAAGGCGTGCTTCATTGTTCGGTCCTCCACTCCAAGCATGAATATTTTCGAGCAGATACAATGGCTACAGCGACTGACAGGAGAACAGTCGCGGCCGACAATACCAACCCGTACGGCACGACGGCGGTCCAGCCATCGCTGGCATGAACCAAGCTATTCACAAGCGCTAGAGCAAGGATTAATAAATAGAGCACAGTCGCCGGCAGACCAGCCCGCAAGGGGCGCGTGCGACGGCGAGCAAGGTCCAACAAGCCAGCTATGATCCCTAGGACGCCGAAGATAAGCCCCGCGAAGAGCAGCCAAGACGAGAAATTCAGCCACATCAGGTTTCCACCGCTCTGCCAGAATGCGAGGTCGGTTAACAGTGCCAGAGTAAAGCACACAAGTGGAAACGGCACGAAAAACGATTGCAAAGGATATGCAGCTGAAAAACCGTTCGAAGATGAATAGACAGCCATTGAAAGCTCCGAACACCTTGCCTCTACCGAGCTAAAGCGATCTCAGTGATGATTTGTTCCGTCTAACCCCCCATAACTTCATGCTCGCGGTCGGTTAGGGCATGGTCCGGCGCAAACATCCCCATCATCACACCCGGTCACCAATACCGAGATTGGACTTTGGTACGGTCGGCCAGGGCTGCTTAGCCTGTTGGTTCGGGCCCAACGGGCTTGAACAATGACCCGGATTCGGCCGATACAATCAGGTCTATACGTACCCCGGCACAGGCATGATGTTCCTGTTCGTCCGTGCCGATTTTCGAAGCATTTGATCTTGCCCATGCTCGCCGCGAATTGCCGTTTCCCGGTTCGGTGCCTTCGTCCTAGAGAGTTTCTTGCTGGGTGGCGTGTTCGTCTGCGGATCGATCTCGATCAATGCCGCGCCAAACGCAGGATGGTTCATGTACCCCCGATCACCATCAGTGAGCAGGCGGGGTACCGGCGCCGACATCTGGTTGCCCGGCAGTCGCGATCCCAGTCGCAATTGGCTTGCCGCAAATCTCGCTTGCGTTCTTTTCGGCCGCATACGAGGAGGCCGCCATCGACTCTCTGACGACGGAGAGCTTCAGCTACGTCCGCCGCCCTGCTCACTTCCGTCTTGCCGCCAGCATGAAGAGTGGCAGCTGTACGCATGATGATCGCGATACCAACGAGGTTGGAAATGGCCATCCCGATAAATGTACCCCACCGAATTCGTTTGAGTTCGGCGCGTGCGTGTTCAGGAGCTTCCTTTATCGGTTCTGCTTCCTCATCGGCTTCAATTTTCCACACTTTTGGCTCGCCAGAAGAACAGGTAAGCACTCCTGCCGAAGATTGTGACGATCATCGTAAAGCTGTCACCGGCCAGCGGAAAGGTTGGCCACACAAACCCGTTTAGCGTTGCTGGCCAGTCGATTTCGACGACGAATAGTACGGCGACCTAGGTCAGACCAACAAAGGTCAGCCATTTCGGATAGCGCGGGCAAGTTTTGTAAGAGAAGGCAATCTGAAGGGAGAGCGACAGGACGGCGAACAGCGATAGTTTGCTGGACACGACAGTCGCCATTTCTCCGGCCGCTCCCATACCGGCCAAATTGTCCCCGTGTTGATCGCGTTTGGAGCGGAAAACAGCACCATAGGGCCAAGCAATGTAGTTTTTGGCCGGATCCGAACCGATATTGCTTGCTAGTCCGAATCCACTAACCTGGCCGATGCGTGCATTGATAAGTTGAATAGGGTCATCCCGGGATAGGTGACACCATTGTACACAACTTGTTGAAGCCGAATACCGCGCCGGCCCGGGAAGAGATTGCGCTCGGATCGCTGTCTGCCGCGCCGGTGATGCGTGCCGGCCTCAACTGACGAAAAGCCGCCGCCCGTCGAAAGCGGCTGATTTGCTTTGTATTGGCTGTTGGCGTGACCTTCCTGGTCGGGGTTTCGACCATCGACGCATCCTCCCCGCCAAGAACCACGAAGGCAGCTCAGATTTCCGGAGTTTGTGTCGAGAGCGGCTGGGCCATGCCACACGCGACAAGATTGGTCAGCGTCCCGGAACCAACTATCGATGGAAGTGTTACCTAAACCTGGAGGGTATCATGGCAACAAACACGCTCGAAGGGAAAATCGCTCTTGTTACCGGCGCAGGCTCTGGAATTGGGCGCGCGGTGGCGTTTGCTCTGGCTCGGGAGGGAGCGGCAGTTGGTCTCCTCGGACGAACCCACAAGGAACTCGAGAGAACAGCACAAGAGATAGCTGCAGGCTCTGGATTGACGTTCTTACTATTGGCTGACGTCTCGGACGAACATCAGATGCGGAGCGCATTTGCCGCGTTTATCAAGAAGTTCGGACGACTCGACATCCTCGTTGCAAATGCCGGCATCAACGGTGTGTGGGCACCCATCGATGATCTCAGCCCCGATGAATGGGATAAGACGATAGAGGTTAACCTTCGAGGTACATACCTCACAATGCATTTGGGCGTTCCGCATATGAAGGCCAATGGCGGCTCGATTATCATTGTCTCCTCGATAAACGGCACGACGACATTCACTACTCCCGGGGCCACAGCCTATACGGTCACCAAGGCCGGGCAGGTCGCGATGACAAAACAGTTGGCACTCGAACTGGCACGCCATCGCATCCGCATCAACGCCGTTTGTCCCGGCGAGATCGAAACCAACATCGACACCAGCACCGACATGCGGGGCGAAGAGGAAACTGCCGTTCCGGTGATCTGGCCCGAGGGGCAGGTGCCGATCACGGGCGGTGTGCCTGGCAAGGCCGAGGATGTTGCCGAAGTCGTGGCATTCCTCGCCTCAGATCGGTCAAGGCACATTACGGGTTCTCCGATCTGGGTGGACGGCGGTCAGGGTTTACTGCGTTAGACATGGGACAGGATATGACCAGGAGCCAAGATGGACGCTGGGGACCGGCTTGGGGGCCAGACGGACAAGTTCTGTTTCAGGTATGGGCCCCCTCAGAGAACGAGATCCGCCTCCATTTGGGCGGCAGGGAGCTTTCCATGGCAAAAACGGAAGCAGGCTGGCACCGAGTGGTCGCCAAGGCGAGGCCGGGCGACGCCTATGGCTTTCGACTATCTGACGGCCGCATTGTTCCTGATCCCGCCTCCAGAGGTCAGGCCAGCGATATCAACGGCCCATCGCTGATCCCAGACAAAAAAGACTATTCTTGGCAGACCGCAAACTGGCAGAGCCGACCCTGGGATGAGGCCGTCTTCTGCGAAATTCACATCGGTACGTTTACCCGGGCGGGCACTTTCCGCTCCGCGATGGAGCGTCTGAGGTCGTTGGCCGACCTTGGGGTCACGGCGATAGAACTCATGCCCATTGCTCAATTTCCCGGAAACCGTGGTTGGGGTTATGACGGGGTGCTGCAGTATGCTCCGCATAGAACATACGGTTCGCCCAACGAGTTCAAGGCCCTCGTGGATGCGGCTCACGATGTTGGCCTGATGGTATTCCTCGATGTCGTCTACAATCACTTCGGCCCTGTAGGAAATCATCTACTGTCTTACGCGCCCGAGTTCTTCCGCAAGGAGAGCACGCCCTGGGGAGCCGCCATGAACTTCGGCCAGTCGGCCGTTCGCAGCTATTTCATCGAGAACGCAGTATACTGGCTTACCGAGTTTCGCCTTGACGGCCTTAGACTGGATGCGGTGGACCAAATGGAGGACGACAGCCCTATTCACATCCTACAAGAGCTCTCCGAAAGTACCCGACGCGACGTTCCCGGACCACGACGCTACTTGGTCACTGAGAATCCGGCGAACAGTATTGAGTTGCTTGATCACTCTTGCGGACCGTTGTTTGACGCGGACTGGAACGACGATTTCCACCATTCAATGCACGTGGCTGCCACCGGCGAAGGAGGAGGGCACTACGCACCATTTTCTAAAAAACCCTGGAAGAGCTTGAACGCAGCGCTAGCGTGCGGCTATGTGCTGGAAGGACGACCTTTACTTGCCTCGCCAACCCCAGGGCGCAAGCCGCCACCGCGTGCGTTCGTTCATTACCTGCAAAACCACGACCAAACGGGCAATCGGGCACTTGGCGAAAGGCTGATCAGTTTGATTGACGAGGAAGCCTATGGCTTGTGGCTCGAAATTCTTCTTCTATCTCCACAGATCCCGCTTCTCTTTCAGGGCGATGACTACGGCGAACACAAACCGTTTCACTTCTTTGTAGACACTGATGATGATCGGGCGGAAGCTATCTGGGACGGCCGCGCGAAGGAGGCCGATAACTTTGGCGGGCTTCCTCAAGGCAAGACGATCGCAAACATTCCCGATGCAAATAACCCTGCCACTTTCCTCAAAAGCAAACTCCGTTCGACAGTAGACGCCCCATACCAAGATCGATTTCGGGGGAAATTGAGAAGCCTGCTTACGGTGCGAGGCGGGAAGGTGGTCCCTCTGCTAAAGGAAGTACAACCTGGTGTCGTCGTTGTTGAGAATGATGGCATTGTCGCCGTCAATTGGCCGCTCGCGGACGGCGTTTTACAGATGCGCGCGAATTTCACCAGCAACAACGTCGATTTGCCGTTGTGGCCGGGCTCGTTTTTGCACGCACGTGAAGTACAGAAGTGGAGTGACGGCTCAGTTATCCTCGGCAAGTACGGCTTTGCGCTGGTCCGCTCCGGGCAACAGCCGTCGCGGATCGAATCCGGAGGGTAAGCCACTCAACGGGTGGCGCCGTTGGTTGAGCCTCTTACTAACCCGCGCTAGCCTTCGTTGAGGTTTGAAGCCTACGTGCCACGGGTGGGACGGAAAGCGGAACAATGCGCGGTGAGAGACGGGACATCTCGTGAAACATTCGCGCATAGCGCCGTGCACTGCATTGCCAGGTGAAATCCGCAGACATTCCATGCCGCTGTAGTTTCCGCATGCTTTCGTGGTTCTCATGAATTTCAAAGGCCCTGTCGATAGCATGCTTGAGTTCATCGGTGTTCACAGGATGGAATTGAATACCAGTCGCCGTTTCAATAGCAGTCGCAGCGTCATTGGCGTCAATGATGGTCTCACTAAGTCCGCCTGTTCTCCCGACGATTGGAATGGCTCCATAACGGAGCGCGTAAAGCTGGGTGAGGCCACATGGTTCAAAGCGGGATGGCTGGATCAAAAAGTCCGATCCGCCAAAGATGAGATGGGCAAGGCCTTCATTGTACCCGATCGAGACGGCGACCTTCTCTGGATATTCCTTCGCCAGATTGGCTAAACCGTCCTGAAGGTCCCGATCACCTTGGCCGCAGACAATGAGTCGACCCCCGGCCTGAACGAGGTGTGGCACCGCCTCGATAAGGAGGTCTATGCCTTTCTGCCAAGTGAGACGGCTCACGACGGCAAACACTGGACCCTGCGGATTGCCAAAGTCAAAGAGTTTCGTGAGATGCTGCCGGTTGAGGGCCCGACGCGTGAGTTTTTCGGTGTCGAACGTTGCGACCAAGCATGAATCCTTGGCCGGATTCCATACCTCCGTGTCGATGCCATTGACGATTCCTTTAAGCTTGCTCCTGTTGGCACGCAGCACACCTTCCATTCCCATGCCTAGAGTTTCGCTTAGGATTTCACGCGCATAGGTCGGGCTGACTGTGGTGACGATGTCTGCAGTTTGTATCCCCGCCTTTAGAAAACTGGCGGACCCATAATATTCCAAGCAACCAATGTCATAGGATTTCGAAGGCAACTGCAAGTCGCCAAGCCTCTCAAAGGAAAATTGCCCTTGAAAGGCCAGGTTATGAATGGTGAGCATCGTCGGGGTTGTGCTCTCGAGCTTGTGGCGCAAATATACCGGTGTCATTGCGGCCTGCCAGTCATGGGCATGAACCACGTGCGGTCGCCAAGGGTCCAGTTCGCCATCTGCGAGCAGGGCGCCGGCGAGCGACAACGCGGCAAATCGTTTCCAGTTGTCTGGATAGTCGAAGCCATTTTCGTCCACATAGAGTCCACCTCGGCGGTCGTAAAGGTCAGGCGAATCCAGGACGTAGAGTTCCAGTGCCTCGACTTCAGAACATAGCAAACGGCATTTCACGCCGAGTAATGTGAGTTCGGCAAGAACGCTGGCATCGCCAAGCCGTTCAAGTACCCTTGGATAGCCCGGAAGCAGGGTTCTTGTTTCGACCCCGTGAGTTGAGAGGGCTTTGGGAAGTGCCCCGGTTACATCTGCCAGGCCTCCGGTCTTGACCAGAGGGAAGAGCTCCGAAGTGACCGAAAGAACTTTCATGGCTTGCCCCTAAAACGCTGCGAAACGACTGGCTAGAAACTGCCGCAGATGCGGGTCTGTTCCCTGCACAAAGTGAAGAATCCGAGAGTTTGAAATGGGAAAGCTCAATTTAAGAATCCGCCGACGCGGCCGCGTTCTAGGATCTTTTGAAACGGGATGGCTTCGGAATGCCGTTCGCTATAGGTTACCTTTGCACCAGCTTTCTTTTTGAGCCAGATGATCGGTTTCGCTGACAGCTGCGCGTGAATTCATCGCACAATCCGTTCCTTGCAGTTTGCTTCACCAAGTCTTGCGGCAAGCGCGTGGGACGGACGCCTGCGCGACGGCCTCAATGCCAGGGAGATCATCGAAGATTGGAGAAACGACAACACCCTGAACCGCCCGCATGCGAGCCTCCCGGCTTGTCCTCTTATGAGTTTGGCAACCCGATCATGACGAGACCCGAATCTGACCAGAGCAAACTTATAAACGCGGACAAACAGGGGAGCATGTACGACCTTCATCAACGCCCGTGGGCCGTTACTGCTGGTACAGAATTCAGTTCCGGTTGTACGTATACGACTAGATTCAATGGAACGCAGTGTCGGTTAACGAGGTCCGAGCAGCGTTGCAGGGACCTTACCGCCGCCCATTGGAGTTTCATCAGTGCTCGTAAACGTCGGCAGACACAGCAAGCTGCACGTTTCCTCAGGCCATGTGAGGCTATGGTAGAGCAGCTCGAACCGGTACCCGCGCCGACACCTGGTCTGAGCGACCGGAGTTTCAATGCGCTATGCTCGAGATATCACTCGATCATGCCGGCACTGGTCGACTCCTCGAACAGGTGCAAGCCAAGGCTCCCGTCGCTTGATCCACAGTTCGTGTGTGCGAGGCAATGCCGTTGGCGCGATTTCGCCATATGAAAACAGCCGCGAGCCGCCATTGGGGCAGAAGTGTCGGCCACGGTGAACTCCGGTTGCTGTGGTCGAGAAGGCGGACGCCGGCCAAACACCAAAGAAGGTGAACGCCGATCCGCTCTCCTCACGGCAGTCGGTACAGTGACAGATGCCAATCCGTTCAGACGAGCACGGCAAGCGGCACGTCACGCACCCGCATCTACAACCTCCCGCTTGGACAGGAGCGATTTCGTTCCCGATAGCCCTTTGGCTCGTCCTTAATAGGAAGGTCACGGCGAGCGGCTATTTCGTGATGGCCGCTCGCCAGACACATTCAGGCGGCTTTTGCGTTGGCGGCTGTCACCGCGAGCTGTGTCAGCTTTTTGTCAGTTGCCTCTTCTTCCGAAAGGCTCTGCTTCAAAAGCGGCACGGCATCCTTCAACCCAAGCTGCTTGGCCCAGGCGATCAACGTGCCGTAGCGGGCGATCTCATAGTGTTCAACGGCTTGGGCGGATGAAATGAGGCCGGCGTCCATGGCAGGGGAGTTTTTGAACTCTTCCATAATTTCCTGGCCTTCGGCAATGATGCCTTGGATGGCTTCACAGGTCTTGCCGCGAGCCGGCTTGCCGAGCATTTCGAAAACCTCCTCGAGGCGTTCGATCTGGTTTTGCGTTTCGTCGCGATGCTGAAGAAAGCCGGCTTTGCTTTCCTCAGATTGGGCCGCGCGCGCCATCTTGGGCAGCGCCTTCAGGATCTGCTTTTCCGCGTAATAGATATCCTTGAGCGTGTCCAAGAACAGGTCATCCAGGGTTTTCTGGCTAGGCATGATTTATCCTCCTAGGTTCGGAACGAATGCGCCAGATGAACACTTGAGAACGGCTTGTTGTTCCGAAGAGCGGAACCCTGTCGGTGGATTTGTAGTTTCTGAGCTGTGGTCCGGCTCTTTGAGTCCACCTCGGAAGGATCGTCACCATGCACCCAAAAAACTGGATCCATCTCTGCACCGACATGCAACGCATGTTTGCCGAAGACACGCCGTGGCAGGTTGCCTGGATGCCGAAGGTCTTCGATCAAATTGTCGAGGTGGCCACCCGGTGCACGGAACGAACCGTTTTCACGCGATTCGTCCCACCGTCGAAACCGAATGACATGCCTGGCATGTGGCGCAACTACTATGAAAAATGGCCTATGATGACCAGAACGCGATTGGAACCCAGCTTAGTCGATCTCGTCACTGATCTTAAATGCCTGGTGCCGCCGGCGCGTGTGTTTGACAAGAGAACCTACTCCCCGTGGATTGATGGCCGGCTGCACAGGGACCTGTCGCAGAAGGGGATCGAAACAGTGGTACTTACCGGCGGGGAAACCGATGTCTGCGTGCTTGCGGCGCCCTTGGTGCGATCGATCTTGGATACAGGGTGATTCTATTGAAGGATGCGGTCTGCAGCACCGCAGACCCGACCCACGACGCGGCAGTGGAACTGCTTAGCAGCCGGTTTTCGGTCCAGATGGAGGTGATGCAGACCGAGCAGTGGCTTTCATCCATGCGCCTGCGCTAGAAACGTTTCAAGGGCAGCCAGCGAACGACCAGCTCCTGTAGAAGTTGTTGTTGTAGTTTGATGCGATAGCCTTTCCACCAAGTGCCGGTCGACGCGTTCCATCACTCTCGAACAGTATCAATCGGTAGCCACCTTCGACCCGCAAGCCTTCAACCGGTGCGCATGTTCACTCCGCCTGCAGATGGTGACAGGCGGCGAGGGGCGCCTCAGCAATAGTTGTCATCGCTCCGAACCTCGTTCGATCGCTCGAAAGGTCTACGTCTAGCAAGCAAAATACGGCGGATGGCAGAAGGCGGACGAGCTTACCCGGCAGGTCTACGGCTCTACCGTCAGGAATCCTCGTAGCGGGCTGTAAGCCACTCACTGCCGTAAGGCTCGCAATCCATTCTGCGAGAAAAAAATGCATGCAACGGGGAACCAAGACTCCGCGCTGACATTTCGCTGTGAGTTCTTTTGCCCATCGGAGTTGGCTCATGTGCCCGAACGTGACGCGCGAGATCGTTGAATCCATACCCGCGCTTCGGCGGTTTGCCAAAACCTTACTACGCAACCGTTCCGACGCGGATGACCTTGTCCAGGAAACCTTGGTCAAGGCTTTGGCTAACCTGGATAAATTTCAACCTGGTACAAATCTCAAGTCGTGGCTCTTCACAATTATGAAGAACACATTTTGCACCCGGGCCAGGCTCGCAAAGAGGGAATCTCCTGGACAGAATGAAGACTGCGGATCCATAGCCGTCTCCACGCCTCCAAAACAGGAATGGAGCGTGCGCATACTTGAGTTGGAACTAGCACTCGCCCGACTTCGCCCCGATAGCAGGGCCGTGATCGAACTGATTGGCATTGAGGGACAAACCTATGAGGCAGCGGCAGCACAACTAAATTGTGCGGTCGGCACGATCAAAAGCCGTCTCAGCCGCGCTCGCGCGCACTTAGCGGGAGAGATTGAGCGCCCTTAGAAGAGACGGATGTGCTTCGGCTACCGCTCGTGTATCACTTCCACTTGGCGCAGTTTCAGTACCAAACATCGGAGGGACCCGCTCGATATTGAAGAGCGTGCGAAGGGAGGATCCCTTTCGGTTGCCGCGCAACTCGGATGAAGGACAAAGTTACCGCAGCCTTCGCCACGGCGGCAGAAGCGAAAGCGGCCCCATATGTCTGCGGTTTGAAAAAAATGTCTTGCGCCAATTCCCGCGGCAGGACTGGGGAGGGATTTATGCGAACCGCGAGCAGTCCGTGGCTCTTGGCATGCCCACAGCGGGTCACATGGCCGCTGTGGGCATAGGTCGTTTCGGCGATGGAGAGCATCGTCTCCGCGAATATTGCGGGCAGTTTGAGGCTCGTCCCGGTCGATGCACTCGACCTCGGCGTGAAAGCGAAGCGGGGTGGTGGCGACGTGATCGGTCATTGAACGGCCTCGCTTTCCAAGATCTTGTCGATCGTGATCGGTAGTTCGCGAATGCGTTTGCCGGTCGCATGGAAGATCGCATTCGACACAGCGGCTGCAACGCCGACGATGCCGATCTCGCCGAGCCCCTTAACGCCGATCGGGCTTGCCTTGTCGTCGTTCTCCTCGACAAAGATCACATCAATGTCGTGAATGTCGGCATGGGCTGGCACATGATACTCGGCCAGATTGTGATTCATGATGCGGCCGGTGCGATGATCGATCATGCCCTCCTCGTGCAGAGCCATGCCAATGCCCATCACGACGCCGCCGAGAATTTGGCTACGCGCGGTCTTGGGGTTGAGGATCCGGCCGGCGGCGATGGCGCTCACCACGCGCGTGACACGCACGACGCCCAGCTCTTCATCGACCTTCACCTCGACGAAGACCGCTGAATGGCTATAGGCGGCATAACGCATCGTCGACAGCACATCGGGCCCGACCTTGGCGAACTCCTCGACCGCGTCGAGGCCCGCAGCGTCCATGATGTCGGCAATGGCCATGCCGACCTGGTGATTGGTTTCGAGAACGAGGCGCTTGTCGGCGATTTCGACCTGATCTTCACTTGCCTTGGCGAGCGGCGAATTCTCTATCGATTTGGCATGGCCAAGAAGCGTCTTCACGATGGCTTTCGCAGCCGCCTGCACGGCGGAGCCGGTAGTGGCGGCCGTCCACGAGCCGCCTTCGACGCCGGTCTTGGGCAGATCGGACTTGCCGATATCCACCTTCACGGCCCCGATAGGACAATCGAAAACTTCCGCGGCGAGTTGGCCGAGGATCGTGTAGGTTCCTGTCCCGATGTCGGAGGCCGCCGCGCTGACGGTGACCGTGTCGTCAGCCGACAGGCGCACCTTCGCTTCGCCCTTTGACATCATGGCTTCCCAGATTCCGCCTGCCATGCCCCAGCCGACAAGGTCATTGCCCTCGCGCATGGAGCGCGGCAGGGGCGAGCGCTGTGACCAGCCGAAGCGCGCCGCGCCTTCGCGGTAGCAGGCATGCAACGCCTTGGAGGTGATGGCCTTGTCCTGGTTCTGGTCGCGGTGCACGAAGTTGCGCACCCGCAACTCTAACGGATCGATCTCGACCTTGTAGGCAAGCTCGTCCATGGCTGTTTCGAGTGCTGTGATACCGCTCGCCGCACCGGGGGCGCGCATATCGCCGGGCGTTGCCAGGTCAAGCTTGGCGATCTCGTAGGAGATCTTCACGTTGTCGCATTTGTAGGCGAGACCCGACCAGTTCGCGACATTCTCCTGGTAATCCTCGTGGTGAGACGTGGCGTGCACCGCATGGTGCAGAACGGCCTGGAGATGGCCTTCATCATCTGCCGCCAGCGATACGGTCTGCACGCAGGACGGTCGCCAGGTGAGGTAAAACATTTCCCGCCGCGTCATCTCGACCTTCATCGACCGGCAGAGATCGAGGCTTGCCATCACGGCAAGGAAAAGGTGGTGCTTCGGCCGCAGCGCCTGGCCGAAGGCGCCACCGATAAACTCGTTTTTCACGATCACCTTGTCGGGGTCGAGGCCGAACACGCCGCAGACGTAGTCGCGGCTGTTCTGCGACCCTTGAGTCTTGTCATGGATTGTGAGCCTGCCGGAATCCTCAAAGAGCACGGTGGCCGCGAACAGCTCCATCGGATTGTGATGTTCTCCCGGCAGCACATAATCGGCAGAAATCTTGTGCGGTGCCGCGGCGAAAGCTGCCTCGGCATTGCCGCGTGGCGGTGGGGGGAGGAACTGCTTCATGCGGGCGACCGGCGGCTCGTAGCTGTTGCGCTGCTCCGCCACGATGTCGGTATGCGGAGTTTTGGCGGCATAGTGCACATGGATCAAGGTGGCGGCGTCGCGTGCGGCCTCCGGCGTTTCCGCCACCACGAAAGCGACAGGCTGGCCATCGAACAGCACGCGGTCGTTCTCCAGTGGGCGGAACGGATGGCCGGGCAGCGCCACGGCATCCTTCCATTTGCTATCCCAATAGGCCGTTTTCGGCCGGTTCTCATGGGTGTAGATTTTCACCACGCCCGGCGCGCGTTCCGCTGCGCGCGTATCCAATGCAAGGATTCGGCCAGCCGCGACGGTGGCGAGCGCCGCATGGCCGAACAGCATTCCAGGCGCGAAGTGTTCTGCTGCATATTTGGCCTGCCCTGTCACTTTCAGCGGTCCGTCGATGCGCGAAATCGCCAAGCCAGCGATTTTTGAACGGTCGAGCATGCTTGCCTCCTACTGGATTGCCTTGATCGTCTGGCTTTGGGGCGTGCCAACCGCCGCCTGGCGCAATGCGCGCACGATCGCCTTCCGGGCGAGGGGAATCTTGAATTCGTTGCTGCCAAGCCCCTTTGCCTCGAAGAGCAGGCGGTCGGCCACGCGTTGGAATGTTACATCGTCGGCCGGCTCGCCGAAATGTTCCGCTTCTGCGAGAGGATCGCGCCAAGGCTTGTGCGCCACGCCGCCAAGCGCGATACGAAGGTCGACGATGCGGCCGTCTGCGATTTCCATCGCAGCGGCCACTGACACCAGCGCAAAGGCATAGGACAGACGATCCCGCAGCTTGAGATAGGTGTAATGGCTCGCAAAACGATTGTCTTCCAGACGGATACCCGTGATCAGCTCGTCGTGCGCAAGCGTGTTGTCACGCTGCGGTTCGTTCCCCGGCAAGCGGTGAAAATCTACAAAGGCAATGCCCCTTTCACTGTCCGGTCCCACGACCTCCACGGTCGCGTCCAGTGCCGCGAGCGCCACAGACATGTCCGAGGGGTGAACGGCGATGCATTTGTCGCTGGCGCCAAGGATGGCGTGCATGCGGGTGAGCCCGCCAATGGCCGCGCAGCCGCTGCCCGGCTCGCGTTTGTTGCAGGGGGTGGAATTGTCGTAGAAATAGGAACAGCGTGTCCGCTGGAGAAGGTTGCCGCCCATCGTGGCGGCGTTGCGCAATTGCGGCGAGGCGCCGGCGAGAATGGCGCTTGCAAGAAGAGGGAAGCGCGCCTGAATGCGGGCATCGTAAGCGACCGCGGAATTGCTCGCTAGTGCGCCAATGCGCAGACCACCGTCGGAGATCTCCTCGATCTCTCTCAAGGGAAGAGGATTGATGTCGATGATCGCATCCGGGCGCGCCACGTCGTATTTCATCAGGTCGACAAGATTTGTGCCACCGGCCAAAATTTGCGCTTGTGGGCGCGCGGCGAGCGCCGCGACGGCATCTGCGACAGTTTCGGCACGTATGTAGGTAAAGGGCTTCATTCCGCAGCCTCCCGATCGGAGGCGCTGTCTGCGAGCATCTCCTCGATGGCGTCGACTATGTTGGTATAGGCGCCGCATCGACAGAGATTTCCACTCATCGATTCGCGAATGTCTTGTCGTGTAGAGGCATGTCCTTCATTCAGAAGACCGATGGTGGAACAGATTTGCCCCGGTGTGCAGTAGCCGCACTGGAAGGCATCGTGGTCGACGAACGCCTTCTGCACTGGATGCATGTTTTCCGGCGTGCCAAGAGCTTCCACGGTGGTGATCGCAGCCCCGTCCAGCGTGACGGCGAGCTTGAGGCAGGCGTTCATGCGCTGCCCGTCGATGAGGATCGTGCATGCGCCGCACTGGCCATGATCGCACCCTTTCTTCGTGCCGGTCAGCTCCAACTCACCGCGCAGCAAGTCCAGCAGCGTGGTCCATGGATGGACATCGAGCGAGTAGTGTATACCGTTGATCTTCAATGAAAGGGGACAGGTCGGAAGACGGCCGTCAGGCGCTGTATTCATGATGCTGCCTTTCGTCACGAGGATGGATCGCTAACGAGCAGCGGTAGGCTTTGTTCCGTTCAAGAAATTGGTTCGGCAGATTTGCCGAAGCCAAACGTGTTGCGTCGGCCTTTGAAAGCAGATCGCCGACCTGATTGTTGACCTTTCGGGGAGGGAGTAAAAGGGGCTGGAGATTCCTGCGGGGAGGCGCCCTGGCCCGTTTAGGAGCAGCGGATGGCCCGCGGCCCCTTCCTGAGATAACATATCATCGGCCGGACTTCGGGATTGTCGTAGATGGAGCGCCATCTTGCAGCCGTCATGATCGCTGACGTCGTCGGATACAGTCGGTTAAGTTCGTTCGACGAGGAGGGAACGCGCGCGCAGTTCAGGCGTGACCTGGCGGAGGTATTTCAGCCAAGCCTGACCCTCTATCACGGACGGCTGGTGAAGACGATGGGCGACGGCCTCCTGGTCGAGTTCCGCAGCGTGATTGATGCCTTGCGCTGCGCGATTGCCGTACAGGAGGCAAAGCGGCAGAGGGAGAGTGATGTACCGGCTGGGCGACGGATGGTCTTTCGCATCGGGATCACTTTGGGCGATGTCATCGCCGAGGGCGATGACATCCATGGGACTGGCGTAAACATCGCCGCCAGGCTCCAGACGTTCTCTGAACCGGGCGGCATTGCCCTCTCCGCCAGCGCATACGAGCAGGTGCGCGGCAAGACGGATGCGCAATTCGTCGATCTCGGCCCTCAACGTATCAAGAATATCGATGAACGTATCCGGGTCTATTTGGTGGAACTGGATACCGCGCCGCGGTCGCTTGCGCGGTGGCCGCGTCATCGTCGTGGGAGGCCACGGTTGTTCATGAGCCTCGTCTTCCTTGCCCTCACGCTGGTTGGCGGCCTCGCTTGGTGGACCACTTGGCAGGAAATGGCGTCTCCTCCCTCGCAGGAACGACTAGCTTATCCCCTTCCAGACAAACCATCTGTCGCTGTGTTGCCCTTCATCAACGTGACGGGAGACGAGGAACAAGATCATCTGGCACGGGGCTTGACGGACGATCTGATCACGCAGCTCTCCAAGGTAGCAGGCCTGTTCGTGATTGCCCGGCACTCTGCAATGGCAGCGGCCGGTACCGGCGACGAGGTCCAGGCCACCGCGGGCAAACTCGGGGTTCAATACATCATCGAAGGAAGCCTGCAGCGCGCGGGTGTCAATCTTCGTATCAACGTCAAGCTGCTCGATGCCATGTCCGGCCTCTCGCTTTGGGCAGAGCGGTACGACCGTCAGATCACTGACCTGTTTGCCGTTCAGGACGATGTCATCGGCAAGATCATCTCCGCTTTGGAAGTTCGGATAAGCGACGGCGAGCGCGATCAGATCGAGCGTATTCCAACCGACAACCTTGAGGCCTACGACTACTATATGCGGGCTGAGCAGCAGGGACCGAGCTACGGCAATGTTCAGACCTACCGGGAAGCCCTGTCGTACTATCAAAAGGCGATCGACCTGGACCCGCGCTTCGCTGACGCGCACGCCGGCATAGCACGCATTGCGGTCGACGTCTGGCGCAATGACTACAACTATATCTGGTCCGCCGCCGTCGCCAGGAAGATCGCCTATGACGCTGCAGGGCAGGCGCTCAACATTGATCCGGAAAATGCGCGCGCTCACACTGTTCTGGCGTTGCTGCAACTGGTGGACGGCCATGGCGATGAGGCAGTGATATCAGCAAATCGTGCCACACTTGCCGCGCCAAATGACGCCGAAGCACATGCCAATCTCGCACTCGTCTTCGCGCTGACCGGTCGTCCCAGCGAGGCAATCTCGGAGGCGGAATTCGCCTTGCGGCTTGATCCGGCACCCACCGCAAGCTTCCAGCTTCTTGCCGGTGTGATCTTCTATATCGCCCGCGAGCACGACCAAGCGATCAAATTGGTCGAGCACGTCCGGCAGGAACTCGGAGCCTCGGAAATGATGCATGAGTACCTCGCCGCCGCCTATGCGACCGCCGGCGACGAAAGCTTGGCCCGACAAGAAGCTGGAGAGCTTCAAACGCTCTTTCCCGAGACGAACCTGGCCTACTATCGCCACCTCTATGACTATTGGCCCGTGCTGGAGCTGGACCGTCATCTCCGGCACCTCCAGGCCGCCGGCCTGCCCGACTGGCCGTTCGGCATTGAGACCAAAGGCTCCGATCGGTTGGGGAGCGACGAACTCCGCAGCCTCGTTCACAACCGAACCTGGCGCGGGCGGCATCGCAACGGGACGGAGTTCATGCAGTATTTTGACGTCAGCGGCGAAACCGCCTACCGCACGTCCAATACCAGCATTACCGGCAAGGCGGAGATCCGTGGCGATCAGCTGTGTGAGCGGTTTGAGGGATACTTCCTGAACCGGATGGTGTGCGGCTACGTGCTGCGCAACGACGACAAGCTCCATTCCGGTATGCAGTACGTACACGTTACGCCACAGGCGGCGAAATATTTCTCGCCTGCTTCCTGACGCGCCGATTGTAGCGTTGCGCCACGCTCAACGTGGCGCTTGACGCCAATCGACTCCGGCCTTTTCGGTCACCAGCGTTTGCTCAACCTCGGTCCAATGCTGTTTGGAATCCGGCAGCTTACTGGGGTTGCTTTCAAACCCCTCCGCTGCACCGGGGTCATAGGATATGTACAGCTTGCCGTCGATGATCCGCCATGCCTTGGGATCGATGTTGGTGGTGACCGTGCCGAAGGAAACTCCGTCGGCGCAATAGCCACCATACTGCGGGGCATACTTGGCCGGTTCCTTGGCGAACAAGTCGCGGTTCTTTGCGGTGGCGAATTGCCATGTCGCGCCGAGCCAACGGTAGGTGTATTTCGGCGAACCCTCAACGGCCATGTTCTGGGTGAAATAGGCAACGGTGTCGTACCCCTTGATCGCTAAGTCACCGAAATAGCCAGTGTTAACAAAGTCCTCCGCGAGCACAGGCCACGATAGCGCACCGCCACCGACGAGGACCGCTACAGCCCAACTGTGAATGCGCATGCGAACCTCCTTCTCTGTTTCCTTGCAGGCGAGCGAATCACTTTCTCTTTGTACATTCCGCATAGAGCCACTCGCCCACGATCTCCGCCTTCTGGCAGTTTGCCCCTGCCTTTATAAGAAGGTCGGCAGCTTCCCAATGCGACCGCCAGCCGGCCTGGGTCAGGGGCGTGTAGCCGTTGCGCTCCTTCGCCTCGATGTCGACGTTTCGCGCGAGAAGAAACGCCACCACGTTGGCATGGCCCTCTTCAGCCGCCCCGTGCAGGGGCGTCATATGGTAGAAGTTCTTGGCATCGTTGACGTCGGCACCCCTAGCCACCAGGATTTCCACCACGTCCATCCGACCGGCATAGGCCGCCGCGTGAAGCGCGGTCAGGCCGCCTTTGTTGCGAATGTTGATGTCGGTCCCGCGGTCGAGCAGCAGGGCTATGACGTCTGCGCTGCCGGAAAGTGCAGCGACAATGAGTACCGGTTCGCCGCTGGCGTCCAGCTCTGACGGCTCGGCGCCATTGTCGAGCAGAGTAACGATCGTCGCAACGTCGCCGTGTCTGACGGCCTCATGAAGCGAGCCCGCGAGCAGAGGTGCCGGCCAACAGACAAGAATGGCTGCAACAAAAGGCAGTAACCGCACCGAGAAAACTCCGCATTTGGCGCGACCATCGGCGATGCCGGCTGAATCGACAAGTATATACGGACGTCCTTATATACAGCCCAGCCCCTGGACGATCAAGTCTGGGATTGCGTAGCCGCGCCGTGACTGCGTCATTCGCACGGCGCAGCTTTTAATGCCATGAACCATCCTCGCGGCTTATCGGCGTTTTGTGGATGGTTCTCTCGCCCAGATCCGCAGCTTGCCAAGTTGGGCGACAAAAGCGTCAACGGTTTTACTGTCGAACAGCTCGATGGTTCCCTCATCCAAATCGTCGATACCCGCTTTTTCGAACAACGGACCGGCCGCACTGCCATTGCCGATAAACTTGCAGTGGGCAAAGGCGTCTGCGAGGAAGTCACGCACTGTTGCCTCGGTGAGGAGGTCAGTGACGAAGTCGGGGCTGGGCAGCAGCACCACCGCATCATAGAGCACCGATGGCGCGCCATCAGTCATCTGCTGGGCTGGGAGAAATGTTCCATCCGAGAGCGTAATGCCGGCGACCTCGGGAGCGATGACTTCGACGGTGGCCTTTTCTCGTTCGATTGCGGATGTGAGCGCCTCCACAAGCGTCGCATCGCTTCCGTCGGTGAGCAGCACGCCAAGCTTTCTTCCCTCGAATCGATCTGGCCCATTCTCGATGATGCTGAGAGCTGGCGATGGCGCAAGATCCTGCCTAGGTGCCACCGCAGCGTCCGCAGGCTTCGGCAATTCGGCGATGCCGAGGCCTGTCGCCACGTTGTTTGCAAGGGCCTCGTCGATGTTGAATAGATGCGAAACCAACGCTCGCGAATGACCAAAGTCTCGACCTTGCTCAGCTCGAATGTCAGCGCCATAGCGATATGTCGCTGCTCTGGCGGAGTCTGACTGATAAAGAACTGCCTCGCCTGGCTGTAGTGATCGGCAAAACTCTCCGGACGCAGCCGTACCATTTGCCCGGCTTCGTCCGACGCAAAATGTCGATATCCCGCCACGGGAGATTCCCGCGGTCCTTCCCCCCAGGAGTTGGGCTGATAGTTCACACGTCCCGAGGGATTTCTCATTGCCATATGCCCGTCCTGCTGGAAATTGTGGAAGGGACACTTCGGTGCGTTGATCGGAAGGTGAGTGAAATTGGTGCTGCCCAGGCGCTTCAATTGCGTATCGAGGTAGGAAAAGTTTCGCCCCTGGAGAAGCGGGTCGTTGCTGAATCCGATGCCGGGCGGCACATTTTGTGTCATGAAGGCGACCTGCTCGGTCTCGGCGAAGAAACTGTCGGGCATCCGGTCTAGAACCAGTCTGCCGATTGGTTGAACGGGTAAAAGTTCTTCAGGAATGATCTTGGTGGGGTCGAGAATGTCGAAATCGAAGTTGGCGGCGAACTCTTCGTCGAAGAGTTGCACGCAAAGCTCCCACTCGGGGAAATTGCCTGACTGGATCGCCTGCCAGAGGTCGCGACGGTGAAAGTCGGGATCTGCTCCGTTGATCTTGACAGCCTCGTTCCATACGACCGACTGAAGGCCAAGTTTAGGCTTCCAGTGGAACTTCACAAAAGTCGACTGATCCTTGCTGTTGATGAAACGGAAAGTATGTACGCCGAAACCTTCCATGAAGCGAAATGACCGGGGAATGGCCCTGTCCGACATCACCCACATGATCATGTGCATGCTTTCGGGCGTCAGGCTGATAAAGTCCCAGAAATTGTCATGCGCTGACTGCGCCTGAGGAAACGCGCGGTCTGGTTCAGGCTTCACCGCATGGATGATGTCTGGAAATTTGATCGCGTCCTGTATGAAAAAGACAGGAATGTTGTTTCCGACGAGGTCCCAATTGCCTTCCTGGGTATAAAGCTTCACGGCAAAGCCGCGAACGTCGCGCGCCAGATCGAACGAGCCCTTGCTCCCTGCCACCGTCGAGAATCGTACAAAGGCAGGGGTCTTCTCGCCAGGCCGCTGCAAGAAGTCCGCCCTGTATAGTGAGCCAGGGATTCATAGGTCTCGAAGTATCTGTGTGCTCCGTAGCCGCGAGCGTGCACGCCACGCTCGGGTATGCGTTCGTGGTCGAAATGAAATATCTTCTCGCGGAAGTGAAAGTCCTCGATCAGCGCGGGACCCCGCGCTCCGATACGAAGCGTATTCTGGTCATCGTCTACCGGGCTTCCTAATGCGGTCGTGAGAACCTTGTGGCCATCTTCTGCATGCTGATGGAGTTCGCCCCCCTTTCCCCGGTGAAGCTGTTGGTCGTGGACCGTCGCGAGATCACTCGCGGATTTTGAGGTCTTGCGTGCCATATCCCATCTCCTGACTGGAATACGGAATAATCTCTGCAGAGATGGAAAAGTTCCATTCTGGCGACTTCCGGCCGGAACATTCGCGGCGCCCGTGAATTTGCAGCTTGCTACCGGCGCGAGGAGACCATGGATACCGCTTTGTTCATCGGATATAGTGCTTCCATCTGCTCGGTGGCGAGTTTTGTTCCCCAGGCATGGAAGATTTATCAATCTGGGCAAACGGCCGCGATTTCTGCCCCAATGTATGTGCTCACGGTCGGCGGTTTTGCGCTTTGGACATGGTTCGGCTTTTTGCGTGGTGAGCTGCCTATCATTCTCACGAATGCGGTTTGTCTGATCCTGTCGGGGTCCATCCTGATGATGAAACTGCGGCGACGATTTCGTCCGCCCGTCGACACGACCAAACCATGATCCCCGATATTACCTGCACGCATCATGTTGTCCACAGGCGCACCAATCGGTTTGCCGCGTGGCCCGCCAATTACGGCCTCTGGGCGTGGGGTAGGGAAGTGCTTGTCGTTTTCGTCGAAGGCATGCTCGGAGAGCAAGGCGAGCTACATGCAAGAGACAGGCGTCATCCATTCCGACCAATCCAGGCCCGCAGCATGGACGGTGGACGAAATTGGCTGACAGAGGCGTTTTCCGGCTATCTGCCGGGAGGCAAATGTCTGTCTGCGGATGAGCACGTCGCGGTCGGGCTGCGTACACCAAGCGCATTGGTGAGGGGTGGCTCAATCCCGGGACTTGTTCGGCCAATAGACTTTTGCGACCCGGAGACGATCGTCATGGCCGCCAGAACAGGCCTGGATGCCGAGGCCGCCAGTTGGTTCTATGTCAGCCAGGATAGGGGCAAGTGCTGGAGCGGTCCCTACGCCTTCGTTGGATTGAACGAGCGGGGTATCGCCGCCAGGACGGATGTCGTGGCGCTTTCGGGCCGTCACGCCCTGTTCTTGTTGAGTGCCGCGAAAGCGAACGGGAAAGAGGGATGGGTCTTTTGCGCAGAGACGATCGATGGAGGACGAACTTTTCGACAGAAGAGCGCGATCTGCGAGTGCTGGAACGGGTATGCGATTATGCCATCTACAGTGCTGTTCACAGACCGGTCCCTGCTGACAGTGCTGAGACGTGGCCGCGGCAGCACTAACGACGGCTGGCTCTCCTCCTTCGCCTCATCCGATCTGGGGGGGAGGTGGAAAATGATAGACAGCAACGTCACCTGGACCGGAGTTGGAGGCAATCCCGCGAGCCTGGCGATGTTGGGCCAGGATCGGGTGGCTCTGATTTATGGCGTCCGACGACCGCCGTTCGGCATCCGCTTACGGATAAGCGGGGACCGTGGCCGAACTTGGTCACAGGAGGCCACGATCCGTGCCGGGGCTCCCCTTCGAGACCTTGGATATACCCGGACCGTCGCCAACAGTGATGGAAGTCTGGCAACCGTTTATTACTGGAACGACGGGCGTGAGAGGTATATCGCTTGCTCGATCGTGAATGTCCACTAGAGCAATCATCTGAACGGCCGGCGAACCGGTTGCGTTCCCGGCGAGGGCTGCCTCCCCTGGCTAACCTCAGGGACGCCCAGTATCAAAAGCTTCGCCAACTGACTGAAAAGACGTTCTCTGTTATCAAGAACACGGGCAAGGATGGCGGGCTTCCCCTGCCACTCGGCGAGGAACAGGGTTCGTACATTGCACAGTTTCCATCGACCTCGTTTCCCGGGGTGTGGGAAAATGAATATGCGAATCTCGCTTTGGCCGAAACGATCGGCATCGAAGGGCCGGCCGTGGCGCAAACGACGCGCGGATCCATATCGAGGATTTTGCGCAGGTGTTCGGCGTATGCCCTTACCGCAAATTATGAGGGAGCCACATATCATGTTATTGCGGCAGCGCTAAACATTGCCGTGTCGTCGGCTGCCGCGGCCGAGTTCGTCCGCCGGCTGGCTCTGGCTGCCATCACCGGCAATGGCGACGTGCATCTAAAGAACTGATCGTTGATCTATCGCGAGGCAGCCGACAAACCGCAACTCGCGCCTGTCTATGACGTACTATCGACAATTCCCTACATTCCCGCGGATACTACTTTGTCGCTCGCCGGCGAACGGCTTTTCAAGGCCATGAACGCGCAGCGATGGAGAGCATTCGCAAATCGAGCGCGTTTGCCCGAAGGCGCCTGTCTCAGGGCGGTGACCGACACCGTTCACCGCGTGAACGATCTCTGGTGTTCGTTGCCGGAGCGCGAGGTCGTTCCGGCAAAGGTACTTGAGCGAATTGACGCTCATTGTGCGGCTGATGACCGCAGTTCTTGGCACCTGTGCGGATTGAAAGCCCTAATGGATCGGAACCGCGATTTCGGCTTCCATGGCCGCAGCCATGAACGCAACTCGGGCACTCTCGTCGTCAGTTTTCCCTTCCATCGCGGCCGAGCAAAGCCGAACAGCATTCAAGAACTCGATCCCGTCGTTCTGGGGCCACAAGTTCGTAAGGCACTCGGCCGCCTCGCGCGTGTTGTCGATCTGAAGCACTGCTGTTTCGTCTTCAAACTCAATTTCAACGAACACGGCTCTCAGCCATTTCCCGGCTTTGTGTATGGTCATGAAATCGACCTCCGGGTCCAACAACTACGCAATTCACAACATGTTCCGGACAGGATCGGCAGGCAGGACGCATCTACCGAGATCATCCCTATCGCCGCTCGGCGGGAAGGGGCGGTCAATGAAGATGCGGCATATCAGCGTCCTCATAGGGGCATGCTTTTGGGCTACTAACCTTCGACAGGTATGCGCGCTTCCTTGGCGGCCTTCATGAAGGCGACGCGGGCTTTATCGACCGAGCGCTTTCCTTCCAGCACTTTGATGCAGACCTTTTTGGCCTTGACCAGCTTCTTTCCGCTCGCCAGAGGCCATTGGTTCATCAAGATTAACGCGGCCTCGGCCGTGCTGTCCACTATGCGCCATTCGTGCGAACTGGCAGATTCAAAACAGATCGGCTTGTTCCAAAACTTTGGGTCCATCTTCCGGTCCTCAGACTAGTGTTTGGCAACCTGGGCTTCATCGGCCGCCGCGACGAACTCTTCGCGGGCTTCCTCGGCGGTAAGGCGCCCTTCAATCGCAGCTTTGCAAGCGTTCTTTGCCCGGATGTAGTGCGCTCCATCCCGGCGCGGCCACATGTCGGTCAAGCAAATGAGCGCCTCCACAGGGCCGTTCACCACGCGATTTCCGCCGAGTCCAAAGCCAAGTTTGACTGGCTTTTGGATGATGTCCCAGGGAGTGGTGTAGCTTCGGCGCTCGCCGTGCCTTCCGGACAGAGCCGGGAATGGGTCAGCCCGCC
>NZ_JAOXHF010000021.1:0-50296 GCF_025780115.1 Rhizobium sp. TRM96647
GGCGGGCTGACCCATTCCCGGCTCTGTCCGGAAGGCACGGCGAGCGCCGAAGCTACACCACTCCCTGGGACATCATCACAGACGGAACGCGTATTTACAAGTCTATGGGCCACTCCATCGATTGCTTCATTGAGTTGAATCGCAATGGCTCTTTCTGAATCAGCCACCTCGACAGAGGCCAATGCGGATGCTGCCAGGCAGGTGGCTCCCCAAGTCCGAAACTGACGCGAACTGAACTCGCCGCCAGCGACATCGCGAATGTAGGCATTCACGTCTTGCGATGATATCGGACGACAGTCGCCATTGTCGCATATGTACTGGAAAAGTTGCTGACCCGGCAGTTCCTGCAGTTTGCGAACTGCGCTGGCTATGCGTCTGTCTGAATGGACAAGATTCCATTGCTTTCCCGACTTGCCGACAAAGCGAAAGCGAACGCTGCTTCCTTCAATTTTGACATGACGATTGCGAAGCGTAGTAAGCCCAAATGAGCCATTTTCCTCAGCATAACTGGCGTTTCCCACCCTGATGAACAGGTTGTCCAACATCCAAACGACAACGGCCAACGCCTTGTCCATCGTCAGGTGCCGCAGGCGCAGATCCGCATCAACCCGCTCTCGGAGATCGGGAAGACGCCTGCCGAAATCGGCAAGTTGGTCAAATTTTGCGCGCTCTTTCTCTGATCGCCAGTCGGGATGGTAAAGATACTGTTTGCGTCCGCGTGCATCGCGGCCAACCGCCTGAATATGTGTATCGGCACTGGGGGAGATGACAACGTCGGCATAAGCGGGCGGTATCGCCAAACCATCGAGACGCGCGATCTCTGCGTTGTCCACTATGCGACGACCGTCCTCTCCATAGTAGAGAAAGCGCCGCCGCCCCTGCTTTCGCGAAATGCCGGCACTAAGCCCAGATATGTAAATGAGTTTTGATGGGGTCATAGCGACTGGATGCATCTCCTACTGCTTCAACGCGATTTCAAGGAGCGAGTTCCTTGGTAGTTCGAGTGCGCGAGATACCATGATTGCCACACATCGCCGGCTCCAACGTATCCAAGTGATTCTTTCGCAGATTCGACGTGAGAGGCGCATTGAATTCCACAGATGCTGAAGCAATTGAGACAACGCGCTTTGCAGCCGCACGGAGATCTCCGGCAATGGCTGAGAGGCGGAGCCATCGCAAAGGCACCTTAGCGTCTGACGCCGTTGCGTCGGCGAAGATCTTGTCGCGCTGGGTCGAACGCTTCAAGGCTGAGGCGCGCGCAGGCACGATTCATCGATCGTCCCGGCCCAGGGTGATGCCGGGCATGACCGATCCGGCGTTTGCCGAGCGTCTCAGATCGCGGCAGCCGAACCGGTCAGGCGCCACAAACGTGTCCGGATCGCACCTACTCCGTTTGCACCCTCGTGGTGGATCTTTCCTCGCTTGAAAGGAATACTTGTTCGTTAGACGCAATCCCGATGTCGTTCGGTACGGGCGAGAACTAGGTATGGCGATCGATGGCGCCAGCCTTGTAGAGGAGGACGGATCGCGACTTGTCAGAATGAGCGTTGAGCGCCGTTCCCCCGGCCCCTTTTGCGTTTTCAGTTCGCGACCGCCTTCGGTTCCCATAGGCCAATATTCTTTACCGAGTTTCGGAACCTCAATTATATGACGGCGTTAAGCGATATCGCCCACCGAGGATATCGCTGTGTATGATGGGTTTGTGGAGCTATCGGTATTCGGAATTGCTGTGCTGTTCGTACTGCTGGTGATCTTGCTGATCTGAAGCGATCGCGATTGGGCAGCGCACCAAGGAAGGCCTGATGGGCGGAATACGCTTGGCGCCGCATAGGTGGAGCATTGGACGACGGCCGTTTTTTACGGCTCGTTAGCGTTGCACTTTCTTCCGTTGTTCGGGTCATGTCCGGATATCATGCCGGCAATTAAGCCGCCAACGAATTCGCGCCGCCTCAGGCGCGAATTCGGATTCTCGTTGCCATATGTCGCGGCAATGTGTGCAGCGCCGAACTGATCCACGCGTTAGCCGGTCTGCCTATGCGGCGCCGCGACGGGTTTCGACTCAGGCGATCCGCGATATCTGAGGAAGATAGAGAAAACGACTACGAGTGCTGTCGACAGAAACTCGGACTGCCAGTTCTGTAAAGATTCGAACCAGAACTGGGCGCTGAGGAGGTGCTCCGCAACGGCAATTGGCGTTCTACCGTGCCGAAGAGCTTCCGTGTTCGCCTCGCCTGCGCTTTGCCAAAGGTGCAGGGCGAAGGATAAGCAGAACAGGAATAAGAATGCGATCCCAAGGGAATAGGAGTAAAGTGCCAGAATGACGCCGCCTTTTTGCACCGGCCACGGTGCATCCTTGTGGTCGGAGAAAGACGGGTCCTCGTCGCTGGGATGCCGGCTGTCTGGGTCCCTGGATTCCGCCGAGCCACGCTGGAAGAAATAGGCTGTCAAGCACACATAGGTGGCCATCTGTAAGAACTCGCTTTCCCAGTTCTCGAAGAGCGCGGATAGGAAATGACCAGATCCGAGATAGTTGGCGTACGACAATTGCTGTGCGCCGTGCTCTGCAATTTCCGCGCGGGACGCGAACCATCCGGCCATCGACATACCTAAGGTCGCCAATAAGGTTGCCGCAACCAGAATGATCGTCAGGCTGTTGTCGCGAAATGCCCGCATGATCTTTCTCCACCTCGCATGGTTCGCTGTTGGGATCCGTGGATTTCTTGCGCGCCAGCCGTGCCGAGTGCCGGTTCCCAGCCCGCGATGGCAATCGGCTTTGCACGTTTCCCGATTCATTCCTCTTTCGATAGCAGAAAACCCCGGGGACCGAATCATGTTCCCATCGGGTTGCCAACGTTCTCAATTGTCCCGCAGAGCGGAACCAAAGGCGGTAAGGCACATTTCCTGATGAAGAGGATCGGTTATGCGTAGTCCCCAACAGGATCAGACGGTAACAGAAATCACCATTCTCATACCGGCATTGAGACGATTCAGCCGCACCTTCGCCCGCACCTCTAGCGATGCAGACGATCTCGTCCAGGACACACTGCTCAAGGCCCTCTCTAACGTGAACCAGTACCAGTCAGGTACGCACCTGAAGTCCTGGCTTTTCATCATGCGCAACACTTTCTTGACAAATCTCAGGTTCGCAAAGCGGGAGCAAGTTGGCATGGATGAGGATAGCACCAACTCCAGACCGACTGCGCCGGACCAGGAGTGGCACGTTATCGGCCGCGAACTAGAGGAAGCGATAGGTCGCATCAGTCGGCAAGGCCAAGAGGTCATCGCCCTCGTGACCATCGATGGAATGGCCTATGACGAGGCGGCGATCCACTTGGGCTGCGCTATCGGAACTGTCAAAAGCCGCCTCAATCGCGCGCGCCAGAGACCTGCGATCGAGATGGGAGCTCCCAAACGGGCAAATGATGGCGTCGTTCCAGCTCGCCGCAGGTCCCACCCGAAGTTCAACTGGAAGATCGAGGGCTGAGATCGGGACGGAGGACGCAATCCAAGGTCGGCGAAGGCATCACAATGGCGTTCTTGCCGCACCAATCGGTTGCAGTGCTTTAGACCCCTTGAGCCGGTCACGGACCCGATATTTATGATCGCGGCACCATTGTCCATATGCGGCACAGCGGCCTTCGCCATCTCGAAATACCCATAGAAATTTTCTTTAGTGTCTCGTCGGAATGCTCGTCCAAAACATCATCATGTCGATGGTACGCAGTTGAAAGGCTGCATGGTTGACCAACACGACGAGTGGCCCCAGAGCCCGAACAGGACTCAACCGCTCGCCTGCAAAAGCTTGGCATCCTTGACCTCGCCCTTCATTACACACATTTTCTGCCTTCATTCTCCACCGTCTTCTGAGTAAGTTCCGCATCCTCGCCTTCGCCCAAATGAGTGATTGCAATATTCGCGCCTTGCCTTGCATTCAGGGTAGCCCCGGAGCGACCGACGACGGGGTCACCACCGGTGATCAGCGGCACCTGTACGGGAGCTTCCCGGATACCAGATTGAACGGAGTATAGCGCATAGGTTGCGACGGAAGGGCCGCTCCGATCCGGGCTTCTGTTGATGCACTTCAGGTAGGCGGTGGAACCGGGTATATTCGTCCGCCGGCTTGCATGGCTTCCCGATCTTCTTCGGCTTGCCGTGACGGTCAGCTTTCGCGACCTGTTTCTGCATTGAATGTTGCTTTTGGACTGTGGTTGTCGAGGATATCGTTGGCTGCCTTCTGTTTGTGAAGCAGAATGACACTCAGCGGCAATGGTTGCGCGAATGGCCGGCTGCCAGATTGGTGTTTTCCCTTAGTCTTCCGCGAGCAGCCTCAATCCGTCATCATTAATCCTGGTGCCGAGGCCCTCATCCTCTGCCACATCGGGAGAATCCTGGATTGCGATGCCGAGAGATTGGAGAC
Organism: Rhizobium sp. TRM96647; assembly: GCF_025780115.1. NCBI lineage: Bacteria > Pseudomonadati > Pseudomonadota > Alphaproteobacteria > Hyphomicrobiales > Rhizobiaceae > Rhizobium > Rhizobium sp. TRM96647. Next base: position 4,418 of record NZ_JAOXHF010000021.1, read on the forward strand.
GCTCGGCCATCGCCGTCGGGAGAACGTGAACGCGACCATCAGCCAGTCGGCGAAGCCACACGATTTCCTCGGCGTCCAGATCCTTGAGCGAGTAGCCCATATCTTTCTCCTTTACATGTTGAGTAGAGATCTCAACGGGGAACCGCCATCGAAGTTCCCAATCAGACATCGCGCGGCTTTCCCGCTAACCCGCTAACCCAACGCCAAGACAGATCAGATCGTGAACGCCAAGCGGCAATGCGCCGAACTTTTCTCTTAGGCCAACGGTCTTCCGGTTCGTCGCATAGATTGGTGGCTGAACACCGATTTTGCACCACAGTTTTGCGAAGGATATTTCCGTGAGTTCTTAAGTTGGCCGATTTTCTCGTGATACTTAGAATTTCCGCGCCAAAACGATGATTTTAATATGTTTGCATGTGTCCTTCTACTCGGACTTGTGCAAGTGACGTTGACCGAAATACAAACGAAATTCCAGAAGTGGCGCGCTCAACCGACAGGGGAGACAACGCGGCGCCGCCCCCCCTCCCCCACGGCAGGCAGATCAACCGCAGGCGCTCCGTTGACGGATACCGAAGCGCGTTCGCCGTACAAACGTAACCGGTGGTGCGCTCGCACCTTGACTAAGATTTGAGTTTCAGTGCCTTGAATCTCGGCGTCGATGAGGGCGGCAAATATAAATCATAGTCGACGTGGTCGTGTCAGCCAGCCAGTGCCAATCCTCCGTGACGACCTATGTCCGTCTCAATTTCTCTGACCAAGCTGTCGAGTGCTGGATTTCTCGATTTGCGAGCCCTCCGGATAACGTATGCCAAGGACGGAGGCAGAGGCAGACGGTCGGTCATTATCTGCATTTCTCCCCGGATGTGGCGGTCACTCAGCAACGCAACGCCCATCGTCGCGTTGACGGCGGCCACGATCCCAGCAGCGCTTGAGCATTCAAACACGGTTTCGAGAACCGTGTTCTCCTGGCCGATGTCGAGAGCCCATTGTCGATAGAAGCATTCATCGTCGAACGACAAAAAGGGTATCGGTTCATCCTGCCGTATCAGCAACTCTGGATGCTTCACCCAGTGAAGGCCTTCTCTGTAAAGGACTACGTCGTTAGGACGCACCTCGTGGCTGAAGACCTGGACGATTGCAGCATCAAGTTCTCCGCGCTCCATCATAACGCGGAGAACCAAGCTCATGCGGACCTTGGTTCGGACCGCAACGTTTGGATGAAGCCGCTTGAAGCGGCCAAAGACGCGAGCGAGATCAGTGCATGCCGTGTCTTCGGTGAGGCCCAGTAGAAGTCTTCCGGCGAGCGGTGTCTTGGACAGACTTATCAGCGCCTCGTCGTGCAGTCCAAGGATGCGGCCAGCGTAGTCCAGCAGGTCTTCGCCAGCAGCCGTGAACATCGGTCCTCCCGATTTCCGTCCGAGCAGCTCACAGTCGAGGCTAACTTCGAGCCTTTTGATTTTATGGCTCACCGCTGACTGCGAAAGACCGAGTGCGGCGGCTGCTTTGGTAATGCCGCCGTGTTGGCGGATTGCAGAAAGCGCCCGCAGAGCGTCGATTTCGAGGCGGCGACTGTTCAGTTCGTTCATGGCCATATCCGTCTAATTGTCGGTGGAACGAACTTATCACGAACCTCGCAGCTCATGACAGGGATTTAAGGAATGTCATGCGTGCATCGATATTTGTCATGTGCGATTTCGACGCTTTCCCCATACCGCTAGATTGTGTTCCTCGCGATAGAGCCCCAATGACCGACACCTCGCTACCTTCCGTCTCTGCCAGACGCCATCCGCTGTTATGGCCATTGCTTGCCACGCTTCTCATCATCGGATGGAGTTCCGGGTTTGTCGGTATTCGATATGCCAACCAGGAGGCGAGCGTCATGCTTCTGCTCTTCTGGCGGACTTTGCTTTCAGGACTGATCCTTCTGCCTTTTGCGTTGGCCATCGGTCCACGGATATCGATGCGTGCGGTCAGGGATCAGGCGCTATTCGGCATCATGGCGGTCTTCCTTTATCTGGGAGGTTTCGCGCTTGCCATAGAGCAAAAGGTGCCAACCGGCTTGGTTGCCCTGATCGCCGATCTTCTTCCGCTCGCCATCGCCGCCCTTTCCCAGCCCGTCCTTCGTGAACGACTAACGGCAAGGCAATGGATAGGCACCGCGATTGCAGTCGTCGGCGTCTTGATCGTATCCTTCGACAACCTCAGTTTCGGCACCGCTCCGATCTGGGCATACGGTCTAACAGTCGGTTCGATGCTGGTGTTCGCCGTCGCCTCGGTCCTGCACAGGAGACGCAAGACGGAGCACATGCCGGTCCATCAGAGCCTTTGTATCCAGACGTTGATAGGTTCGGTTCTCTTCGGGCTGTGCGCATTAACGCAAGGTAGTCTTGCCCCGCCAATGACCCGAGACTTTGCAATCGGGATGGTGTGGCTGGTCGTGATCGCAACGTTTCTAGCCTATGCGGTCTACTATACCAGTCTTCGGCTGTTCCCGGTTGCCAAGGTGAGCGCTGCCATCTACCTCAGCCCACCCGTGACAATGATATGGGCCTGGATGTTGTTCTCGGAGCCTCTGACCCTTGCAATGTTCGCCGGGCTGGCGGTTACCTTGGTTGGCGTATGGATGACTTCACGGGGCTGAGCACTGCGCAAACGGCGGCTACAAACCGTTATGCGACCGGATGATTCCAAGGAAGCAGTTCATCGATCCGGCTCTGCTTGTGGCCGTTGACGATGGCGGTGAGTGTGCTGCACAGATAGGCAAGCGGATCGACGGTATTTAGCTTACAGGTTTCGATCAACGAGGCGATGGTGGCCCAGTTCTCCGCTCCGGCCTCGTGTCCAGCGAAGAGAGCATTCTTTCGGTTCAACGCAATCGGCCTGATGGTCCGCTCGACCGTGTTGTTGTCGATCTCGATGCGACCGTCGGTCAAGTAGACGCAGAGCCCATCCCAGTATTGGGAGATATACGAGAGTGCTTCGCCGAGCGGCGACTTGCCAGCGACGCGGGCACGATGATGCGTGAGCCAGGTCCGCAGGTCCGCGACCAATGGCGCTGACCGTGCCTTCCTCCCAGCAAGGCGGGCGTCGGCATCGAGACCGCGCAGCTCTGCTTCGATGCGATACAGTTCGCCGATCCGCGTCACGCCTTCCTCGGCAATCGGCGCTGATCCGTTCCGGGTGATCTCGACCAGCTTACGCCGGGCATGCGCCCAGCAATATGCTAGTCGGATGTAGGGACAGGTGCGGTCCGGTGCGATCAAGCGGTTATATCCCGTGTAGCCGTCGACCTGAAGGACGCCTGTGAACTCTTGCAATATCCGTTCGGCATGGTGCCCACTGCGACCAGGAGCATAGGTAAAGGCGACGCCCGGCGGCGCTCCTCCGAGCCAAGGTCGGTCATCACGGGCAAGCGCCCAGAAGTATCCGGTCTTAGTTTTGCGGGAGCCGAGATCGAGCACCGGCGCACGGGTCTCATCCATGAACAGCTTGGTCGAGCGCTTCAAATCGGTGATCAGAGCGTCGAAGACCGGACGAAGTTCGAAGGCCGCCCTGCCGACCCAATCGGCAAGCGTCGAACGGTCAAGATCGAGACCCTGGCGGTTCATGATCTGGGCCTGTCGGTACAGCGGCAGATGATCAGCGTACTTGGAGACCAGCACATGCGCGATGGTCGCCTCTGTCGGCAACCCGGCCTGGATCAATCGAGCGGGGGCTGGAGCCTGAGATACGCCATCGGTGCAGGCACGGCAGGCATGTTTGGGACGACGGGTGACGATGACGCGGAACTGTGCCGGGATGATATCGAGTCGCTCGGACACGTCCTCCCCGATGCAATGCAGGCGGCCGCCACAGTTGCAGATCAGGCTTTCCGGCTCGATGATCTCTTCGACATGAGGAAGATGGGCGGGAAGTGAGCCGCGATTGGCTGCCCGTGGTTTTGGCTGCGGCTTACCCGGAGTGCTGTCCTCGTCTTCGGCATGGATCGCCGCTATGGCTGTTTCCAGGTCCTCCAATGCAAGATCGAATTGCTCGGGTGCCTGCTTAAAAGCAGCGACCAACTTCTCCAGCCGTTCGATCCGCTCATCCTTACGAACTTCACGAACCTGCGACGCGATCAGCATCGCCTTCAGGGCAGCAATATCGTCTGGAAGATCGACCGCGTCCAACATGGAGAAAGTCTATCAAATTACGTGTCGTCCCACCGCCGGAATTTGCGAACCGAGTCATCGTGACGCACCTACTCGATTGCCGCTGGCGCTCTTGCCTCAACGGAGCGGACTCGCCGCCAGTCGAGCCCGGCAAACAGCGCCTCGAACTGAGCATGCCCAAGGGTCATCAGCCCGTCGCGGATATCTGGCCAAGTGAACGTATGCTCCTCCAGTCGCTTGTAGGCCATCACTAGACCGCTGCCATCCCAGTAGATCAGCTTCAGGCGATCCGCCTTGCGTGACCGGAATACGAACACCGTCCCCGTAAACGGGTCCTTATGTAGCTCGTTCTTGACTAAAGCTGCCAATCCATCATGGCCTTTGCGGGGTCGACGGGCTTGGTCGCCACCATGATCCGCACACGGTTCGATGGAAAGATCATGCCGTAACCGCGCAAGCACGCGCGACAGCGGCGATCCGGGCGGCAGATGCGCCTTCTTCCAAACGGATCGTAACAGCGCCGACGATGATCTCAGGGCGGTTGGACTTTTTGACGGGCGGCTCCGCGACGGGTCGTTCGACAATCACCGCTGCGAACTCTACGGCATCTTCGGGTGCTGGCAGAACCAGTTTGCCCTGACGTGCCATCGTACGCCAAGTCGACAGGTGGTTCGGCTTCAGGCCGTGTCGCTCTGCAACTTCATTGACCAAGGCACCTGGCCGAAGGCTCTCAGAAACGATCTGCGCCTTGACCTCGTCCGGCCAATGTCGATGCGGCTCACGTCCAGACTTCCTGGTCGTGAGAACCTCCAATGTACTCTCCATGGAGAAACTCCCGTTGCTCGTCCATGGAAAGCCGATCACAGATCAGGGCGGCGAGGACAACGTGGGGGCGGAACACCGGTTACGTACAAACGCACTGAGCCTCGTACGATCCGGCCGCGTGTCGCAGACTGCGTAACGGAGCGAGTGTTGCGATCAATTGTCATTGCGAGAACAGAGAGGTGCTTCAGCAATGCCACGCTTTTCGGATGCCGGCTCATCATCCGGAAGACGCCGTTCCGCCATGAAGATCGACCAGGCAGCGAGGAAGAGAGCCGCTACGAGTGGGCCGATCACAAAGCCATTTATACCGACTAGTGCGATTCCACCGACCGTCGAAAGCAGTACGACATAATCGGGTAGTCTTGTTTCTTGGCCCACAAGAGGCGGGCGCAGCAGATTGTCTACTACGCCAATTACGAATACGCCGATCAGGGTCAGAGTGACCGCCTTCCCCCACATTCCAGAAAGAGCCAGGTAGGCTGCAGCGGGAATCCAGATGATCGCCGCGCCGACGACGGGCATCAATGACAGGATACTCATCCCTACGCCCAGAAGCATGGCCGACCTAAGGCCAAGCGCCCAGAACGCAACGCCTCCGATCGAGCCCTGGACGATCGCAACAATTACGTTGCCTCGAATGGTGGCGCGCACGACGGAGGTGAATTTCGAGGCGAACTGGCGAGTGTGATCCTCGCTAAGCGGGATGGCAAGTCGGATCGTACGTGCCAGCGCCCGACCATCCCGAAAGAGAAAGAATAGGAGGTACAGCATGACGCCGAAGGCGAGGACGAACTCTAGTGTCGATTGGCCGAAGCTAAGGGCTCGGGCGGCAAAGAAACTGCCGCCTTCGACAAGGGCCGGCGAAAAGCGCTCGCGCAGATGGCCTAGCCATTGAAGATCTATCTCGGCTGTGCGCTTCTGGATGAAATTGGGGAGGATGTCATGGAACCTATGGAGGGCATCGGTGATGTTAACGTCGCCGCTCTCCATGTGCTGATAAAGCTCACTCCCCTGCTGCAATAGTAAGGTCAAGACCATGAGACTCGGGGCAATCACGAGGCAGAGGCATGTCAGGACAGAAATCCCCGCCGCAATATTTTGGTGCCCGCGAAGAATCGTTTCAATTCGGTTGTGGAGCGGGAAGAACACGATTGCAAAAATGGCGGCCCAGAGTATTGCCGAGTAGAACGGTAAAGTGATCGCGATGAAAGCAATAGTGACGAGCGCCAGGATGGCGAAGAAGGCGATACGCTGAATGAGCATGTCCCCTCCTTCAAAAGGTTCCTCCCCGGTCGCGGCCAGGGTTCGGGACGTGGATCCATGCAGCCAGGCAATAACTTGCTCACTTGTGCGCCTGCCTGTTCCTCCCTTTTACAGAAGCGTTTCTTGTCATCCCGGCTCCGATTATATTCATGACTTCCTCGGCTGCGATTCGTTGCACCGCGTAGGTCTCGTCAGGCTCGATGCCCGGATCTTCTTCGTGATCGCGATGGGTTTCTTGTTCCACCTGCAAGCGCCGCAAAACATCCTGCGCCTCTGGTGCGGTCTTTAGAAGGGCAACAAGCGAGACCAAAAGCCTTCTATGTGCGTTTATCCTGCCTTCCAAGGCCATGAGATCGGGCGTCATGTGCATCTCCAATTTGCCAAGAACCGTCGGAGGCGCCCAAAGGTTCCATTGCGAGGACACTCTTGCTGAAAATTCCTATTAGACCTACCCGCCGGCGTATCTGAACTACGCGGGTCGAATGAGACGGCTGCCTCAGGGATCCGGGGGGCATTCATTACGTCTGAATTCGTTACTTTCGGCCGCGGTCGAGCAAAAGTTTCTACTCTTAAGCGGTGCCTTCAACTTTTGCGGTTTCCAAAACCCAGTTGTTCGCTCGGTGAGTTTGGGACTTTTGGCCGGATGAAACTGACAGATGCTCTGATCCCCGAAAACTAAAGGGAACAAGGGGCTCAGGTCAGTACCATGCGGTGTGTTCTCGCGTTCAACCGCAAGAGCGGATTTCTGGCTTAAGCGGCAGCCGAATTACCGTTCGAACTGCCGATCGTGAGGCCTGCCTCGTCAACCGCTGCGAGAAAGGCCTTTCGCGCGTCCTCTACTTCAATCCGTCCCTCGACGGCCTCAAGGCACATTCGCTCGGCTCGCTCGCGCTCTGGAGCGTCTCCTGCAGGCCAAGAGATCATGAGAAGCATCGCTGCGGCATAGGGCCCGTGCACCGTCTGGTGATTGGTGCCGTCGAGCATTAGGTCCACCGGCATCTTCCATTTCGACATCTGAGTTCTCCCACAGTCGCCGGGATGAAACGCAATAGGGGAGCGGGTGTTCCACACGGTGCTGGGAGCAAGCATTTATCGGGGAACATACATCGTCGGACGTCGTTGGAAAGGAACACAAGAGGACAATTGTCATGCACTACGACGCTGCAGGCTACCCGACATTCCCAGGTGGCGACCTTTCCGGGACGCTCAGCCCCAGGGAATTGAATACTCTCGAGTCAGTATTCGACGATTGCCGCCGTGACTGTGGCTTTCCGTTTGAAAGTGAGCATGCCCGTTCACTTGGACGAGCACTTATCCGCCTCTACTCGCGAGGGGGGCATAGTCCAGTGGCTATGCGGTCGATTCTGGTTGCCAGTTTCAGGCGACATGCCCATTGACATGCCGACGGGGTGGTCGGCTACCCGGATATCTTCCCACGGTAATGCGCACTGCGGAGACCTGCTACCCTTGACTGGGCGATGCTCAAGGGGAGAACCAACCCTTAGGACCCTTGCTGCGGTCCAGTGGCGGCTTCGTCATTTTCGTGGGCGATTCTGGCCGGATGTTAAACATCATGGGCAGGAAGGCGTTTCGAGGCTGGCTGAGCAACCAACATCTGCACGGTTTCTTCCGGCGCGCTGCTGCAGGAGGGCGTTGGCTTGGCCCACACGCCGTGCGCTGCCGCCAGTCTGTTGGTTGCAGAGCGTAACGACGGCGGCTCTTTTAACGCTGGCGAATTTGAATGCCGGCCTCTCTGGCTGCATATATGAAGGCATCGCGCGCTACCTTCCGCGGCACTCCACGCGTGAGGACGGCGCGGCAGACGCGCACGGCTTCGGAGTAGGCGGCCCCTCTCTCAGGTGGCCAATGCTCCAAGCACGCGAGAGCATCCCGGGTGCTTCTGACGCGTAGAAAACGACCGGGACCGCCAAGTTCCAGTTCCACGTACTTTGTCCAATATCTGGGGTCGTCCATCTTTGTAGCTCCACCCCTCGGTGGAGAAACATCTGAAAAACAGAATAGTTCCCGGAGCACGCCGCCGTAGGAACTAACCGGCAGTCAGGTGGTCTGATAGAAGGCCACAATATGATGGTCGATGTCTTCAAAGCGGTTGTAACAGGAGAGCCAGGAATGTCGGGCGAATACATCTCTTTGAGCGGGAGATTCCATCACGAAGGCCATGCGGAGGGGGCCGTTCCGTCTGTCGGCTCGAGCTTTTTGCAGGACGCTGTCTAGCAGCGATGCTTCGAAAGGATTGAAGAAGTAAAGGACGGAAGAATCGGAATAGTCAAAATCCTCAGCTGGCATGCAATAGATTTGAACAGGCGATTTTCGCCCTCTCATCCTCTCACAGTTCCGTTTCGCTTCGCTTGCCAAGGCCGTCGAGTACTCGACGCCAATGACTTGGGAGAGACGACGCCTTGCGGCAAGACAGACGACACGTCCTTTGCCACAGCCTACGTCAACAAACCTGTCCTCATGAGTTAGGTCAAGAAGGTCCAACAGAGATTGAATGCAGCGATAGCTGATCGTAGCATAGTATACGTGTCCGGACGATTCGGCTGGCGCGGTTCCCCCCGTGGTGATGTTCAACCGTAAATCGTTGGCACGGCTTTTCAGACTGCGTCCCAGGTTATTCAGAAACATTGTCGCTATCCTTCGTTTACGATGAAGTACGACTCGGCAGCGTGACCAACATGAGGCGATCATGTCATGGTTTCTGCACGCTCATAATTACGACATTGGGTGAAATCTGCCGCCTTAAAGGAGGCTTTTGCCACGTTGGATTGTGAGCGAATTATAAGCCGCAAGCAAAGATTAGAGCCCAAGGTTTCGTTGGAACTGTCCAGTCCAACGCCGGTTCGGGGGCCGCGCATCATTGGATAGGAGCGGAAGGCGGGAACCCTACATGCGAGGTTATGGCGCGGAAGTCACCAACTCCCCAGCCGCAATGGAATTCAGCCGCATGACGAACTCCTCGACCTACATGGCTTCTCCAAGTGGCGGGGCGCTCGATTCTCGAGGATGCAGTTCGACCGCCTGACGCCCCAAGTTGGCGCGCTACACAGGAACAAATCCAGGCGGGAAGACTTTCATCATTTCCATGGAAGGAGATGCCACATGCCTGCTAAATCAAAAGCTCAGCAGAAAGCCGCAGGAGCTGCCCTTTCCGCAAAGCGCGGCGAAACGAAGAAAAGCGAACTGAAGGGCGCTTCCAAGGAAATGGAAAAATCCATGACTGAGAGGGAGCTTCGCGAATTCGCGTCAGGCAGTCAAAAGGGGAAAGCTGAACGTAAATAATCTGGCACGCACAAATCCCGTTGCCGGCTGAATTGGAGATGCGTCGATAAGGGCGGCTTTTTGCGTAATTACTTCTCAAACCGTGCCAGCATTCGTCGTAGCTGTGCGTTCTGCAGTTCCAATTTCTGCGCCAGTTGCGATCTCAATTGATGGATCTCATCGTCAAGCTCCCGAGTAGGATCACCGGGCGCAACCAACTGCGCCGGCACCAAAACAACACTTGTCCGCTTGTTCCCAGGGGCGCGACGGCGAGGTTTTTCAGCGACCGTCCCGCGAGTGGTGACTGGCTTCTTCACCTTGTCTTTTGCCGCTGCCGTGGGCATCGCGACAAGCGCAGCCAAAGCGTCAACGCGCTCGGGTTCTTTCTCCGCTGAAGGGTTAGCAACGTTTACGTGTGGATTGGTCGGCGCCTCGGACGGGGGCGTGACCATCGCATCGGCTTCTGATGGCGCGCGCCTTGCTTGTCGTGTCGCCTTGCAAGGCCAACGAGAAATTGCCACGGGGATTTCATCTTCGTTGCTTAACCTCGCAGGCGTCACTGAGGACAACCGTCCCGGCAACGATCGCTCATCGCCGGGAATGTCAGCTAAACGCGGATCCGGAGTTCACGACTCGGAGGAACTAGTCTTGCCCGGACTAAGAATGGCCGAGGCGCTTGCGAAGATCGGCGTTTTCGGCGCGCAGTTTTTCGGCCAGAAGCTTTCGGAGGTTTCGATTTTCGAGTTCCAACTGGAGAAGGTCGGCCATTTCGTCGCCTGCATCAGCAGCCGATTTCGTTTCGGCAATTGCCGTCGGCGCCCGCATCTTGCGGGGCTTCTTTGCAGCGCCCCCTCCTGCCAAGGAAGGTTGCGCAGACTTCACCCGTTTTACACGCGTTTTCCGCGTCGCCTTCTTGCTATCGGGCATCTTGGCCGAAGTGTCGCCTGTTGCCGCGTCGAGCGATGCACTCTTCGGACGGGGACCCCGACGTTTCTTTTCAGGGGTAAATGGTGCGGTATCCGTGCTTACGCTGTCCGTGCTAACGACTGTGGTGGTTTCTTCGGCCATATGTCCCTCCTGTGGTGGCGATGAAGTTTTTCGCTGACCCAGTGCAGGTGTCAACAGCATCGCCTCAGTATGCGGTGTTTCACGGTCATTAATACTCTGTGCCGCCGGAGTGATGTCAACGGACGGAGCAATGTCAACGGACGGCGCCTCAGCTTCCACGTCGCGGGAGATGGATTTCAGATCGACGTTTCCCCAGATGGACGTCGGTTTCTGTGCTTGCCGCCGGCCTTTGTACTCAACCACGAAGTTTTTATGTAATCGCTTCATGGGCTGGCCTCGCGTTCGGCTGAACAGTAGATGTCCCGCGCCTTTTCCGGTGTACATTTTTGATGGTGCAGACGGGTATATTCTGAGCTCCATTTCACTCATACAAATGTTGACGTCAAGTCGCAATTGCTACGTCGCTCTACGAGCCGCTTCACGCCGTTCGTTAGACATGGACTCTTCGGCATAGAATCAGATCTGCCTGCTCGGCCGGCAAATCCAGCCCAGGACGCGCGGCAACGAAAGCAACCCAATCCCGCTTCTTCTGATGGCGTCCTGGACCAGGTCCGGATCTCCGTCGATCAACCCATGAAAGGTCGGCTAGCAAGCTGCCGCCGCTCCGTCTTCGCCTTCGCGGTGATCGCGACCGTCCCTGTTCCTTTGAGTAACCATCAGCGGGAATTGGCCCGCTCCCTCATGGAGCCTAACATGTGCCACGATCTCTCCCTCGCACAGTCGAAGCGTCAGCTATTCTCCTATTGTTCGCGAGACGGAGGCGCTTTCACGTTCGCTGACGACCTGAAGGAGAAGAAGCGTGAGCTACGTGACACGAAACTCAGTTGGCAGCGGACCTATGCAATGAGACCAACGCACTGGCCGCATAGCTGCCTTGCACAATAAATGTTTTCCGAATGGTCAAAAACCAGGCATAACGCCTGCAGCTGATGCAGATGGCGGTCGCCTCCCAGTTCCGCCGCATTTGCTGTTCCCCTCTGGAGGTCAAAGATCTCCACACTTCATGGGCCGCGGTTTACTCCGTCGGCCCTTTTTTCTTGTTTTCACCGTCCAACGGTACCTGCGCTTGATCGAACTGGCGAACATGGCGCTCCTCCCTCCCAAGCGCGAGATTATCGAGATAGCGCTTTCGCATTGTCTTCATGTCGAGGTCGCCATTGATCCATGACTCCAGCAGATCGACGAAGACTGGGTCTTCATCGATCGGTGCACCACGGGACTTTGCGCGATCGATGGCGCGTTGCGCGATTGCCCTCCGGGTTTCGAGATTTGTGCTCATTGTTCCTCAACTCGCGCTCTTGGATGGGCGGCGACATCTATCAGGGGCCTTTGGAGGTCGCGACTTGAAATTTCGCGCCATCAACAATATCTGAGAATCACTTCCCGTTCCGATGATGTCCCACCGCAGCAATTGCGCTGGCTTTCGAAGCCGTCCGGGATCAGCAAAAGGGCGGTCCCCACGCGGGTCGAGCGCCCTTTTGGCGTTTCAGTTTCCAGAAAGGCTGTTCTTGTCCATCATAACCGGCCGTGCGCGATCATGTCTTCCAATAGAGAAGAAGAAAAGAAGGAAGGACAGGATCCGTCGCCGATCGGTCCTCCTGCCGACGCAGTGGCTCAACCGCCCCTGCGCCATCCCGGCCACTCGTCCTTCGCAGGGCTGTCAGCCCCGCTAGTCCGTCGCAGCAGGGATGCTCGGTCGCAGGTGCGTCAGTCCGGCCGCTCAGCGGTCCGGGAGGTGTCTTCGAGCAGAGACGAAGACAGGAAGGGCTGGCAAAATCTCCTGAAAGGAAAAACCCCATGCAGATCATGAATGTTGACCCGCGCGCTCTGAAGGACAACCCCTGATCGGATGCGCTAGTCGAAGTCGTCACTGCAGGCCGATGCGCTGATGCTGACCACGATCAAGGCCGTCGGCATCGTCCAGCCGCCGGTGGTCGCTCCTGAAACGGATGGTGGCACCGGCTACATCATCGACACCAAGCATCGCCGCAGATTTCGAAGAAATCGCGATCCTCGTCGTGGATGCGGCCAACGACAACGGCGCGATGCGCTCGATGGTCGAGAACAGCGTCCGCGAGGCGCTTACCTCGTCGATCAATGGCGCGGCGTCGAACGGCTCATTGCGCTTGGCTGGACTGAGGAAGCGATTGCCGTCGCACTCGCCCTCCCCGGTCGCCAGATCCGCAAGCTGCGTCTCCTCGCCAATGTGCTGCCGGCCATGCTCGAGCAGATGGCGCTGGGCGACGTGCCGTCCGAGCAGCAGCTGCGGGTGATCGCAGCCGCCGGTCAGGTCGACCAGAAAGAGGTGAGAGCCGGGTCAAGGATCACCGGGCGTTCGATCGGCGTCATGCGGCCGACTACATCGTCACGTCAGCGATCCTGTCAGACCAACACCCTGGCATGACCGAGGCGTGGCAAAGGTCGGCGGAGGCCGTATCCGCGACGGCGAAGAACGCCACTTTCTGGTGGCAAGCGACGAATATGCCGGGCGCGGCCGGTTCGGCTTTGTCATTGATCCCGTCCGTCACGCCGAGTATCACGGACCATCCTCTTTCATCGGCTGGCGATGCCGGGAGGATGGGGCATGATCGACGTCTGCGCTTTGAGACTGCTGGCGACGGCGATCGGCACCCGGCGTGAAATCCATCTCGATTGTCTGACACGGCAGATCGCGGCGCGCGCCGGAAGACAGGCGACAACGGTGAGCCGCCGATCCGATGTCCGCCTTAACCGTCATAAGTTCATCGACAGCCTCACCTTCGAACGATGGAGCGAACGCGACATGATCGCCTGCAGGTTGGCGGCGCAAGAGCAGGTCATCGATGAGCTCCAGCGCAGCGGTGACCCACCTGTTCGACCTCGCGCGCGATAGGTCGGCCTGAGATCGGCTGGCCTGCTTGATATCTCGACATAGGACCGGTCTCCTCCCGGGCGGCGGCGCGACCATGCCGCCCGCTTACGGCTTGCATCTGATTTCGGACCCGTACCGGACTGCCGTTCTTGTTCGCTGCGGTCTGAACCGGCGGCCGGTCGTTTCAAGGCCGCTGTGGCGCCGCGGGGCGGCCGACCCAGCCTCTCTGCGCGAGGGCAAGCGTGCGGTCTGCGCAGGTCAAAACCTGCTGGCCCGCCAAGCCTGACCTGCTGGTTCGGCCGGATTGGACCTGTGAAGCCGTCCGTCCCTTGCCGGTTCTGGTCGTCCGCATCGAAGGGCAGACCGGCACGGGTCGGAGCCGCTTCGGCAGCCAAGGAAGGAACAGACATGGCCAAGCCCTCCACTCCCAACTCCAACGCAAGGTCGTCGCAATCTCGCCGCGGCACCACCCTCGAAATGGTCCGCCTCTCCTGCCCTGATGCCGCCGAGGCATTCAAGATCGCCGAGAGCTTCGGCACGGCAGTCGTCGACAGCGGTGGCATCCGCAGCCTCCACGAGCGGCTGATCGTCGAGACCGCCGACAGCCTTTCAGATGGGCTCGGTGAGAGGGCCATGCAGATCCATCTGCAGCGGATCGTAGGGGCCTTCGTCGGATCGGCGCATGGCGCCGGGCAGTTCTACTCCCGCGCCGTCACCGAGGCGCGCGACGCAACCGCCAAGGCATCGAATGATGCCCGCGATGAGGATCTCGATGGTCCGGTCGGCTATGACAGCGCCGCCCAGCGCAAGCGGGAATTCGCGGCCGACATGGCTGTCCAGTCCCACGCGCTGCGGATGGCAGCCGAGGGCGCAGTGGCCGCCTATGAACAGGTCGTCGGCGAGACCTGGAAGCCCTTCGACCGGCCGGTCGAAAATCTGGGTAGCACCCTTGACCGCAAGGCGACCGAAGCACAGATGGCCGCTTTCGGATGACACAATCGGCGGGGGCGCATCCCGCTCTTCTTCCCTTGCTCTGAGGCTGGCGCCTACAAGCGCCGGCCTTTTCTCATATCGAGCGCCAAGGTTGAAGACGCGTCTATCCCGGCCCGTCCCGCTCGGCGGTCCTGCAGGAGCCAGGCCCCCATGCAACGGCTTCGCCGTCCTCCACGCCGTTGCGGCCGTTCCAGTGCATGGTCTCACCGTCGGCCCCTGACGTCGGACCTCCGTGACGGACCGCGATAGGCGCGGTCCCTGAGAAGGGGAGATAAATCATGACAAGGAAATCAGCATCAGACCGTGCGGACATCTACACCCGGATCACCGATCGGATCGTCGAGGATATCGAACAGGGTGTGCGCCCCTGGATGAAGCCATGGAGCGCCGCTAACACCAATGGCCGCATCACCCGGCCGGTGCGCCACAACGGCCTTCCCTATTCGGGCATGAACGTGCTGCTCCTGTGGTCGGAGCAGATGTCACGCGGCTTCGCCTCCTCGATGTGGATGACCTTCAAGCAGGCCCTCGAACTGGGCGGAGCCGTGCGGAAGGGCGAGACAGGTTCGATGGTCGTCTTTGCCAGCCGCTTCACCAAGTCAGTGGCCGACGGAAACGGAAATGATGTCGATCGCGAGATCCCATTCCTGAAGGCCTACTCGGTGTTCAATATCGAGCAGATCGATGGTTTGCCCGATACCTATTATGCCCCGCAGACCGAGGTGCCGAATCCCGTCGAGCGAATTGAAAGCGCTGAACGTTTCTTTCGCGCCACCGGTGCAGTGATCCGGCATGGCGGCAACCAGGCCTACTATTCACCGGTCATGGACTACATCCAGATGCCGCCGTTCGAGGCGTTTCGCGATGCTGCCGGCTACGCGGCCGTCCTCAGTCATGAAGCGACGCACTGGACAGCACCGGAACATCGCGTCGGACGTGACCTGTCGCGCTATGCGAAGGGCCGGACGGAACGCGCGCGCGAAGAGCTCATTGCCGAGCTCGGCAGTTGCTTCCTCTGCGCCGATCTCGGCATCGCGCCGGAGCTCGAGCCGAGGCCGGATCATGCGTCCTACCTGCAGTCTTGGCTATCGGTCCTTGCCAACGACAAGCGGGCGATCTTCCAGGCCGCGGCGCATGCGCAGCGCGCGGTAAGCTTCCTGCATTCCTTGCAGCCGGATGAGGATGTGAAGGTTGCGGCCTGACGTTCAGGCGCGGCCGTCACCACCGGCGGCGGCCGCGTCATCCATATTCGGTTGGTCCCTATCGAATTGCTCTTGGAGACCGTGCGCAATGTCTACATCCAGCCCTCCCCAGATCGACGGTTTTGCAGCGTCGGGCTTGGGTTTGCGGGACGGTTTGCGTTCGACGATGAACGGTTTGGTCTGCTGACGCATTGATCCTCCAGGCTGCGATTCGCGAGCACAACGATATCGCACGAGGCGTGGCGGGCAAGCCGGCCAATGTTCGCGAGAGTCTCCCTTCCCCAAATCGAATCATGCAGCGACGACAGGACAGGCGGATCATGGGGCCGGATGCCCATTCGTGCCGAGGGCAATTGCGGCGGACCGCCATTGCCATATCCCTTCACGCCTGAGTCTCCGGCACCCATCTGCGGGCTCGATGAGGCATGTCTGACCGGAGACCGGCATCGCCTCGATCGTCTTCCCGCAACGACAAGGCTCAGATTTCTTACCCCGGCTCCCTTACGGGCTCCTCCTCTCCCACTAACAAATCTGCGACTTGTCGCCCTCCATTTCATTGCGGCCTTATCAGGTGCGGCCCGATCGTCACCGGTCTTGTCGACAGCCATCGAGGCCGCGATGGGCGCGGCCCGAACCACGAAAGGAATACGACAATGGCTACCATCGGCACCTTCACCTCCACCGAAAACGGTTTCACCGGCTCCATTCGCACTCTCGCATTGAACGTCAAAGCCCGCATCGCGCGGGTGGAAAACCCCTCAGACAAGGGCCCGCAGTTCCGCGTCTACGCCGGTAGCGTTGAACTCGGCGCGGCCTGGCAGAAGACCTCCGAGCAGGGCCGCGACTACCTCTCGGTCAAGCTCGACGATCCGAGCTTCCCGGCCCCGATCTACGCTACGCTCGCCGAGGTCGAAGGCGAGGATGGTCTCCAGCTCATCTGGTCCCGTACGAACCGGGACTGATTGACATCACGAGGCTCCGCCATCGGCGGAGCCTTCTCCTCTTCGGAAAATCAAAGCCGGATCTAGCATTGAGTCAGACCCGGCCCATGGTGCACTTTTGGAACGGCAGGCTTATCTTTCATCTGGCGTTGCTCGCGTAGGCTTTGTTGCCGATCGAGCCCGTCATGCCTGTCCCTCAAATTCTAGTGCCACCTATCAGATATCGGTGCATGATCAACGAACGGCGGCTGAGTAGCCGCGACGCTTCTTCTGTCGGAGGACGTCGAGGAAAAGGGCCACGGCCTCTCGCTCGGTTTCGAAATGGTGGCTCTTTGTCTGCCCCGTCGTGCCTATACGTCCCCAACACCGCGTCAGGCAGGCGTCTCCGAACAGGTTGGGCTCGATCGACATCGCATAAAAGCGGGCCATGTTTTTCTTGATGTCCGTCCTCTCGACATAGAGGTGGTAGGGCTGAGTGATCATGCCGACATGATCGTGCTTCTAAGATCCCCCGTCCAACAAGAGTTTTGAATCGTTCGGGCGCAATCGATTCATGTTGGTGATGTGGAGGGGCTGCCTGGTCAGAACGGTCCGCCGTCGGCGTACGGCTCTATTCGCTGGCGCAAACGAAGACCGCGTGCGGTCTTCGCCCCATTTGCTTCAGTCGACGCACTGTCCGATTTGGGGCCGGGCACAGACGGTCTGGTTTCAAAAACGCGCTCCACGCCATTTTTCGAGTGGCTGATGCGTTCACTTCACCACTTCGATTTCGCTTGGCCGCCAGGTCTTGTCGAAGAATGAGGGCAGCGGGCTGTAGAGGCGCAGGATCGTGAACCAGCCCTTCTTGGGGTCGCGGCTGCGTCGGGCCGAAATACACCGTCGTCGTACCGTCCGCCGCGGCTTCGGCGGAGGGCGAGGGATAGCTCTGGCTGCCGGCGCGTGGATATTTCTGCGGCGTCTGCAGCATTGAGCGGGTCCGGTTGTCGTAGAGCGTGAACGACCAGAACGCCCGGGCTGGCACATCCTTGGGCAGCGTCACCTTGTAGGTCTTTGCGCCGTCGAAAGGAGCTCCCTCGACGTTGAGGAAACCCATCAGGTACTGAGAACCCACGTCCGTGCGCTGCCAGGACACACAACACGAAAAGCGGACATCAGGGCTCTTGCCGCCGATGACTGGGATCGGCCCAAAGCGGACAACTTGGCACACTACTCGCAACAACTATTCCTGGCCGAAGCGCCACAGCACTGCGCCTCATTCGCTGATTTCTCGGCTAACCGACGGTCACGGGGCTTACAACTGGCAGGTCTTGGCACCAGTCTCACGGCCAGAACGCCATCACGCGCGAGAGGTTTCTCGGCATAAAACAACTGCATCGGTCGGACTCCGTCACTGACTTCGAAGGTCAGCTTAGCAGTGTCATCCAACCTGACATGCTCGGATACCTTCCTGACTATCACGGCAAACTTGCCCGCCGTCATATGCGTGCGTCCGCCCTCGTCGACGTCCCAGAGCTGGACAAAGATTTCGGACCATGCTTCCGGATTGGCTCCGCAATCAAGAGCGGAAAAGTGACCTGCCTTGACCTCGGTGACATGGTAACCAGGCTTGATCGCTCGCCCCTCATAGCTGAACACCAGGGGAAGGTCCGGCCGGGCGGCGCTCAGTTCGAGCAGCCTTCCGAGAGTAATGTCGCCTTCAGGGGATAGACTCTTGTCGATCCTATCCATCTGCGCTACTCCTTGATTTCAATGTTTCAAGGATCGTTGAATAATGGATGACCGTCAAGCCCTCGCGTCGTTTGCGGCACTGTCGCAGGAAACCCGCCTCCAGGTCGTTCGCACCCTCGTTGTCGCTGGGCCTGATGGTCTTGCCGCAGGTTCGATCGCGGAGCGGATGGGCGTATCGCCATCGAACCTCAGCTTTCATCTCAAGGAACTGGATCATGCGGGACTGATCAGTCAGCGGCGTGAGTCGCGATCCATCGTCTACAGCGCAAGCTATGACGCTCTCGCTGACCTCGTGAAGTTCCTGATGGAAGACTGCTGCTCGGGTCACCCCGGCATCCGGGCTTCACTCGAGCGATCCGAGGAGTGTTGCGACGGAGCGAAGACTGACGGGGAAGCGACCGTTGCGTGACGTCAAAAGCCCCGCGGGCATCGTGTCGGCGCTCGGCCTGACGCAGATCATCGGTTACGGCACTCTCTACTACTCGTTCTCGATCCTGTCGCCCGCCATAGCCAAGGACCTTGGCCTCAGCCTCGAATGGGTCTTCGGCGTGTTCTCGCTGTCGCTATTCGTAGGAGGCATGTCCGCGCCGTTTATCGGGCGGCACATGGACAAGGTCGGTGCCGCGACGGTGATGACGGCCGGGTCAGCCATCGCGGCGGCGACGCTGGCGCTATGCGCGTGGTCGCCCTCCGTCGCAGGGTTCGTCCTTTCGATCGTTATTCTCGAGATATCCTCGGGCATGGTGCAGTACCAGGCCGCGTTCGCGGCGCTCGTCGAAAACGAGCCCAGGACCGCATCCCGAAGCATCACCTATCTGACCCTGATCGGCGGGTTCGCATCGACGATCTTCTGGCCGATCTCGGCTGCGCTCAGCGGCTATCTCACATGGCGTGAAATCTACCTCGTCTTCGCCGCCCTGAACCTGCTCGTTTGCATGCCGCTGCACTTCTGGATCATGCGTGCAGGCAAGGCCGCTTCTCGTCTCGATCCGAACAGGTTGCCGAATGTCGTCGTCGGTGCTCTGCCTCCCGAAGCCCGCCGACGGGGCATGATCCTGGTGTCCTTCGCGTTTGCCGTCCTCGGCTTCACCCTTGCGGCGATCCTCGCCCACATGGTGCCGATGCTCGGGACGCTTGGCCTCGGCACTATGGCAGTCGTAGTTGGATCGATCTTCGGTCCCGCACAGGTCGCCAGCCGCCTGATCAACATGATCTTCGGCACGAAGCTTTCGCCACCCATGCTCGCGGTGATCTCGGGGCTGCTCATGGTCCTCGGCGTCATCATCCTGGGGCTGTCGGGCAACTGGCTACCGGGCGCGGTGGCCTTTGCTATCTGCCTGGGCCTTGGTTCGGGCATCAACAGCATCGCGCAGGGTAGCCTGCCGCTGTATCTGTTCGGCTCGGACGGCTACGGCGCGGTGACAGGCAAGATGGCAGCGGCCCGGCTCGCCGTCGGAGCTGCCGCGCCGTTCGTCTTTGCGACTGCCATGCAGAACCTCGGTATTGGTACCTCGCTGGCGATAAACGCGGCGCTCGGGCTCGTCGGGGTCGTCGCGTTCGGGGTCGTCGCGACGTCTACGCGACGACCAGTGGTATCCGCCTCCGAGGTGTCAGATCGACTTCAGTGAGACGCGCTGCTCCAGCTTTGCGGCATCTTCCTTCCGCTCGCTGTAACGATCGGTGAGGTAGGACGACGCATCCCTGGTCAGGAAGGTGAACTTGACCAGTTCCTCGCAGACATCGACCACCCTGTCGTAATACGAGGAAGGCTTCATCCGGCCCTCGGCGTCGAACTCGTTGTAAGCCTGAGCGACGGACGACTGGTTCGGGATGGTGATCATCCGCATCCAGCGGCCGAGGATACGGAGCTGACTGACCGCGTTAAACGACTGCGATCCGCCCGAGACCTGCATGACCGCCAGGGTCTTCCCTTGGGTTGGCCGAACCGATCCCACGGCCAGCGGAATCCAGTCGATCTGAGACTTCATGACGCCCGTCATCGCACCATGGCGCTCGGGGCTGACCCATACCTGGCTCTCAGACCATTCGGAAAGCTCGCGCAGTTCCTGAACCTTGGGGTGGCTGACAGGAGCCTCGTCAGGCAGCGGAAGCCCCTTGGGATCGAAGACGCGGACCTCGCATCCGAAATGCTCCAGCAGACGCTGGGCCTCGAAGGCGAGCAGTCTGCTGTACGATACCTCCCTAAGCGATCCGTAGAGGATCACGATGCGCGGCTTGTGCGTCGAGAACGCCGGACGCAGTGCCTCAAGGTCCGGCAAGCGGAAATGTTCAGGCGATGCGGCAGGGAATGTATCAGACAATGCGCTTTCCTTCGTCGTCGAGAATCCGCTCGCCGTCTTCCTTCGTAAACGGACCGCTGAATGCGTCGGCCGGGAGGATGTCGAGCACCACCTCTGACGGGCGCGATAGCCGCGTCCCCATCGAGGTGATGACGAACGGACGGTTGATCAGGATGGGGTCCTTGAGCATCGCATCAAGAAGCTGGTCATCCGTCAGCTCCGGGTTATCGAGGCCGAGCTCGGCATAGGGCGTGCCTTTCTCGCGGATAGCCTGGCGAACCGTAAGGCCTGCATCGGAGATCATCATCGCGAGTTGCTCGCGTGTCGGCGGTGTCTTGAGATACTCGATGACATCAGGCTCGATCCCAGCGAGCCGGATCAGATCAAGGGTGTTCCGCGAAGTCCCACAGGCGGGGTTGTGATAGATGGTAACGTCCATGGTCAGGTCCTTTCGGAGACGGTGTTTCGGGATACGGCCGGCGCGGCCTCGTACCAGCCCTTCGAGCGGTTCACGATCCAGACGACCGAGAGCATGACCGGGACTTCGATGAGGACACCGACGACGGTTGCCAACGCTGCACCCGATTGGAAGCCAAAGAGGCTGATGGCTGCGGCGACGGCCAGCTCGAAGAAATTGGACGCCCCGATCAATGCCGAGGGACCCGCAACGCAGTGCCGCTCGCCCGACATGCGGTTGAGGAGGTAAGCCAGGCCAGAGTTGAAGTAGACCTGGATCAGGATCGGGACGGCGAGCAGTGCGATGATCGTCGGCTGGGTGATGATCTGCTCTCCCTGAAATCCGAACAGCAGGACAAGCGTCGCCAGCAGGGAAAGGAGCGAGATCGGCTGAAGCCTTTCCAGCATCCTGTCCAGCCTGGCAGTGCTGCCGTCGAAGGTGAGCCTGCTGCGCAGCATCTGGGCGATGATCACGGGCATGACGATATAGAGACCGACCGAGATGACCAGCGTGTCCCATGGCACGGTGATCGCGGACAGCCCGAGGAGCAGACCCACGATCGGCGCGAAGGCGACGATCATGATCGCGTCGTTGAGAGCGACCTGCGAAAGCGTGAACAGGGGTTCGCCGCGCGTCAGGTTGGACCAGACAAAGACCATCGCCGTGCAGGGTGCGGCCGCGAGGATGATCAGGCCCGCGATGTAGGAGTCGATCTGGTCGGCCGGCAGGTACGGCCTGAACAGGTATCCGATGAAGAGCCATCCAAGGATAGCCATGGAGAACGGCTTAACGGCCCAGTTGATGAACAGCGTCACCCCGATCCCGCGCCAGTATGTGCCGACCTGCGCCAGGGAGCGGAAGTCGATCTTCAGCAACATCGGAATGATCATCAACCAGATGAGGATGGCGACGGGGATGTTCACCTTAGCGATCTCGGCTGCGCCGATGGTCTGGAATACGCCCGGCATCAAATGGCCAAGGGCAACACCAACGACGATGCACAGGAATACCCAGACGGTAAGATAGCGTTCGAAAGCCGACATCAGACGCTCCTCTCCCCGGTGGCTGAAGCCCCTTCCATCGCGCCGATCTGGCGTAGCCTGGTTTCCAGCGCCATGCGGTCGATGGAATTGAGCGGAAGGCTCAGGAAGGCCATGATGCGGTTCTTGAGAAACCGTGCCGCCTGGGCGAAGGCGCGCTGGATGTCGACCTCCGAGCCAGAGACTGCCGCCGGGTCTTCGACACCCCAGTGAGCGGTCATCGGGTGTCCGATCCATACAGGGCAGGCCTCCCCGGCCGCGCTGTCGCAGACGGTGAAGATGAAGTCCATTTCCGGAGCTTCCTCTTTCGAGAAGACATCCCAGCTTTTCGAGGAGAAACCCGTCGAGGGATAGCCGAGGGCTTCGAGTTCTTTCAGGGCGTGCGGGTTCACCTGGCCCTTGGGCTGGCTGCCTGCGGAAAATGCCCTGAAGCGGCCTCTGCCTTCCTTGTTCAGGATGGATTCGGCGAGAATAGAACGAGCGGAATTGCCCGTGCACAGGAAGAGCACGTTGTAGGTCTTGTCGGTCATGGTCGTTGTCCGTGTTAGGTCGGAGGCTTGTTAAGCATCATGATCGTCGCCGAGGCCGGGCAGATGTCCGAAAGCTGGCGGGTGGATAGGATGGACGCAGGGACCTCGGTGCGGTTGACGACCGCGAAGCCCAAGCTCGCGAAGAAGGATGCCGCGCTAGTGGTAGCCAGGTAAGCCGCCATGCCCGGGTCCAGTCTTCGAAGCGTGGCATCCGTGACGCTCTTCCCGATTCCCTGTCCTCGGGCCTCGGGCAGAACGACAACGGAACGAAGGAGAGCGGCACCCGCGCAATGCTCGATCCCTGCGTAACCGAGCGTCTTCCCGCCCGCGCCGACAGCCCTGAAAAACGAACGGCCGTCGCCCTCCAGGTCCTCAACCGGGAGGGCGGCGTCCGTGAGTGCTTTACGGAGACCGGGGTCGCTGCCTTCAATCGTTTCCAGCCGAACAATCACGATGCCTTCACCTCGGGTGCACAGCATGGCGTCAGTTCGGCGATCAAAGGCGCGCATAGCTCGGAGGAGCCTCCGCAACAGTCTTTGAGAAGGAACAACGTCAGTTCCCGAAGGCCATCGAGGTCAGCGCGGTAGATAATCGAACGGCTCTGCCTCTCGCTCTTCACCAAGCCCGCTCTCGAGAGTGCGGCGAGATGCGATGACATCGTGTTTTGCGGGACATCGAGCATCCGCGCCAACTCCCCGGCAGGGACACCCTCCGGCTCGTGCCTCACCAGCGCACGAAACGTTTCGAGCCTTGTCGTTTGAGCCAATGCGCCAAGCGCTGTAATCGCGATTGTATTTTCCATATATCCAGAATAATGGAAATGATGATCAAGTCAACCTATCTGCCCGATCATCACGCCTTTCAAACTGAAGTCCGAAAGCAGCGATCGACCAAGGAAGACCGATGTCCGCTGTTGGCGCGCCTGCGCCTTGGTTCGTCACTTGCGACATGTCCGCTTTGCAGCAGCGGCGACCAGTGGGGCGATGACCACTATGAGGGCGCTTTGCTAACCGACAGTTCATGCCAAGAGCGTTCCGACGGCTCCGGAGCCGGCAGAATGTCTGCAATTGGGCGATCAGAGCAGACGTTCGGCCTTTCGCTTGTGCGCGACGGAAATCCACTCTGCAGTATCTACTTGGAGATCCTAGCCTAGTCCTCACCGCGTGGCGTGGATCTGACGGAGAGTACCGCCTGCATCGACCCAACCAGTTCCGAGACGGGCCCGGCGTTTTCCCACGCATAGAGTGAGACGGCCATGGCCGTTTCCGCGCCGAAAGGAGCATATTGCCGAACGCGATGTTTCTGCACTGCACGAACAGGCAGGAGCGTCAGGCCGAGCCCGGCCTCCACGGCGACGAGGACGTTGTGGAGGCCGCTACCTGCGAAGGCGACATACCAGCGACGCTGCTCGCGCTCGATACGTTGGAACATCGTTTCGCGGTAGAGGCCGCCCGGCGGAAAGGCGACCAACGGAAGGGGATCGGGCCAATCGCCCGATGCATCAGCACCTTCGAACCAAGCCATGGGTTCTCGAAAGGCTGCCCGGCAATCGGCGGCCGGAACGTTCTCCTTGACGATGACGATGTCGAATTCGCCGCTGCGATAGCGCCTTGTCAGATCGCGGCTCAGCCCGGCCGTGACATCCAACCGGATTTCGCGATGCCTGTGGGTGAAGTCGGCGAAAGTTTCGGCCATCGCAGCGCTGACGATGTCTTCTGGTATGCCGATTCGGATGGAGGCGGTCCCCGCCGGGTCGCCCAGGGCCGCCTGCGCCTCCCGCTGCAGCGCAAGCAGCCTGCGGGCATAGCCGAGGAGCCGTTCTCCGGCCGCGGTGGGCTCGACCGGCCGCGCCGAGCGTTCGATCAGCGCCGAGCCCACGGCATCTTCCAGCGGCGCAAGCTGCTGGCTGATGGTGGACTGGGTCATATGTAGCCTTTCGGCCGCAAGCGTGAAGCTTCCCGCATCGACGATGGCGGTGAAAGCACGAAGCAGACGTGGATCGAGCATATCTCCTGGGACCTCAACGGAAGAGACATTCACAATGACGATCTAAACCATCATGATATTTAATTTTCAAATACCTTTTGCCTTCCTTATCTGGGGAGCACCATAAGATCCACGCAACTCACGCAGGCCGCCGCCGCTGTCCTTGATCAGGGAATCCAAAATGCTTCGTCGTTCGACCCTGACAGGCGCTGTCGGCCTGCTGCTGATGAGCGTTCCCCTGGTTGCAGGAGAGGCCATGGGCGAAACACGATTGCACCGGGCAGTCGCGAACAATGCTGCCACCCTCGTCAGCCGGCTTCTTGCCGAGGGCGTGGAGATCGACGCGCGCAATAGTAATGGAGCGACGGCGCTTCTGGTTGCCACTCATGCCAATGCTGTCGATGCGGCCCGCGTCCTCATCGAAGCCGGCGCCGACGTCAACGCCAAGGACCGAATCGACGACAGCCCTTATCTTTATGCCGGGGCGCGCGGGCATCTCGAAATCCTCAAGCTGACGCTGGCGCATGGCGCCGATCTGAAAAGCACCAACCGCTACGGCGGCACGGCGCTCATTCCGGCCGCGGAGCGTGGCCATGTCGAGACGGTACGCACGCTGATCGAAGCCGGCGTCGACGTTGATCACGTCAACAATCTCAACTGGACCGCGCTGCTGGAGGCGGTCATCCTCGGCAATGGCGGTCCCCGCCACCAGCAGATCGTCGACCTCCTCGTCAAGGCGGGTGCCGACGTCAATCTGCCGGATGGGAACGGTGTGACGGCGCTCCAGCACGCCCGTAGCGCCGGCTATCTCGAAATCGAGAAAAGCCTCTCCGCCGCCGGCGCCAGATAAACAAATGGAGGCCTTCGTGAATGACACAAAGCGTTATCTGCGCCAGGCGATCGAGCTTGCGCAGGCCAATGTCGAAGCGGGCGGCCGTCCGTTTGGGGCAGTCGTGGTCAGCAATGGCGAGGTTATCTCGAGCGGGGTCAATGAGATGCATCTCAGCCACGACGCCACCGATCATGCCGAGCTGCTGGCCATCCGCGCGGCAGCCCGGGCACACGGTCCGACGGCGCTGAAGGGCAGCGCGGTCTATGCCAGCGGCCATCCCTGTCCCATGTGCTTGGCCGCAATGCGGCTGGCCGGGGTGGGCGATGTCGCCTATGCCTTTTCAAACGAGGACGGCGCGCCGTTCGGGCTGTCGACGGCGGATATCTACGCCGAACTCAAGCGGCCGTTTGCCGAACAGTCGATGACGATTAGCCATGTGCCGGTGCAGGCTGAGGCCGGCCAGCATCTTTACCAACACTGGGCGCAAATCCGCGACAGTCGGAGCTAGAAACAGTGGAGCGTGCCTCGGAATCCGATCGCTTGCCGCTGCTTGCGGCCATCGTGCTGGTTGGGCTCAATCTTCGGCCCTTCATCACCGGCATCGGCCCGCTTGCATCGGACATCGGGGCGCAAACCGGGCTCGGCATGCAAGGCATCGCGCTGCTGACGCTGGTGCCGATGCTTCTGATGGGTGTCCTGGCATTTGCCGGCCCGTCGCTTCAGTTCAGGGTAGGAGCGCGGCGATCGATCATCACCGCGCTGGCTATTCTGGCGCTCGCTTCGCTGCTGCGCCTGTTCGTATCGGCCGGCTGGCAGATGGTGGCGACGGCAGCTCTGCTCGGGCTCGCGGCGGCGGTCGTGCAGGCCATGTTGCCCGGCGTCATCAAGCAGTATTTCCCTCGTCATGTCGGCGTGGTGATGGGGCTCTATTCCGCCATGCTGATGGGGGGCGGCGCCATAGGGGCGCAATTGGCGCCGCTGGTCGCCACTGCCGCTGGAGACTGGCATGGCGGACTTGCCTGGATGGCATTGCCCACTGTGCTCGCGCTTTGGCTGGTCGCGCGCAACCTGCCGAGGGACACACAGCGGAAGGCAGGAATGAACAAGGCCGCCTCCATTCTCACGCGGCCGCGGACATGGCTGCTGATGGCCTGTTTCGGCCTCGTCAATGGCGGTTATTCGACGATCGTGGCATGGCTCGCGCCGTTCTATCAGGGGCTTGGCTGGACTGCCGCCGCCAGCGGCAGCCTGCTGGCGGTGATGGCCGTGTGCCAGGCCGTTGCCGCTCTGGTCCTGCCGGTTCTGGCCGACAGCTGGGAAGATCGCCGGCCGTGGCTGTGGCTGACGCTTGCCATGCAGGCTTCTGGCTTCACGGCGCTGGGCGTGATGCCAGAAGCCGCGCCCTTGTTGTGGGCGGCCGTTCTTGGCGTGGGACTCGGCGGCTGTTTTGCGCTCTCCATGATTGTGGCGCTCGACCATCTGCCTGATCCGGCCGAGGCCGGCGCACTTTCCGCGCTCATGCAGGGCGGTGGCTTCCTGATCGCGGCGCTGCCGCCATGGGTCATCGCCATCCTGCATGATCTCACCGGGAGCTTCACCGCCGGCTGGATGCTTCACCTAGGCTGCGTTGCCGTCGTTACGATCCTCTATTGGCGGATTTCGCCGGCAAGCTACGCGCGAGCATTTCGACTGACGGCACCCAAATCTCGACCTGAAGCGGCCTGCGCCGCCGTTGCGCCGGCGACACCTTATGAATGCGAAGTTGCTATTTCGCGTCCAATACCGCGTATTCTGCTGCCAGGAAATCGAGCAAACTGCGGACGGGGGCAGTAATCCCCTCTGCGACGGAAAGACCGCGTGAATGATGCCCGCCCGGGGTCGCCACTGCGGCAGGATATCGATCAGACTGCAATCTCGGATGTCATCCGCAACAATGAATGACGGAAACTGACAGACGCCCACGCCTTGTAATGCAGCCAAGCGAAGCGCCGCCAAGTCCTCGGTGACATATCGGGGATCGTGGCGGATGACGGCAGTCGCGCCATTCGCTCCTTCCAAACTCCAGGCATGATCGTGGCTGGACGGCTCCCATGCCATGCTCGGGAGCGTTGCAAGGTCAGCGGGCTCGGAACGCACACATCGTGACTCCCGCTGCGCGGTTCAAGCAACCGCGCAGACCGGCAGCACCACCGTGCCTGACGCCGAGCCCGTGAGGAACTCCGCTTCGACGCCGTAGACTGACCTCAGGGCCGAGGACGTCACGACGTCATCGAATCGGCCGGAGCCGGCCAGCCCGCCGTGCTTGAGCATCAGGACGCTGTCGGCGTGGCGGGCGGCGAGATTCAAGTCGTGGATCGCGATCATGACAAGTGCACCCGTTCGCCGGACATAGGCTTTCAGAAGATCGAAGACCTTCATCTGATGTGCGAGATCGAGGGCGCTGGTCGCCTCGTCCAACAGCAGCAGTCGCGGCTCGCGCAGCATGCGCTGGGCCAGGAGCACCATCTGCTGCTGGCCGCCCGAAAGCGTGTGGATCGGCCGCTGGGCAAGCTCGGCGATGCCGAAGCTATCCAAGATGTTGATGGCGGCGGCGAGAAGTCTCTGGTCTACCCGCAAGCCAAGGCGCTCATGGCGCCCGAGAAGCACGACCTCGAGGACGCTCAGTTGCGCGCGGACCGCAGCATGCTGTGGCATGTAACCGACGAGCCGTGGATCGATCGGTCGGTCGGCGAAGGTGATCTCGCCCTCGCAATGGATCAGACCGGTGATGGCGCCCATCAGGCTGGACTTGCCGGTCCCGTTGGGCCCGACGAGGCCGACAATCTGACCGGTGTTGAGCCTCGAATTAACCCCTTCGAGGATGAGGTGGCGGCCGTATCGGATGGAGACGTCTTCAAGTAAGAGGGAATCGTTCATGGGCGGCTTCCTTTGTGAATGATGACCGCAAAGAGCATCGGAATGCCGGCAATGGCGGTAACGATGCCGACGGGAATGGCGGCAGCAGGAGAGATGACCTTGCCGATGACGGAGGCGCCCACCAGGATGATGGCGCCCATGACGGCGGACAGTGGCAAGGCAAAACGATGGTCCTCGCCAACGACCATTCGGCAGGCGTGCGGGGCGATAAGGCCGACGAACCCGATGGTCCCGACGAAGGAGACGGCCGCGGCGGTCAGAAGGGCAACCAGCAGGAACGTCTGGCGGCGAATGCGGTCAACCGTAAGACCGAGGCTGCGGGCATTGGCGTCGCCGAGCTTCAACACGGTGAGCGCCCAAGCATTGCGCAGCACGAAGGGAAGGCAGAGCAGAAGCAGGGCCGCAGTTACCTGGACGCTGGTCCATGTCGCCTTCAGCAGGCTGCCAAACAGCCAGAAGACGATCTGTTGCAGCACTTCCGGCGAGGCGAGAAACTGCATCAGCGACTGCAGGGACTGAAAGAAGAAGGAAACGGCGATACCGCCGAGGACAAGAATTTCCGGAGAGGCACCGCGGAGCTTCGCGAGCAGGTAGACGAGTGCGGAAGCGACGAGTGTCATGGCGAAGGCGGCGGCCGGAATACCGAGGAAGCCGGGCAGCGGCAGGAATCCTCCGAACATGATCGCCAGCGCCGCCCCGAAGCCGGCCGCGGCCGAAAAGCCGAGGGTGAACGAGCTGGCGAGCGGGTTGTCGAGAATGGTCTGCATCTGCAGTCCAGCAAGCCCAAGGCACGCGCCGACCAACATGCCCATGACGGTCTGCGGCATGCGCAACTGCCACAGGATGGTCGCGACCATGCGGTCCTCACCGGCCGGACCCGCCGCAAGGCCGGTCCATACATCCGCCAGCGGTAATCCGGAAGGACCGGTTGTAAGATCCAGCAGCATCAGCACGGCAAGCAGTCCCAGGGCGGTGGCGAGGCCAGCCGCCTTGCGCAGGGACGCGCGACGATAGTCGTCACGCATCCCTGCAAGGTGAGCGGAGGCTCCAGAGGTCATTGACCCACGCCCCTGTAGCGGGTGACGAAGACGCCCTTCGCCTCGATTGGCAGCCAGGTGCGATAGAAGTCGGCCAGATTCTTCGCCGGATCGACGTCCTGAAACACGTCCGGATATAGCTGCTTGGCAATGTACTGCGCGTAGACATAGTCGGAGATGGTCCGGGAGCCACCGTGGTAGATTGCGTGAACGCCACCATTCTTGACGGCAGGAAGATCCGACCAACCCGGACGCGTGAGGTAGGCGGCGATGCGCTCTTCCGTCACCGCCGGGTCAGCTCCAAAGCCCACCTGCACTGATTGCGGCTTGTTGACCCATTCGGAACCGGAGAGGAAGATCAGGTCCGGCTTCTGGACCAGAACATACTCCGGGTTGAGCGGCCCCCAGTTGCCGATCTGCCCCTTGGCGATGTTATCGCCACCGAGTCTGTCGATCAGCGCGCCCCACATGCTGTCGCCGTAGGAATTGCCGATCTCGGCCGGTCCCTTCTGGGCCAGCTCGATATAGACCTTCTTCGCCGTCGGGCCGGCGTTCTTGATGCGCCGGTCGATATCAGCCATCGCACCCTGAAAGTCGGCAGCGAGCTTCTCAGCCCGTTCTTCCGCTCCCATTGCCTTGCCGAGAGCGAGTGTCGAAGCAACGTGCTTCTCAACGGTCTGGGCGTTGTAATCCAGGGTGACGATCGGGATGCCGGCCGCTTCGATCTGCTTGATGCTTTCGCCGAGTGCATCGTAGGACCATGCCGCCAGGATCAGCAGATCGGGCTTTGCCGCGATCACCTTCTCGATCGAGAATGTACTGTCTTCGGTATTGCCAACGTCCGGGATGGCGGTGAGGCCGGGAAGCGCCTTCTCATACGCAGCAAACTGGTTGGGCCGCCAGTCCTTCCAGGTGGAGAGCGAGAGGGCTACGACCTTGTCGATGGAGCCGGGGCCCGCAACGGCTAGGTAGTCTTCGTAGTAGAAGCCCAGCACAACCCTTGCCGCCGGCTTCGGCAAGGTGACCGTGCGCCCCTTGGCATCGGTCAGCGTGATGTCGGCAAAGGCCGGGTTGGCCAGCCCGATGAGTGCGATAGCGGTGGAGATGAGGAATTTCGTCATGGTCTGTCCTATCAAAGAAGTTGGGGTGGCATCGGGGGGCCACACCGACGGCATTTGTTCGCGAGATCCTTGAAGTCCCATGGTCGGCAAGCACGCGCCCAGCTTTAGATGCTCGGGGCTTGTCTTTGGTGGTTCAGGAAGATGCTTGAATGCTGTCGAACATGCGATCGGTTAGCGATTCGCGTTCAGGCCAGGGGCAGGACAGGTGGCGCCCGGGGCGCGGCATTCGGCGGGAATGCCCTACGATTGGAAGCATCCCCTTGTGGAAGGGCGAGCCCTTCCAGTGGGACTGCAAGTGGCTCGCCGACAACATCCACCGCCGCAGGGAGAAGGATCGCCGAAGCGATGAGGCAGGCGTCGCAGACCATCGCGGCCATCGGCTTTTCGTCATGGCTGCCGTCGCCGGACAAGCATAGATCCGGTATTGTTCCGTCCGGAAGGACGTAGGCCGCAGAGGCGAAGCTTTGGTCGCCAATCATGGCGGATGCGGGCGGCTGGTAGGCAAAGCCCACGAGCAGCAGTGCCATCGCGCACAATATTCTGACCAATGCCTTCACGGGTTCAATCCCTACTCGGTATCTCTCCGACATCGTGTTGATAGCACACGAAGCAACCAGCAATTTGATATCGGACAAATCCCGGTGGCTTTTGATCATAGGTTTGTTACGCTGGGTAGGCCCCTCTGGCCACCAGCGATGTGACAAATCGTTCCAGTTCTCACCCGGCTTTGGCGCGGTTGTTACGCCGTCCTTCGGCGGCTGCCAGGGCCGCTCCGGCAAGGACGAGAGGCAGCGCCGCAATGAAGGCAGGCGACAAGCGCATGTCGAAGAGGAAGATATCGGCGAGGACTGGCCACAGGATCGCCAGGTATTCGAATGGCGCGAGCAACGACGCCTCCGCATGGCGGAAAGCGAGCGTCATCGCGATATGGGCGAAGCCGCCGAAGAGGCCGGCCAGCACCAGAAACAGGAGGGCGCTCAAATCCGGCGCCACCCAGCCCATAGGCAGGGTGAACACACCGCCAATCATCGAGGCTATGACGAAATAGAAGGCGATTGCACCGGGACTTTCCGTACGACTCAGGCTACGAACCATGATCAGGGCGCAGGCGGTGAGCACTCCCATAAGCAGGCCGAAGGCGTAACCCCATAGCCGTTCGGCATCGACACCGCCCTGACCTATTTCCGGCCAGACTAAAACGAGCACGCCCGCCAATCCGAGCGCGACACCCCCGATGCGCCAAATCGTCACCCGTTCCGAAAGCAGCATCACGCCGGCGAGACTGGTGAACGCGGGCGACAGATAGCTGAGGAGCGTTGCCTCTGCGAGCGATAGCCTCGCGATCGACGCGAAGGACGCAAACATGGCCGCCGCACCGAGGCTGGATCGCAGCAAGTGACCGAGAGGTCGACGGGTAGCTAGCCCCTGCGGGAATTCCGACCGCAGCCAGAGGAAGACCACGAGCGGGATCAAGGCGAAGGCTGAACGAAAGAAGACCATCTCACCTACGGGAACCTCATCAGCCACGACCTTCACGCAGGCCGCCATGGCGGCAAACAGGAGACCGGAAAGGATGCGGAGCAAAATTCCGAGGCGAGGACGTTCAATGGGGGCGAACACGTTGTTCCAATCGTTGGCGATGCTTCTTGGGCTGCAAGCCCCTCAACACCTCTTCGCGACGCGTCAAGTGGCTGCGCAGAGGGCTCTCCGGCGTAGAGCCGCGCACAATGGACCGCATGCCGCCGCATTGTCCATGCGGTTGCTTTCGGGCCGCCGCCAACCTGACCTCTACGGCCGCATAGCCGCGCTCAATCGCAATCTGGGAATTGAGAATGCGTTGTCGACACGTGCAGCTCCACTGAGCGGGGCTGCACGCGCTCAGATCTCAGTGTGCTCAGCGAGTTCCAGTGCATCCTCAATGTCCACGCCAAGGCACTTGATCGTATTTTCGATCTTGGTGTGCCCCAACAGAATCTGGATCGCACGAAGATTGCCTGTCGCTTTGTAGATCATTGCGGCTTTGGTGCGCCGAAGCGAGAGTCCTCGCGTCGTAGCCCAATTGCGGTCACACATTCATCGACCAGTCGGGCATACTGCCGAGTGCTCAGATGGTCGGCATGGTCGATCCGACTGGGGAAGGCGTAGTCGTCAACTGTTCCACCTCGACGCTCAAGCCTTGCAAGCAACCTTACCCGCACGTCTGCCGTGATCTCGAACTGAACCGGACGGCCGGTCTTGTGCCGAATGACCATGGCGCGGGTTCGAATTTCCGTTCCAGTCACAAGGCTTGCGATTTTCAGTTTAACGAGATCGCAACCACGTAGCCACCGGCGCAGGCGGGAGCGAACCGCGCCAAGGCTTTTGCGGAAGGCACATGGGGCGGCGCCTTCCATCCGGACTTCCAGCCGCAGCCAGGCGACGCGGTGGCACAGCAGCACTGGCTGTCCAGCGGCTTCCAGACACCGACCTCGATGCTGCGGCAGAGCGGTGTCGAAAAGGTGATCATCATCGGTTTGCGGGCCAACACCTGCATCGATTCAACCATGCGGCACGCCGCCGAACTCGGATACCACGTCACGGCCGTCACCGATGCCATCGCAGCCTTCAATTCACAGGAGGTCACCGCCGCGGTCGAACTGAATGCGCCGGCCTATGCGTCGGCCATTCTCTCCACCGGAGAGGTGATCGCTGCACTCGAAGGGTCATCGACATAGGCCATTGTCACGAACCGCAGTCCTGTGGACCGCTTCATTGAACAGGAAAATTGGAGGCTTCCAGAATATCCTCGGAATTATACCCTTGCATTGCATAGGAGTCCTATCTATATTGCAATCATGGAAACGCCGAAGAACCCAACTGCCATTCAACACCGCATCCGCGAGGGCCTTTCGCGGGTCGCGATGGTAATGCGCGCCGATGATTGGACCCGGGCGAAGCTCTCCGGCGTCAATCCGACGCAGCTTTCGATCCTCGAACTGCTCGAGGGGCGCGAGGGCGGCCTGAGCGTCAAGGACGTCGCCTTCCACTTGGCGGTGTCGCAGCCAACGGCTACGGACTCAATCGCGGCCCTCGAGCGCAAGGGTTACGTTGAAAAGCGGCCGATAAAGAATGACAAGCGGGCCGTGAGAGTGGGCCTGACGTCCCAAGGTCGCTCCGCCCTGCAGGCGGGCGGTGCGGTCGAAGGCGATGCCGAACAGGCGACCGAGATGCTGGGCGAGCAAGAGCAGGAGGAATTCCTGCTCACGCTCGTCAAGATGATCCGGATCCTGCAGGAACGCGAGGCCATACCGATCCAGCGCATGTGCGCGAGCTGTCGGTATTTCGCGCCCTTCGTCCATGCCGATGCGGCAGCGCCGCACCATTGCAATTTCGTCGACGCGGCCTTCGGCCAGCGGGAACTCCGCATCGATTGCCGCGACCATGAAACCGCCGACCCAGCGCTCCGGGCTGCCACCTGGAACGCCTTCGTCGAAGGATAGATCAACCCTCCAGGCAAACAGAGACGGAAGGAAATCAAATGTTTCGGAAATTCGCAGCCGGCGCTCTCGTCGCCGGAACGGCAGCGCTATGGTTGACGGCCGCCGCAGCCCACTCCATTAAGGCTGAGCCCACACAAGCGATCCAGGCCGCTTTCGACATTATCGAGACCACCATCGTCACCAAGGGCGACACGGCGGTGTTCACCACCCGCGTCCGCGGTGAAGCGGGCAAGGACAAGCCCGACGCGACCGGCAAATTTGAGGGCTCAAGCGTCTACGCCTATGTCTGGCCAACCAGCCTCAATAGCGGCGAGATCGGCTTCGAAAAGGATCAGGGCATCGTCGCGCTGGCCGTCACCTTGCACCCGGATTTCGACGATGCGGCCTATGGCGGCAAGAACCGCCACATCTGGCATCCTCACTGGGTTGTACTGGCCGAAGACAAGGCCTGTGGTGGTAGTCTCAAGGTCATCGACATTCCGGAAGGCGCCAAGCCAAAGGTGCCAGCTACCTGGCCCGGTGTTCCGCTTTTGATCGACAGCCCTGAGTATCCGACCACCTTCAAGGGCGAAACAGTAGACGTAGAAATCCCACTGTCGCTGATCGGCGGCATCAAGGGCGCATCGTTTGACGGGGTGACGGCCGGCCTGAAGGTCAATGGCAACCTGCACGCGCCGCTGCTCTGCGTCGACAACGTCTTCAAGGTGGCGTCCGGCAATCTCAGCCTGCCTGGCAAGGTCCTGGCCGCAGACTGAAACAAGCGTCGGCCCGGCGACTGCCATCACCGGACCGACAATTCCTCCCCTCCAGGCAATGAAAGGAAAGAACATGTCAAGGATTACCCTTGCCGACCCGTCCAATGCAACGGGAACCACCAGCGAGCAACTCGCACAGATCAAGTCGGCATTCGGCATGGTGCCGAACATGTTCAAGGCCGCGGCGAATTCGCCGGCAGCACTCGCCAGCATGTGGGGCTCATTCGGAGCGCTCGGCAGTGGCCGCCTCGGTACCAAGTTGAGCGAACAGATCGCGGTGGCGATCGCCGACCGTAACAATTGCAACTATTGCCTTGCTGCCCATACGGGCCTTGGCCGCAAGGCTGGTGCCAGCGTGCAGGAAATGGCGGAAGCCCAGGCCGGCCGCTCGGCAGATCCCCGCACCGCAGCCGCCCTTCAGTTTGCGATCAAGGTCGTCGACAATCGGGCGGGTGTCGAGGCTTCGGACGTCGATGCCCTCAGGGCGGCAGGATTCGACGAAGAAGAGATCGTCGAGATCATTGCCCACATCGCGCTCAACCTGTTCACCAACTACCTGAATGTCGCACTCGACGTCCCGGTTGATTTTCCAGGGGTGAAGCTGACGCGGGCCGCCGCATAAGCCTCCTGGGGGCGGGCCGTCCTCCCCTCCCGCCCGCCCATAGCTAAAGGATCGAAAGCATGCTCAATTCCAAAGCACCACTCGCACCCGAACTGGCCGTGAGTGAATGGTTCAATACTACAATCCCATTGACGCTCGCAGCCCTTCGCGGGCGTCCGGTCTTCCTGCACACTTTCCAGATCCTCTGCCCTGGTTGCGTTGCGGACGCCATCCCGCAGATCAAACGAATCGAACGCGTCTTCGGTAACACCGACCTGCAGATCATCGGCATCCACACGGTTTTCGAACATCATGCGGCAATGTCACCGGTAACGCTGCAGGCATTCCTGCAGGAGTATCGGCTAAAATCGCCCGTCGGCGTCGACCTGGCCGAGGACGGATCCGACATCCCCGTGACGATGCGGCGGTTCGGCTTGCGTGGCACCCCCTCGTCAGTTCTGATCGGACGCGATGGTTCCATCCTTCACCACGCATTTGGCGTCGAGGACGACATCGCGGTTGGGGCCAGGATCGCTAGCGCACTATCGGCAGGTGTCCCTGAGATGGACCCCGCCCCGGTGACTGAGCAGGATGGCGCTTGCGTTAACGGAATATGCGAAGTCCCTTCGTCGAAAGACGCTGCGTGAGGTCGAGATGATGAAAACTGCGCTCGTGATGCGGCACGTTCACTTCGAGGATCTCGGATCCTTCGTGGAACCCTTGCAAGAGGCCGGTTACAGTTACGAGGAAGAAGCCTATCCTTTCGTTGCCGCCGAGCGCGCTTTCATGGCCATGCGCCTTGCCTCCCGATTGCCGATGCTCGGTGTCTGCCTCGGAGCGCAACTGATTGCGGCCGCCCTTGGAGCAAGGATGTATTCCACCGGCCTCAAGGAAATCGACCGATGACTTCCTTCCCTCTTATCGGTCTCCTCGTCGGCCCGGCAGCCCCTCTAGGGCCGCGCGGTGTCCCGAGCGGCATTGCCAAGTCGCCCGTTCCTGGTTCGCTTGTGCTCTCTGAAACGGGCTTGAGCGGTGACGTGCAGGGTGACCCAACACGGCACGGCGGACCCGAGAAGGCCGTTCACCACTACCCCTTCGACCATTACTCCGCGTGGTCGGATGACCTTGGTTCGCATCCCCTCCTGGTAGGCCCCGGCGCGTTCGGAGAAAACGTCGCCACGATCGGAATGACTGAAGAGGTCGTGGCGATCGGCGATGTCTTCGAGATCGGGACGGCCATTGTCGAGGTCAGTCAGGGTCGGCAGCCCTGCTGGAAGCTGAACGAGCGGTTTGGCCGGCCGACGATGGCGCGCGAAGTCCAGTCGAGCGGTCGCACTGGTTGGTACTACCGTGTTCTCAGGCCCGGCGTCGTCACCGCGGGAGATAAATTGATCCTGGTCGACCGGGCTTCCGCGGATTGGACTGTTGCACGCATCTGGCGCGCCTTCTACATTGATCCGCTGAACCGCACCGAGCTTGCCGGCATTGCCGCCCTGCACCGCCTCGCCGCGGGCTGGCGCGCTCATGCCACCCGCAGGTTGGAAACCAATTCCGTTGAGGACTGGACGAAGCGCCTAACGGGAAGCGTTTAAGGTGCGGGCGGAAACGTGCGATGTCCGCTTTGGAGCAACAGCGACCGCGGGCTCGATGACCATTATGCGGGCGCAAAGCTGACTTCAGAGCTTCGGGTCGGAGTGTCCGGTTAGGGCACAAGCGGACGATACTGCCTTCTGGAAATCTATGCACTACGACGTCGTGGTACCCATGCGGAACCGCCTCTCCTGCACACACCTTGTCATATCTGCGCGGCGGAACCAAATGGCGCGCCCGCATCTGAGTGGCGGGTTGCCTGCCGTAAATACGATTTGCTCATCGGCTCTCATTCGCAACACTTCATGCGGCTGGATGAGCGGCCGGGCGGCCAACTGCTTTGACCGCGTCCGTGATGACCCGCGTGACTGGAAGCTGCGACTGACCTGGTCGATCTCGACCGTCGTCATGCCACAGCGACGAGAGATGTATTCGGCGGTCTCCGGGTCGTTGATGGCGGCAAAGCTGATCCAGCTCGCGCTCTCAAACCACTTGCTCGAAGCGTCGCGTCCGCCATAGGTTTCGCGCAACTGGCCGATCGACTGATAGATCATCGTCAGCGTGATGCCATACTTACGACCGGCATCTCGTGCAGTCTCCAGAATACGCATGTAGCCAAGGCGGGCGATCTCATCGAGCAGGAACAGGGCGCGCGCCTCCATTGCGCCGTCGCGATTGTAAATCGCGTTTAGAAACGAGCCGATCACGACGCGCGCCAGCCCGGCGTGGGTCTCCAGTGTCTTGAGATCGATATTGATGAACACATCGGTCTTTCCCGAGGCGATATCCTCGGTCCGGAACGTCGAACCCGAGACCAGTGCCGCGTAGTTCTGGTACGAGAGCCAGTGCGTCTCCTTGATGGCATTGGCATAGACACCGGAGAAGGTTTCCGGCGTCATGTTGACGAACGCGGCGACGTTCTCCTTTACAAAATCCGATTCCGAATTGTCGTAGATATCCTGCAGGCGCTGTCGAAGCTTCGGCTCTGGCTCTGACAGGTTGCTGCGCACCTGGCGCAGTGTCTGGCGTTCCTTCGGCGTATGACCGGAGAGGCAGACATCGGCGATGATCGCTGTCAGAAGCTGCAAGCCGGAGGCGCGGAAGAAATCGTCGCGGACCCCGCTCCCGCGACCGCTATCGCTCATGATCCATGACGCGACCGAGGTAATGTCCTCCTCCTTCGTGCCGCCATACTGGCCGACCCAGTCGAGGGCGTTGAAGCCGGTAGCGGGCTTGCGCGGATCGAGGATCCTGACCCGCCGGCCCGCCTCTTCACGATGTTTCGAGACCATGGGTGCGACCTCGTTCGAGGGGTCGAGCACGATGAGCGATCCGCCCCACTTCAGCGCTGTCGGGATCGTCACGGAGGTCGTCTTGAAACCGCCCGATCCAGCAAAGACGATGCCATGCGAGGAGCCGAAGGAGCCATCGAAGCAGAGCAGCGGGGACTTGCCACCAGCGCCCCAAGTCTCGCTGGCATCGGCACGGAACGAAACGCCAGCGACACTATCGCAATCGACGCGATACCGCTCGCCGACCACGATGCCGCCGGTACCCGGGAACAGCTTGTCGGCTTCGGCAAGTGTCATCCAGTCTGCCTCGCCGTGCAGGGCGCGCTTGCCGATGATGCGTTTCGGCGCAGGCCGCGCGAAGGCGGCGTTGCCGACGATCGCTGCGCGCATAGCGAAGCAGCCGGACATAAATGCAGCGGCCGTGCCGATCATGGTCGATGGATCCAGATAGAATAGCGCGGATTTCCCCATCGGCACCTGGGAGGAAAGCTCTACAAGCCGCGTGCCTTCCCGCGCGCAAGCCGTTAGGATGATGGTGGCGTTTCCGATCGCAGCACCAATGCCTGCGGTGCGAATGTTCGCCGATCCGGCTGTTGCGAACAGAAAAATCAGGCCGAGCGCAGCCGCCGCCATGTATGGTGCTGTGACCCCTGCCCGTCCCAAGGTAAGCTTTGCCGCCTCGGTTATTCCGAACCCGGCAAGCCACGTCTCGATGCCGGTCATCGCAAACACGGTCGCTGCCATCATGGCCGCGGGAAGGATGATGAGAACGATCCTATTCACCTTCATTGCCGAACGCCTCCGCTCCGATCGCAGTTAATCGTGTTCGCTCGCTGTCGTCGGACTTCAGCCGCTCTCGCAGCTCAAGAAGCGCGCCCAGCAAAAGTGCCCGCTTCTCGAAGCGAAGGCCGGCTTTGACGATCAGGCCGCCGAGCTCGATCTTGTCGCGCGTGTCCTTCTTCCGGGCGTCAGACGTTGCGTTCCTGCTCATCCGCTCAAGCCTCACCAGGCCCGCCCGCAGCCGCGCCAGACGCGAGCGCCTCGGACTGCCGGCTGCCCGTGCTGCTGTCGCCTGCCCCTTTCCGTCCGCTCGTGCCGGACTTGCCTCCGCGAAAGCGTTTCACCAATTCCTCGAATGCCGCCTGAAGCTTAGTCTCCTCGATTGCGATCTCGCCAAGGCCCGCCCGCAGTGCGATGCGACCGATACGCTCGGCCTCTCTCGTCTCCGCGTGCTTGAGCTGTTCCTGAAGCTTGGCGATTTCCTCGCGAATTTTGGAGGATGGTTTTTTCACCTCTGGATTGTCCTCTGATGTTGCATGTCGTGGTTCACGCAGCCAGAGTCGTTCAGATCGGCGTGCTGATCTACTAACAGAAATGCGAGTAGGCGGAGCCTACGCTTTTGAGCATCATCCCGACCGTTCGTAAGGACGGATCCGAAGGGCGCAATTATACGTCGCTGATGCGACGCTCTGCTTTTGCCCCCTGGCGGGGCCGACTGCTCCTCGCGAACACGTTGATTGTGTTCGATAGACGGAGCTTGTCGGGCAATGGCCGTTCCGCATTTCTCAGTCAGCATCGTTGCACGCGGCTCCGGCCGCAGTGCGGTGCTGTCCGCTGCGTATAGGCACTGCGCAAAAATGGACTACGAGCGGGAAGCCCGCACGATCAACTACACGCGCAAGCAGGGCCTGCTGCATGAGGAGTTTGTCGTACCAGCCGACGCACCGGAATGGCTGCAATCTTTGATTGCTGACAGGTCCGTCGCCAGCGCATCGGAGGCCTTCTGGAACCGGGCCGAGAGTTTCGAGAAGCGATCGGACGCCCAGATTGCCAAGGACGTAACAATTGCACTTCCAGTGGAACTGTCGGCCGAGCAAAATATCGAGCTCGTGCGGGATTTCGTGGCCAGGCACCTCACGGGTCAAGGCATGATGGCCGACTGGGTTTTCCATGATGCACCGGGAAATCCGCACATCCATCTGATGACGACGTTACGGCCGCTGACCGAGGATGGTTTTGGCTCCAAAAGGATCGCGGTCACTGGACCTGACGGCAATGTGTTGCGCAACGAAAGCGGCAAGATCGTTTACGAACTTTGGGCCGGTGGGCTCGATGAGTTCAATGCGTTTCGCGACGGTTGGTTCGCCTGCCAGAACCAGCATCTGGCGCTTGCCGGCCTCGATATCAGGATCGATGGTCGCTCCTTCGAGAAACAGGGCATCGAGCTGACGCCGACCATCCATCTCGGCGTTGGCACGAAGGCGATCGAGAGGAAGGCTGCCAGCGGTGATGACTCGGCAGACGAGAAAGTAGCGCTCGAACGGCTGGAATTGCAAGAGGAGCGGCGGGCGGAGAATGCCCGCAGGATCCAGCGTAATCCGGAGGTCGTGCTCGACCTGATCACGCGGGGAAAAAGCGTGTTCGACGAGCGGGATGTCGCCAAGATCCTGCATCGCTACATCGACGAAGCCGGCCTCTTCCAGAACCTGATGGCGCGCATCATGCAGAGTCCCGAGACCCTCCGCCTCGATCGCGAACGGCTGGACCTCGCGACCGGGGTCCGGGCGCCGTCAAAGTACACGACACGCGAGCTGATCCGGCTCGAGGCTGAGATGGCGAATAGGGCGACCTGGCTTTCACAGCGCTCGTCGCATGGCGTCCAGAAGCCCATGCTCGAGACGATTTTGGCGCGCCACGACCGGCTGTCCGACGAGCAGCGTACGGCTATCGAGCATGTCTCCGGCAAAGCGCGCATCGCAGCCGTGATCGGTCGCGCCGGCGCTGGCAAGACAACGATGATGAAGGCCGCGCGCGAGGTCTGGGAAGCCGCCGGCTACCGGGTCGTCGGCGCGGCACTGGCTGGCAAGGCGGCCGAAGGCCTGGAAAAGGAAGCGGGAATAACCTCCCGCACCCTGTCGTCCTGGGAACTGCGCTGGGCCCAAGGCCGCGACCAGCTCGACGACAAGGCGATTTTCGTTCTCGACGAGGCCGGCATGGTGTCGTCCCGGCAGATGGCGCTGTTCGTGGAGACCGTCACCAGATCAGGCGCCAAGCTCGTTCTCGTCGGCGATCCCGAGCAGTTGCAGCCGATCGAGGCAGGCGCCGCCTTCCGCGCGATTGCCGATCGCATCGGATATGCGGAACTCGAAACCATCTATCGCCAGCGTGAGCAGTGGATGCGTGACGCCTCGCTCGACTTTGCTCGTGGAAATGTCAGTAACGCGATCGCAGCCTATCAGTCCAATGGCAGGGTGATCGGCGCCGAGCTCAAGGCTGATGCGGTCTCAAACCTCATCTCCGATTGGAGCCGCGATTATGATCCGGCCAAGTCCACGTTGATCCTTGCGCACCTCCGTCGTGATGTCCGCGTGCTCAATGACCTGGCGCGTGCCAAGCTCATCGAGCGTGGCATCATCGAACCCGGTTCTCACTTCAAGACGGCAGACGGCAATCGCAGCTTCGCGGCCGGAGACCAGATCGTTTTCCTGAAGAACGAACGGTCGCTCGGCGTCAAGAACGGCATGCTGGCCAAAGTCATAGAAGCGGCTCCGGGACGCATCGTCGCGGAGATCGGCGACGGCGAGAACCGCCGCCAAATCACTGTCGAACAGTGGTTCTACAACAATGTCGATCATGGTTACGCGACCACCGTGCACAAGAGTCAGGGCGCGACCGTCGATCGGGTCATGGTGCTCGCATCGCTGTCGCTGGACCGGCACATCACCTATGTGGCGATGACCCGCCACCGGGTAGAGCTCGGCGTCTATTACGGCCGACGATCCTTCGCCAAGGCTGGGGGTCTGGTCGAGATCCTGTCGCGCGAGAATTCGAAGGAAACGACGCTCGATTATGCCGGCGGTAGCATCTACCGGCAGGCACTCCGCTTCGCCGAAGCCCGCGGCCTTCACATCGTCAACGTCGCCAGGACCGTTGCGCGCGACCGCCTCGAATGGACAGTTCGGCAGAGCACGAGGCTTGGCGATCTCGCCGGACGTCTCATGACCATCGGCTCCAAGCTCGGTTTAGCAATTTCGACAGCCAGCAAATTCCGAACTTCCGTAAGCGAGGCGAAGCCCATGGTGGCCGGTACCACCACTTTCCCGAAATCGATCGATCAGGCAGTCGAGGACAAGATCGCGTCCGATCCGGCACTCAAGAATCAGTGGGGGGAAGTGTCGATGCGCTTCCACCACGTTTACGCGCAGCCGGAAAACGCTTTCAAAGCCGTCG
Organism: Rhizobium sp. TRM96647; assembly: GCF_025780115.1. Classification (NCBI taxonomy): domain Bacteria; kingdom Pseudomonadati; phylum Pseudomonadota; class Alphaproteobacteria; order Hyphomicrobiales; family Rhizobiaceae; genus Rhizobium; species Rhizobium sp. TRM96647. The sequence goes on from NZ_JAOXHF010000021.1 coordinate 46,885, forward strand.
ATGTCGACGGGATGTTGCGCGACCAGTCGGCTGCGGCAAGGACAATCGCCAGGATTGCCAGCGAGCCCGAGGCCTTTGGCGCCCTCAAGGGTAAGACGGGGCTGCTCGCGAGCCGCAGCGACAAAGCGGACCGCGACCGAGCGCTTAAGAGCGTGACGCCGCTCGCCGACAGCATCACCGATTACCTGCGTCAGCGAGGCGAGGCAGAGCGCCGCAACCATGCGGAGGAAGTTGCCGTTCGTAGGCTGGTCGCTCTGGAAATCCCTGCCCTTTCGTCCAATGCGAAAGGCGCGCTTGAACGGGTGCGTGACGCCATCGACCGCAATGATCTGCCGGCAAGTCTGGAATATGCCCTTGGGGACAAAATGGTGCAGGCTGAACTCGAGGGATTTGCGAAGATGGTTAACGAGCGTTTCGGGGAGCGAACCTTCTTGCCACTTGCGGCGAAAAACGCCAGCGGGGAAGCCCTCCAGCGGATCACCTCAGGCATGAATGCCGCTCAGAAAGGCGAAGTGCAACAGGCCTGGAACACGATGCGAACGGTGCAGCAACTGTCCGCCCATGAGCGGAGTGTGACGGCACTCAAGCAGGCTGAAGCCCTGCGTCAGACGAGATCCCAGGGGCTCACCCTCAAATGAACATGCGCCATCGATCAAGAATGCTCCGGCGCCTCAACCGACTCGTCTGGTTCTACCGGATCAGTTGCGCCAGCCTCATCACGCTTGGTCTCATTGTGCTGCTCGGAGGCGCAGGCTTCAGGGTTAATCTTACGCCGAGCGTACCGTTGGGCCTGTGGTGGATTGTCGAATCCGAACGTCCGGTCCTGGTTGGCGATCTGGTCTTCATCTGCCCGCCGGCCACGGAGGAGATGCGTGAGGCGCGCGCACGTGGATATCTGCGCTTCGGACTCTGCGCCGGCCGCGTCGCGCCACTGATCAAGACCGTTGTGGCGACATCCGGACAGGTGATCGAAATCGATGACGATGTGCTTGTCGATGGTCGGCCGATCCTTCACTCGCACGTTGCACGGGTGGACGGCCAAGGGCGTGAAATGGTGCCTTATGACGGTGGTGTCGTGCCGCCGGGCACAGTCTTTCTACATTCCGAATTTCCGGGGTCATTCGATAGCCGCTACTTCGGTCCTCTGCCGATGGATGGGGTACTCGGCCTCGCGCGAGAGGTCTGGACTTATGCGCCGTGAGCTCTTCCGGACGGGCGTCCTTGTCGCATTATCAACGACTGTCGGACGGATCGCTTGGAGCGGCCATGTGCTCTTCCTTCCGTTCGCGGCGACCTTCCCCATCCTCTGGTCCTTGGCGCGAACGCGCCTGCAGGCGTCGGCGGTCTCCGCCTCATACTTTCTCGCCGCTTCGCGAGGATTACCGCAGGGTGTGGCGAACTTCTATGAACAGGATATCTGGCCCGGTCTGCTGCTGTGGCTGGTCGCCTCATCCGCATTCGTGGCAGTCCATTCTGTGTCCTGGACGGAGCGTAGAAGATGGCAGAAGCCGCTCCGATACATGGCTGCTTGCGTTGCGATGGCAGTTCCACCGTTCGGCATCCTGGGATGGGCGCATCCGATCACTGCCGCAGGCGTTCTGTTTCCCGGTTGGGGATGGTGGGGTTTGGTAGCAATGGCAGCCGGCCTGGTCGTCATGACGACGCAATATCGGCCGGCTGCGGCCGTGGCCGTGACGGGCCTATGGCTCTGGTCCGCCGCTGAGTGGACGACACCGATCCTACCTGCGTCGTGGATCGGTGTCGATCTTGAAATGGGTGCCTCCCTTGGACGCGACGCGGGTCTCAAGCGGCAACAAGATCTGGTCGAGATCGTTCGCGCTCATCCTCCCGGCACGACGATCGTGCTGCCGGAAAGCGCTCTCGGCTTCTGGACGCCGACTGTTGGCCGCGTCTGGCAGCAAACTCTCACTGGTAAGGGCATCACTGTCATAGCCGGAGCGGCAATCATCGATGAGAAGGGCTACGACAATGTGCTCGTAAAACTGTCGGATGACAGGAGCGAGGTTCTCTACCGAGAGAGGATTCCGGTCCCCGGCTCGATGTGGCAGCCGTGGCGAGCCTGGATCGGCGATCAAGGCGGCGCCCGAGCACATTTCTTCGCCAACGCCGTCGTCGATGTGGGCGATGTGAAAATCGCGCCACTGATCTGCTACGAGCAACTTCTTGTCTGGCCGGTACTGCAATCGGCAGTCCACCGACCCGATGCCATCGTTGCTGTCGGGAACGGCTGGTGGACCACAGGGACGTCGATCATCAACATTCAACGGGCGAACAGCGAGGCTTGGGCCCGGCTGTTCGATCTACCTCTCGTCATCTCGTTCAACACCTAGGATGTGGAGCTCGCATGCTGTATGCTACGCTGATTAATGAATGTGCCGACCCAGCTTTGAAGCCGGCAATCGTCGAACAATTCGTACAGGCGGTGGGCTCGGATGATCCGCTGGCCATCACAGTGAAGTCCGGCGGCCATCTGATCCTCGTTCCCAAACCGAAGACGCCTGAGGAGGCGATCGACATCGTTCGCGAGAACGTTGGCGGCGCTATCGTGCGGGTCGGCGTCACCCAAATCCCGGCAGGCATTGGCTTGAAGGATGCTTCGGAACTGAAGATCGATCTTGTTGACCCTTGCACCAACCTGCGAATGGGGACGGCAATGTTCGCCAAGACCCTCCGCATCGTTGCGAAGTGGTATGGCAATCCGATGAGTGAAGAGGTGTTCCCGCATCTCTTCGACGATGCGGTTCACGCCTGGCAGACCGGAAAGTTCGAGGGCGAGAGTGTGTTTCAGGCCGAAGATCCGGGTGGGAAGATCGTGCAGCGGCCGACACTGCTTGCATCGGAGAACCTTGAAGACGACGCTGAAGCTACATCAGGTGACCGGTCTCAGGAGCCAGCCCGGCCTGACTCCGCTGGCATTCGTATCGATCTAACGAGGATCGGAGGCCAAAAAATAGACTGCGAGTCGCGGGCATTGTTAGTGACGAAGGTATGGCCCTTCGCAACGATCCGTGGCATCAGACTTACCGTCGGAATTCCTGTGGTGCCACCCCTGTGGCCTTTCGAAAGGTGCGAGCAAAGTGGGCCGGGGCCGAATAGCCGAGCGCGGCGGAAATCTCGGTGATCGAAGCCCGGGTTCCTTCCAGCAGCTCGCGGGCGCGCTGAATACGGATCACGTTCGTCAGCGTGCGGAAATCGGTACCTTCTCTGTTGAGCGTGCGCTGTAGTGATCGGACGCTGGTGTCGAGCGCCCGTGCTGCGCTCTCGACCGACGCCCCGCCGGCAAGGACCTGCGCCCATATCTGCGCGACGACCACGTCTAAAGCATGTCGCATTTATTCTGCCTCATAGCCTGCAGCTTTGAAGAAGTTTCGGCATTCTGCGACTGAGAAGA
>NZ_JAOXHF010000022.1:0-30955 GCF_025780115.1 Rhizobium sp. TRM96647
GCGGGCTGACCCATTCCCGGCTCTGTCCGGAAGGCACGGCGAGCGCCGAAGCTACACCACTCCCTGGGACATCATCCCTCGCAGAATCTTCTCGGTGGCCTCCGAGCGGAACAGCACCAGTTTGTGAGCCATCAATTTGCCCATTTAGGATATCGCAGACCGCCATTTGCAACGACCTGACTGCTCGTCGCGTCCCGCCATCGAGCGAGGCAACTTCATATTGACGCGCATCAATCGCCGTCCGATCGACGCCTTGGCGGCCGGTTTGACATGCGTCAACGCTTTCGTTCGCAAATTGCCTAATTCTTTCGAAGTGACAGTTCGCACTTCTTTCCTCTCGACAGGCAAGTCCGAAAGCGAAGTTCGACCTCATGAATGGATTTCTGGCGGCGTGACGAGGTCGATCCTAGTAGAACCGCCGCTGTCCGCCCTGATGGCGCGCAGCCCCATTGGTGCGGCCGGAGCCCAGGAGACATGTCGATGCTCCCTTGCAGCCAGGCAGGCGCCATCGCATTTCTCGCTCGCAGCGGCGGTCCTGCCGCGGAGACGGAAATCCTCGAAACGCATATTTCTCGGATATTCCTTACCGGCGATCGCGCATTCAAGATGAAACGCGCGGTGAAGCTGCCCTATCTCGATTTCTCGACACCCGAACTGCGGCTCGCCGCCTGCCGGAAGTTTCAACGCGTCGACCGCTCCGGGGCTCTACATCGACGTGCGGCAGATCACGCGCGGCGCTGACGGTCGGATCGTCTTCGACGGGAGTGGGATGCTGGTGGATGCGGTCGTGGAGATGAAGCGATTCGACCAATCGCTTCTGCTCGATCGCATGGCGGACGCGGGCGCGCTGACGCCCGAACTGATGGCGCAAACCGCGTGCATGATCGCCCATTTCCACAATCAGGCGCCCGTCATACACGCCGGCGAGGGCGCTGCAAACCTTGCCACCGTTCTGGACATCAACAAGGCCTGTTTCGCGACGAGCCATGTTTTCAGCCAGGAGGAGGTGACTTCACAAGACGCGTCCTTCCGCCGGGCGCTGGCACGCCATGCCGAGACGTTGAACGAGCGCGAGACCATCGGCAAGATACGCCGCTGTCATGGCGATCTGCACCTGCGCAATATCTGCTTCTTCGACGGCCAGCCGCGCTTGTTCGACTGCATCGAGTTCAACGATCAGATCGCGACCGTGGACGTGCTGTACGATCTGTCCTTCCTGCTCATGGACCTATGGCATCGCGGCCTCCCGCACCTCGCCAATCTGGCAGCGAACCGGTATCTGGACGAAACGGAAAATGAGCATGGCTTCGTTCTCCTGTCTTTCCTGATGGCCGTAAGGGCGGCTGTCCGGGCGCATGTGACCGCGACGCAAATCGAAGAGGATGGGGACCCGGCGGGCGACCTGTCGGCACAAGCCCGGTCCTATTTCGACCTCGCCAGGCACTTGCTTCGCGCGCATCCTGCGCAGTTGATCGCCATCGGCGGACTAAGCGGGTCGGGCAAGACCACGATCGCAGAGGCGCTGGCCGCCGGCGTCGGCGGCGCGCCGGGCACCCGCATCGTCGAAAGCGACCGCATTCGCAAGGGCATGCATGACGTCTCGGCCGAGACGCGCCTGCCTGAGAAAGCCTATCGACCGGAGATCTCCGAGCTTGTCTACCGGGAATCGCCTGGCGGAGCGGTCTCATCTTAGCCGAAGGCGGAGCGGTCATCGCAGATGCCGTGTTCGACCACCCGGCGGATCGCCAACGCATCGAACAGGTTGCACATGAGCGCCACCGTCCCTTCCTCGGCGTCTGGCTTGACCTCTCTCCCGATGTGCTGTGGCGACGGGTCGAACAACGCCGCAGCGGTCCATCCGACGCCGCCGTCGATATACTGTCGCAACAGTTGCAGAAGGATTTGGGCAAGATCGGATGGCGCAGGATCGATGCCGCACGCAAGCCGACGACAATCGTCTTCGATATTCTCTCGATGGCGTCCGATCACCGAGCTCGCCCCTGAGACACCTCGCGCAGGATCATGTCGGCGGCCTTTTCCGTGATCATGAAAACGGCGGCGTGGTAGTCGCACCTGATCTTCGGATAAACGCCCCGTGGGTAGCATGGTACGACTTTCCTCCTCCACCATCTGCACGACCTTGGAGACGACAAAGCGCTTACGTCGCCGTAGAAGAAACCGGAATTGCCACGCATGACGACAACTTAAGATCTGTTGTAACACCGGCAGGTAATTTGCAGGCAACCCTGAAATAGACTGCCTCGTTCGCTCTCCCGCTTGCCCCGGCTCTCCAGAAACAGTATGATGACACTAAATCAACTAAAGATTGCACAAAGTCAGCCAAGCGCAATGTCAACTTGTTCAATACCGATTGGAAACTCGCACCGAGTTTCTCCCGCTGGCAGATGTACTGCTTTCGGCTCAATGCTTGACAGGATTTTGAAAGAATATTCATGTGATTATTACAATGCCTCGCGTTTTCCAAGCCGGCACCGGCCTGGCCTATTGGAGAACGTTATTGTTAGCAACTGGCCTGAGGAGCCTCTTTCTCTTTACGGGAACGATGATATATTTAATTGTAGTCAAATTGTATTATGGTTAAGGAAATCCATTCGGCCTGTTTGTGTCAACAGGCTACTTCACGCGCATGGCGGGATGCCTGATGCTGGCGAATGCAGTGGGGATTTATACCGAGACGAGGGGTTTGCAAATACCATAGGTTTTTCGGTTTTTGACAATGAGCGAACGAAATATCTAATCATGATCTCTGGCAAACAAGGTCTTGTAGATGAGGCCCGAGCGGCGACGCTCATCATTGAGACCGCGTCCGCGCTGGACCGTGTCGCGCCCCAAAATGACTGCGATCTATATGATCTAGGGGGGCGGGAGCTTGAGTGTCTTGGCTGGTCGGCAGAGGGCAAAAGTAGCGACGAGATTGCAATTATCCTCGGCCTCAGTCCCTATACAATCAACGGCTATTTGAAATCTGCGATGTACAAGTTGAACACGTTTTCGCGCATACAAGCGGTCGCTAAAGCCAGCCGGCTAGGGCTAATTTAGCTCCGTCACGGGAAACATTCTCTGCTCAATCAATGTCATGTATGGATGCCCCGTAGGTGCAAGTAGTTTTTGACCGGCTTGGGTGTGTGATCAGGTGCGGTCGTGTATCAGGCCTTTCGATGCGACGATGATAGGACCGCGGGCCGGTATGGCGATGCGCGGATTAGAGGCATATCAACAGATCGAGCTCATTGGCTCCTGCAAAAATACTGCGTTTTCTAACCCGGATCTGGTCGATCCTTTGCCCTTACTGTCCAGTGACCTCCTCACACCCCCAACGTACCGGGACGCAATGGCAAGCGCGATACGCTATGCCATCGTCGCCGCCGGATTCCAGTAAATCGTCATCATGGCCCAGAGGCCACGCGCCATCTTGTTTGCCAGCGCAATCGCGGCGACCATGCGTGGCTTGCAGGCAAGCAAGCGCTTCAGCCAGCCATTGTTCGGCGTGCCAAAACGCTCGACTTTTGCACCGCCGCTCTGAAGCGGGATCGTTGTGGATGGTCGTTGATTACGGCGTGGCTCTCGGCCTTGCGGCTTATGGCACCAACGACATGACCAACCTGTCGATTCTGAAGGGTTGGCCGGTTCTGCTGACGATCGTTGATCTGGTATGGGGCACGGTCCTGACTACCGCGGCGAGTGAGTGCGGCTACGTCGCGGCCCGCCACGTCGGTTAGCACGTGTCGAACTTCTTTACCGGGGACACGCATTTCGGAGACACTCGCGTCCTGCGCATCGATCGTCGTCCATTTCCCGACATGGCATCGCATGATGTTGCACTCATCAAGGACTGGAATGCCGTCGTCGGGCAGGATGACGAAGTCTGGCATCTCGGCGATTTCATGTCGGAGATTGTGCCGACTTGCTTGGAAAGCTGAACGGGATGAAACATCTTATCGTCGGAAATAACGATCCGGAGACGACGACCGGAGCCGAGGGGTGGGAAAGCGTTCAGAGGGCGCTCAACCCCTCATGGGGAGCGCCCTCGTCACCCGCGACAACAAACGCGCATCTTCATGATGCTGCAGGCCGTCGGCAATGTGGGTGGTGATCCTCAAATGACGATTGTCATCGGCATTTTTAAGGTCACATCGCCTTCGCCGTCGTCTCCATCCACGAACGATGGCGCAGCTCGTCTTCGTGAGCCTTCATGAAGAAAGCCTTCGACTGAGGGATCGCGTCTTCATGACGGGACGCGCGCTCGTACGCCGTGACGGTGTCGTCCTCGTTGGTCTTCATCGCCTTCAGGATCGCGGCATCGCCCATTAGATCGGCAAGCGCGATCTTGCCAGTTGTCAGCATCTGCTTCATGTCGCCTTCCGTCGGCGCTTCGATACTGAGTTCGCGTGCCATCTCGTTCAGAATCACGACATGCTGCAGGTGGTCCTGCTTGAATTCAGCGATCTTCGCGCTGAGCGTCTTGTCATCCAGCCGCTCGATGCATGAGTCGTATGCCGCGATCGCATCGTGCTCCAGATACAATAGATCCTTCACGAGCTTTTCGATATTGCCTTCGTGACCTACCATGGTGACCATGAGTGCCTCTCCGTTTACTTGGCTGGGACCCGGCTAACGAACCGTTGGGAATAATGTTCCGCAGATGGACTTCAAACAGCAAAAGCGGATCCGAAGCAATCATCGGCACCCTTTTCGAGGGTGAGGATCGCGGCGGACGGGTAAAGGTACTCGCCTGGCATTTCGTTGCCCGCAGCGAGAAATCGGGAAAACCGCTGCGTTTACCGTCTCCGTCGCGCCCGATTGGCACGCCGCGACCTCGGATGTGAAACCAAAGGAACGCCTGAAAGTTCCTGGGGCATGGCAGCGAAACGTTCAAAGAACCAGTGCATCCCGCAATGCCGGATGGACGATATTTCATCGTCCGAGGTCGGCTTTGGCGCAAGAGCAATTCCGAACTCGGCGATGACGAGCGGTTTAGGCTGGTGAAGGAATTGATGGCGGCTCGGCGTGCTGCCAAGGATGCGAAAGGCAATAGGGAAGCAATCGCCGAGGCTCGCAGGCGCGTCGATCAGGCGAAGGTCGGCCTCGGCGAGCGCGGAGAGGTTTGGTGACGGATCGCCTGACTACAATCGGCGCATGGCCAAGAACACGCCGTGTTCGCGTAGCTTGGCATCAGCACCGCGATCCTCCTCCCAAGTATGGTGCGTCCCATCAGGAAGGCTCGCTCTCTTAGCAGCGGGCCTCGTTTTTCTGACAGCGTCGCGGTTAGGGAAGAAGCGGAGTTTCCGCTGCCGCCTTTTTCTTCGACCACAGCTCCGTCGTGCGATCCATGACGATCAGTTCTGGCGGGAATGTTCGCTTCTGAAACGCGAGCGCGTCATGGCGCTCTGCTTGGCTATCCTAGTGAAGCGATGGGGCTTCTCTGCAGTTTATGTGAGCTTCCCGGCACGCCGACAAGAATTTGTCGCGAGCCGCATGAGGAGAGCCATTGCCGCACAGCGCCGCGATGCAGGCCCGTTTGGCAGCAAAGTAGGTCTCGCTGCGCACTCCATCGGGCCAGGAATGGGTGAGCGCGTTTAGTGCCTCTTCTGGGCATCTCACAACCTTGATCAGTCTTTGTGGCGTGTCGATGCACACGGGCACGCCCCATGTCGAATGCAATCCGACGGTTATGACGTCCCCCATCCCGGCTCTCCTCCAGAAACCAACACTTGAATTCTCGGGGGACGGCTTTGTTCCTAGACAGGAGAGATATTTTTCAGAGGTGCGGCCGACTTGGCTTCCAGACAGCAGGAAGACGTGGGTACCGACCTAACCGCCGACCTGGGCATTCATCGGCGGTAGTATCCGAAGCGGGCGGCCCTCAGCGAAAGCGTTGACCAGGCGCGGTGGGCCGTTCCGAAAGCTACCCCTGCAACATTGACAGCAACAAAGCAGTAAACTGCGCACATCGGTTTGCCCGCGATGGATGGCCAACTCGAGGCCCGAACCGCTGGCGTAGCGCTCACTCAGTTGGCTATGTCAGCCCCGCTCAGTTCAGCCGCGACTTCAAACGGCACTTCCGCCGCACCGCTTCAGAAGAGGCGAAATGGGTCCGCCAGCATCTCGGCGCGCTTGCCTTGGGGTTATAGGGCGATGGTCCATTTCTGGCGCACTGCCAACGTGCGCGCTCTGGAGTTATGGTCTGCTTGCCGGCAATGGCAACGATGAACTCTACGACGTAACAAGACGCTTTTCAGCCTTTTCGCGCTACCTGCTATCGATTAAGTTGAAGCCGAAATATCTTCGCTATCTTCCTACGGTCAATCCTCTCCACTAGACTTTGAGTCCGTCTCGGAAGGCGTGGGCAAGATGTGAGGCACCGCTGCGAGAATGACCAAGACGATCGCGGTCGATAAGACGGCAGTTACCTCCATTCCGAGGCCGGCCATTACGCCGATCGCGGCTGTCGCCCAGATACTGGCCGCTGTGGTGAGCCCTTCTACCTCGCGCTGCGCCGAGCGGATTATGATAGCACCCGCGCCGAGGAAGCCTATTCCTTGGACGACACCCTGCAGTACCCGTGACAGATCGCCGATCTGCATGCCGCTCTGCAGTGGACCTAAAACGAAAAGTGCAGCACCCACAGCAACCAACATGTGAGTTCGCAAGCCAGCACTTCTGCCCTTGCTCTCGCGTTCGAACCCGAGAACCCCGCCGAGTACAGCAGCGATCACAAGGCGCACACTGATGCGAGTTATGGCCGACGCGTCTGGAACATCAGAGAATTCTTTGACTAACGTCCCCCAAACTTCGTCTCCCACCGTCTCAATCCTTCTCTCGTTCGCACATTTGGCATGTAAACGAGGTGCCATACAAACGCTGCACTGGCAACTTCACTGCCGCCATCGTTACCCGTGAGGGTAGCGTTTGCGCTGATAGCGGGGAAGAACAGCGATTTCGCACCGTCAATTGCCGCGGGATTCCTTCCGCAACCGCCTAGGCCGAGGCGCAGAAGCAGATTGAGGCCCCTCGCCCACTATACGTGCTGGAGCGCAAGAAGGCGCAGATAGAGCTGCCGCTACAATGACCGCCGAAGCCAAGAGAGAGGCGCCGCAGAGAGATGAAGCCGCGGAAGTTCTCGCGCTCCACAAGGGCGACGCAATCGAAGCCATCCGGAGCCTGCTCGCCGAAAGAGATTGTCTGGAATAACGGCTGGCGACTGCCGTCGTCATCATGGGCACCGGATACGCGCGCGGCTGGGCTGGGGGCCCTAATTATGCCAGAGAGCTATCGACGCGACTTGCTGCATCCTCGAGATCGCATGAGGGCACATACGCTGACCAAAGCGGACGAGATTGGCCAGCTTCTTAACGTGAGGTGCGGCGTTTGCAACGTTTCGCACTTTTACCGGCCCGGAGGTGTTTCCTTTCGGGTGGTTGCCAAAGTAATGGGATGCGTGATGGCGTAGTCACCGTCCGGACCCAACCCATCGACGCGGACGAGTTCGACCAGTCGGCGGGACGATCCACGTCCGGCAAGAACGGCGACAAGGTCGATGGTTTCGGCGATCAGGGCGCGCGGGACGGTGATGACGGCTTCCTGGATGAGCTGTTCGAGGCGTCGCAGCGCGCCAATGCCGGAACCGGCATGGATGGTGCCGATTCCGCCCGGATGGCCGGTGCCCCATGCCTTGAGCAGATCGAGGGCTTCGGACTCGCGCACCTCGCCGACCGGGATACGATCCGGGCGCAGGCGTAACGACGAACGCACCAGGTCGGAGAGCGGCGCCACGCCATCCTTGGTGCGCATCGCGACCAGATTGGGCGCGGCGCATTGCAGTTCGCGCGTGTCTTCAATGATCACGACGCGATCCGAAGTCTTGGCGACTTCTGCCAGCAGCGCGTTGGTCAGCGTGGTCTTGCCAGTGGAGGTGCCGCCCGCAACGAGGATATTGGCCCGCGTGGCGACGTTCAGGCGCAACACTTCGGCCTGAGGGCTGGTCATGATCCCGGCGTTCACATAGTCGTCGAGCGTAAACACCGCGACGGCGGGCTTGCGGACGGCAAAAGCAGGTGCGGCGACAACTGGCGGCAATAGTCCCTCGAACCGTTCGCCGGTTTCGGGAAGCTCAGCCGACACAGGCGGGTTGCGAGCATGAACCTCGGCGCCGACATTGTGGGCGACGAGCCGGACGATGCGTTCGCCATCGGCCGCGGACAGCCTCTCACCCGTATCGGCCAACCTTTCGGACAGCCGATCCACCCATATGCGGCCATCCGGGTTCAGCATCACCTCGACCACACCGGGATCTTCCAGAAACCGGGCGATGGAGGCCCCAAGCCCGGTGCGAAGCATCCGCGCGCCACGGGCAATCGTTTCCGGATTCTGATGTAATGCGGTCATAGCGGTTCCGTTCATGACGGGGCGCGCGAAAGCCAGACCCCGGATCGGGGTCGATTAAAAGAACCTGATTTTGACGCGTTTCAACAGTTGTTTACGCGCATGCGGTCATCGGCGGCAATAGGCGGTAAATCGGAGGGGAGGTAAGCTTGACAGCTTGACAATAAACTACATTGACCAGAGCTATGTCGACACTGGGACAAAGCAGGGGAATGACCAGTAAAGCAACAACGCGTATACAATGAGCAACCGTAGCGTCTTGGTGAGCCAACTAAAATCTGCACCGGCCTCACTCGCGGTGAGGTTGGATGACGCTTACAGAATACTCCGATACCTTCAGCTCACGACAGGATCTGCCACCCCGCTCAATGACCGGCCCCGTCGCTCACCACGGCCAAGTCGGCCAAAACAACCGACCTAGCCTGATCCGATGCTTTTATGACGTCACATAATCTTCAATAAGCGTCGGCTGGGAATTTTCCTGACAGTAAATTTGATCCAGAACACCGCAATCTGCGTAGTCAGACCGTAGAGACAATAAATCGGCTCTTTACCAAACCGACACCATCTAACATGGGAGAACTGGGATGCTGCGCAAGTTTTTGATGACTACGGCGGCGACAGCTATGCTGGCAGGTGCTGCGATGGCGCAAGACGCCAAGCAGGACATTGTAGATACTGCTGTTGCTGCTGGTGATTTCACGACGCTGGTTGCTGCGGTTCAAGCCGCAGGGTTAGTGGATGCGCTCAAGGGCGAAGGGCCGTTCACCGTCTTCGCTCCTAACGATGCAGCTTTTGCTGCACTGCCAGCAGGCACGGTGGATACGCTTCTGAAGCCCGAGAACAAGGATCAGCTGGTTTCGATCCTGACCTATCACGTGGTTCCAGGAGCAGTCATGTCCGCTGATCTGACCGAAGGCATGATGGCCGCCACCGTTCAGAGTGCCAACGTGACCTTCACGCTCGATGGTGGTGCCAAGGTCAATGACGCCAATATAACGAAAGCGGATATTGCGGTCTCGAATGGTGTGATCCATGTCATCGACAAGGTTATAATGCCGCCCGCAAAATAATGTGACCTAGCGCACCGACATGTGCAATTCACATAGCAATCCTGGCCAGATGGCCAGGATTGCCCGGCCTGCAATTTACCGATGTCTTGATGTTTTGATGAAGCGGTCGAAGAAGCCAAGAACCACGATACCGGCGCTGCAAATCGTGACGATCAACCAGTCGCCAGCAGCAATATTGGCTATAATCACGCCGAAAAGCGCCCAGATGACTCCGGCACGGAAGGTCCAGATGTGCGCACGAGCCGCGGAGAGGGCTATTGCCACGACCAGGACACAAGCAATCAGCGCAATCGCGGCCACCTGCGGTGATAATATTCCGTAGCCGGTCGCGACGACAGATACCGCAACACCTGATGCGGCGGTGAGCCAGCCAGCATAAAGGCCCAAAGGTCCCCATTCCCGCCAGTTTGAGTCCGTATGAAGCATTGCAATAATTGCCGCTGTCGTCATTACCAGGATCATTATTGTTGCAAGCAGTGGAGATCGCATGGCAGTCTCAACCCAGAACACGCCGATCAGAAGGCTGACGCCAAGCGGCCAGATAGCGCGTTCCCATGCCGGCATCGTTGCCGGTCGCCACAACGCCCATGTTGCAGCAAGTATCAGCCCCAAATAGATCACGCCCCAGATGGAGAAGGCCGATCCGACTGGCTGTGCTGGCCAGCGATCGACTTGTACAGGAAAGCTCTCGCGGTAAAAACCGCCAAAGCCGTTGGAAAAGAAGGGTGATATTGCAAACGCCACCGCCAGAAGCAGAAGGATGATCCTTGCCACTCGGTCATTCATCTCAATTCTCCAAACATTCAGCGCGGAAATGCGCCAGGGCTGCCAATGCAGCTTCACGCCCTTCAGCCAGCATGGAAGGCGGGCCGGCATGCCAGTGGTCTGCGCTCCATGAGCGGGGTATGCTTTCCTTCCATAAAGCAGCTTCGTGACCGCAGCAATTGTCGAACCCGGCAAGCCACCGCCGACGATACTCGCCCCGAGGATCATATTGCTCTGCCTGTTTTACAGGGTTGAAGATGCGGAAGTAAGGGGCAGCGTCCGGGCCACATCCAGCTACCCATTGCCAGTTCATTGCGTTGGCTGCAGGATCCCAGTCGGTAAGGCAATCGGCAAAATGCGCGAGCCCTGCACGCCAGTCGACCAGGAGATGCTTGGTCAGCCAGCTTGCCACCACCATGCGCACACGGTTGTGCATCCGTCCCGTCAACCACATCTGGCGCAATCCTGCATCGACGAGGGCGACCCCGGTTTGCCCGCGCTGCCAGCTGATCAGGCTTCCGCTGTCCATGCGCCATGGAAAGCGTTCCCATTCTGCGCGCCAGCAAGCCGCCGGCATGTCAGGGAAATCAACGAGAAGATGCCAGAAAAACTCGCGCCAGATCACTTCCGATAGGAACTTGTCGATGCCGGAGGCATGTTCAGGCGCGATTTCAGATCGCAGCATCGCCTTTGACCAGAGCGTCCGAGGACTGATTTCACCCAGCGCCAGATGTTCGGACAGATCCGAGCCTGCTTCCAGATCCGGACGGTCACGCCGGGTCGGATAATCACAGGCACGATCCAGAAAGTCGTCCAGCCGGGCAACGGCGGCATCCTCCCCCACCGGCAAGGCAAAACGTTCCAGTGCCGCTCGACCTCGGCGCAGGTCCGGGGCCAGATCAAGCGTGTTGAGATCAACCCCATCAAACGGCTGGTTGTAGGCCGTGATGCGTCGCGGCGCATCGGGGGAAGGCAGGTCGGGGCCGCGCCGCCGGAGCGTGCGTGCGAAAGGTGTATAAACCCGATATACGTCATCATTACCCGTGCGGATCGAGCCGGGATCAGCCAGCAGATGCCCCTGATGCAAAACCAGCACAGCATCCTGTGGCTGCAGCGCCTCGTGGACGCGCTTCTGCAAGGCCCGCATTTCTCCGACAGGCCAGTCAATCTGGTGCAAACGGCGTGCGCCGAGCCGCGCCATCAGGCCCGGCAGGATTTCATCCGGCTCGCCGCGAAGCACAGTGATGCCCTTGCTGCCGGTGCGAACTCGCAACGAGATATCAAAAGCCCTCAGGGCCCGCGCCAGCCGCCAGCGACTGGCTGCACCCTGAGCCATGGTCAGCCGGTCGATAAAAAACACCGTCAACAGCGGTCCATCGGCAATCGCGGCCAGAAGCGCCGGGTTGTCATGCAGACGGAAGTCGCGTGCCAACCAAAGGATACCGGGCGCGGTCATTCAACCCACCTCATCGGTATGAGCCAGCGTTACCTGAACCACATCGCAGCGCGCGGTAACAAACGCTGCCGCACAACCTTCCAGATAAAACTGCCAGCCGCGCAGAAAAGTCTCATCAAAACCAAGCCGCAGGATGCGTGAGCGTCGTTGCATCATCGTCTCGCACCAGATCCTGCATGTGCGGGCGTAGTCCTGCCCAAAGGCGTGGGTGTCGCGCACGCGCAGGCCAGCCTTTGTCGCCTCATGGGCGATGATAGCCGAACAGGGCAGCATACCGCCAGGGAAGACATGCTGGCGGATAAAATCTGACCGGCCACGATAGACTGAAAACTCACCATCCGGCACGGTGATTGCTTGCAAGACCACGCGCCCCCCAGGTGCCAGGCGCGCTTTGAGGGTGGCGAAATAGGTGGGCCAGTAGCGTTCGCCTACCGCTTCGATCATCTCGATCGACACGATATTATCATAGCGGCCGGTCACCTCCCGATAATCCTGAAGCCGGATCTCGGCGCGACCATCAAGCCTTGCGTCGGCATAACCCTTTTGTGAGTGTGAAAGAGTGATGGCTGTTACGTCGTGGCCGCGCTCGGCTGCGGCTTCGGCAAAGCCGCCCCAGCCGCAGCCGATCTCAAGCAGGCTTTCGCCAGCCGCCAAACGGGACAGGACACGCCCGTTCTTTCGGGCTTGGGCGCGAGACAGATCATCGCCTTCTTCAAACAGCGCCGAAGAATAGGTCATGCCGGGGTCGAGCCATTGCTGGTAGAACTCGTTGCCTACATCGTAGTGCGCGCGAATATTACGCCACGATCCGCGCAAGCTGTTCAGCCGCACCAATCGGTCAACCAGTCGCATCCGCACAGCATGAAACCGTCCTGGATCACTCCACCCAGCACGAAGGCTCACGTTGCGCAGAGCAAGCGATAGTGTGGCTTCCAATGTCTCGCTATGCCAGTCACCGGCGATCCAGCCTTCCCCCAATCCGACATCACCGCGCAGCGCCAGGCGGGACAGCAGTCGCCAGTCGCGTATCTGCAAATCGGCTTCAGGACCGCTGCTGCCAAAGCGATGGCATGTGCCTTCCGGCGTGGTCAGGGTGAGAATGCCGTCAGTGATGCTTTCCAGGGCTGACAAGAAGCGGGACCTGAGAGAGTATGTTGCAGGGTTCATCAACTGATTTCCTGATCGGGAGGGCTGGGAGGGCGGCTAAAGGCTGCGCCTTTCAGCATCAGCCGTAACGCGTGCCAATAGATTTGCGCAATCACACGCAGTGCGCCTCCGGGGCGGCGAAGCGTGGCTGCAAGGATCCTGCCTGTGGTAAGCGGGGACAGCGGCCCCGCCATAGAGGTATCAATACCAGCGCTTCCATCCTCCTGGGCGATGCGAATAGCGATGTGGTCGGGGCGCAGAGCGAACCTGAAATGATATTCGCCCGCCACCTCTTGAAACGGCGAGACATGAAAAACCTTGCGAGCGGTCAGTTCCGTTCGGGCGGTGATTGGAGCAAATTCCGGCCGGACCAGCAGGTAACTGTGACGCTGGCCGAAAGTGTTGTTGACCTCGGCAATCACAGCGATCAGTGCATTGCCTTCGATAAGCATCCAGAAACTGACCGGGTTGAACCAGTAGCCCAGAAACCGTGGCTGCGTCAGCAAGGCCAGCACCAACCCTGGTCCACGGTCAATCCCAGCCCTATTGAAATGTTGCCAGGCCCACTGCGCGCCTGTACCCGCCCTACGTGGTCCACCGTGATCGGCGTCATGAAAGGCGATCAGGCCGAACCTGTTATGTCCCATTAACCTTGGCGGATGAACGTGTTCAGGCGCCAGTAGCACATGGTCTGCATGGGTGCGGAATGTATGGCGCAATCCACCGCGTCGGGCATGAGTGACCCATGCCGCCATAGCCAGCACATCCCCTGCCTCAAGGCGGGCGGCAAGTGTCATGGCTGCACCGAAACAGGCAGCATCTGGCGCGCGATGCGCATGGCGCTGGCAAAGCCGTCTTCATGAAAACCATTGCGAAGCCACGCGCCGGCAAACCATGTGTTGCGGCTGCCCTGCATTGCAGCAATCCGCGCCTGTGCATCCAGCGCCGCCAGATCAAAAACCGGATGGCGGAATGTCACCTGATCATAGATCAGCCGCCGGTCAATCCCGGCATTCTCGTTGAGCGTGACAAACTGCGGGTCATCCTCTGGAATGTTTTGCAACCTGTTCATCCAGTAGGTGACACTGACCGCTGACGAGGCAGCATCGCTGCGGCTGACCCAGGAACTCCAGCAACGGCGACGCTGGGGCATCACGGATGGGTCGGCATGCAATATCGCATGGTTAGGCTGGAAGCGAATCATGGACAGGGCTGCGCGTTCGGCCTCGTCGGCGTCCGTCAATATCTCCAGTGACTGATCAGGATGAGTTGCAAGAATGACGTGATCAAATTCCTGAATTTCTGAACCACTTCCGCGCAGCATCAAGCGACTGCCGGATCGCACGACCGAACGCACAGGTGTGCCGGGCCGCAAATCAACGCTTGAGCTTTGCAGTGCCGCGGTCAATCGCTCGACATAGCCTGTTGAGCCTCCGTCCACTGTCCACCACTGATGATGCTCGCCACGCGACAAAAGACCGTGGTTGCGCATGAACCGGACCAGCGCACCGGCCGGGAACGTGCCGATATTATGATCCGGCGTGGACCAGATCGCTCCGCAAAATGGATAAAGGTAATAGTCACGGAACCAGGCACCCAAACCCATCTGCTCGATCAGCGCCTCAAGGGTCAATCCGGGTGTCGCCGCGACCTGCGCTTCGGCCCCGGCATTGAAACGAAGGATATCCCGGATCATCAGATGGAATCGTGGATCAAAAATGTTGCGCCGCTGGCCATAGAGCGCATTGCCTGAACGCAGCGCATACTCAAGCCGCCCCCCACCCAGCGATACTGCGAAACTCATGTCGCTTCTGGACAGCGGCACATCGAGATCACGAAACATTGCCGTGAGATGAGGATAATTCACATGGTTGAATACAATGAAGCCAGTATCTACCGGCTGATCGCCCCGCTTGCCGGCAAGAACGGTGCGCGCATGGCCGCCCAATCGGTGTTCCTGCTCATACAGCGTCACCTGATGATGGCGTGACAACAGCCATGCACAGGCCAGGCCCGAAATGCCTCCCCCTACGACAGCGATGCGCTGCGGCAAGATTTTTTCAACATTAAAAGGCATTTGGCCCTCTGTTTCTGATCTGATAACATTACGCGCAGAACCAGTTTTCGGATCAAAATTGATCTGAAATACTCCGTCGACCGTATGGCGCAGCATGAAGATTGCATTTGCGCCTGTCGGATTACGGTCCCATGAATTTTTCAGACCAATGGCCTTGGCATCAGTCGATGGAAGTGTTGCGCATTTCAGGAGGGCGGATCAAACAACCAATGGAGGATCTTTCCCACCTGAGTGGTGATCTGATTGCGGTTCGTGACAATCGCGACCGTCAGGCTTTCGGGCGGCTATTTGATCATTTTGCACCTCGCCTCAAATCAATGATGCTGCGCAGCGGGCTGCGCGATGGAACGGTTGAGGATGTGGTGCAGGATGTGATGCTGGCAGTCTGGCACAAGGCCGGGCAGTTTGATCCGCACCGGGCAGACGCCGCCGGATGGATCTATGGCATCGCCAGGAACCGGCGCATCGACATGGCCCGGCGTCGCCCGCTTGTCCAGCCCGATGAAATACCCGAGATCGAGAGCGATGAACCTGACGCCACGCAGGTTCTTGGCCTGCAACAGGAAGCGCATCATCTGAACGAAGCTCTTTCCCGTCTTGCTCCAGAGCAGGCAGAGGCTTTGCGCGCCGCCTATTTTGACGACATCCCCCACAGCCGCATAAGTGAAATGACGGGGTTGCCACTTGGCACCATCAAATCCCGCATCCGCCTTGGCCTTGAACGCCTCAGGCATGAGCTGAAGAGTATAGCACCATGACCGAGATCCGACATCATATCCCCGATCATATCCTTGATGCATATAGCGCCGGCACGTTGCCGCACGTCTTTGCTGTTGTTGTCGCCACACATCTGTCGCTTTGCGACCAGTGCCGAGCGAGCCATGAAGCAGGCGACATGATTGGTGGTGTGCTTTTGCATAAGGAACAAGGCGTAGCCTTGCGTCATGATGCACGCCAGCGAATGATGGCTGCACTGGATACACCGCCACCCTCGCCTCCTCTGCGCGCCTCGGGAATATTCCCGGCGCCAGTCATGCAGGAACTGGGTGGAAAGCCTCCACGCTGGCGCATGCTGGGCGGCGGCATCCGTCAGCAGATCTTATCTGCCGATCGCGAAGGATCCTTGCGGTTGCTCTATATTCCGCCCGGCAAGGCAGTTCCCGAACACGGGCATCGTGGACAAGAGCTGACACTGGTGCTGCAAGGGAGCTTTTCCGACAGCGAGGGCAGTTTTTATCGCGGTGACGTCGAAACAGCGCATGAACAGATTGATCATCAGCCGGTGGCCGGCCCCGGCTTACCTTGCATTTGCCTGGCTGCTACGGATGCGCCTCTGCGCTTTCACGCGATGATCCCACGGCTTTTTCAGCCGATATTCCGGATCTGACTTATGGATTACAAGAACCACCGCATCTGGATCATCGGCGCCAGCGCGGGAATCGGCGAGGCGCTGGCCCGTACATTCACTGGATATGGCGCACGCTTGATCCTTTCAGCCCGTAATGAGGCGGCCTTGATGGCACTGGCAAAAGATTGCGGCGGCTGTCAGGTTCTGCCGCTCGATCTGGCACGACCCGAAACGCTGGCGGACGCTGTAAGTACGATATTGCTCGAAGACACGCCTCTGGATGCAGTTATCTGCACGGCAGCGCTTTATGATCCCGGCCGGGTTGCTGATATTGATCCGGCAAAGGCCGAGGCAATGGTGCGGGTAAACATATTGGGCATGATCGAGGTTGCACGCTTGTGTCCGCCTCTACTGCGCAATGGCGGCCAATTGGTTATGTTCGGATCAGTAGCGGGCTATATAGGGCTGCCGAAGGGGCAGCCCTATTCCGCAACAAAGGCAGCAGTCAACAATCTCGCCGAGACACTCGCAATAGAACTGGCGCCCAACGTAGATGTACGGCTGGTTTGCCCGGGTTTCGTTGAGACAAGATTGACGGCGAGAAACGATTTCTCAATGCCGGCGATCATTACCCCGGATCAGGCGGCCAAAGCGGTGCTGCGCGGCATGCAAGGGCGAGGGTTCGAGATCCATTTTCCAGGCCGCTTCACATGGGCTGTGAAGCTGCTAAGGGCTTTGCCCTATACGCTCTCGCTTCGCCTGATACGACGGTTGCGCTAAAGCGTGCCGCGATCTTTCAGATTCGCCAACAACGCTTTAACTCTTTGTTTTCACGCATGTCTTTGTCGCGAAAGCGGTGTCCTCTTTCAGGAGACATGCTTTAACCATTCAGTTGAAGCGGCCCGACAGAGCAATAACCCCCGCCCAGGCAGAAAATCCGGTCAGTAGCGTTCCCCAAAGACCGTCAACAATCACCTGCTCCCAGGACCAATCAGCAAGCGTGGCGTAGTTGGTCATCTCGTAGGTGCCATAGCACATAAGCCCGACTATCAGTCCCCCGATCAGCGCGTGCACAGGATCGTTCCCTTTCAGGGCCGGCCAGGAAACCAGCCACACAAGCCCGGCGACATACCCGAGATAGAACAGAGCTGCCGGACCAAGCCGCAACGGTTCGGCAAGCAGATGGCCGACATTGCGCTCGAAAACGGGGCGAATCAGGAACTGGATTCCAACGAAGTCCAGAACCAGAAAGATGACGGTCGTAAGCCCATAGAGCAGAAAAGCTTGTGTCACAGGGAATACCTCGTGCAAATATTTTTAGGTTCTCGATACCAAGCGTCAGAGGCGGCAGGGCTGCAGTCGTTGGATACCTGGTTCACTTACGCCCGAAACAATCCAGCGGATCAAATTGCGTACGCTCGCAGCGCGTCATTTTCCAAACTCTATGATGGGGACAACCGGGGCCTGTTACCCTAATCGTTCGCCAAAATTCCTGGAAATTTCTGATCCGCTTGTTGCCCTCGCTCGTAACAAGACAAGTTGAACAGACAAAGACCAGATGAAATTTGGGAACGCACTCCGAAAATTCCGCTGCTTGAAGCCAAATCAAACGGAAGACGGCTTCAGTCAGACTGCGAGACAATCCTTCTAGCTGCAGCAAGGCAGCCGATTGGTGAATGAAAATCTGCCTGCAACCAATCATAGCTATTTAATGAGTAAATTGATGAATGATGCATCGTCGCCTGTGATCGAGAATGCCCCCGCCGATCATCCGGATGTGGAATTTGGAAAGATCGGTGTCCTTCTTATCAATCTGGGTACACCCGACTCAACAGATCCTGCTTCGCTGCGTCGATATCTGGCAGAATTTCTGACGGATCGGCGCGTCATCGAATGGCCTCGCTGGCTCTGGTACCCGATATTGTACGGCATCGTGCTAAATACGAGGCCGAAAAAGGTTGGGAAGGCCTACGAGACCATTTGGAACAAGGAAGAGAACGAAAGTTTTTTGCGGACGTACACGCGAAACCAGGCCCTGGATTTGAGCAGAAGACTGTCTGACGTTCCATCGCTGCGCGTTGAGTGGGCGATGCGATATGGCAAGCCCTCGATACGCGAAAAGATATCTGAACTGCAGAAATCCGGATGCGAAAGAATCCTTCTCTACCCACTTTATCCGCAATACGCAGCCGCAACGACAGCAACGGTCAATGACGAAAGTTTCAGAGCTCTAACCGAGCTCCGATGGCAGCCCGCAATCCGAACAGTGCCCAGATATCACGATGATCAGGTCTATATCGAGGCTCTTGCAACTTCCATTGAAAGTCATTTTGCGGCGCTGGATTGGGAACCGGAAGTGCTGTTGACGTCCTATCACGGAATACCAATGTCGTATTTCAAGAAGGGAGACCCATATCACTGCCAATGTTACAAAACATCCAGATTGCTCAGGGAGCGTCTTGGCTGGGATAAAGATCGCATGATGGTGACATTTCAATCGAGATTTGGTCCGGAAGAATGGCTCCAGCCATACACTGACAAAACCATAAAGTCATTGGCTAAAAATGGAACGAGGGAGATCGCAGTGATAAACCCAGGCTTTGTTTCGGATTGCCTCGAGACACTCGAAGAAATGGGTGTGGAAGCGAACGAAATTTTTCTGGGTCATGGCGGAGAAAAATTTACCCACATCCCATGTTTGAACGACAGCGATATTGGAATGAATGTCATTGAACACATTGTTCGTAAAGAGTTATCTGGGTGGGTATAAAATTTCGGAATAAAATCTTGATCTCTTCAATTGGAATTTGAACTTCCCCCCTTTTGAGCATTCATCAGCAGCGATATCGCGCGACAATTCCTTCAGAAATCTGTCGCCAGTGGCGAGACGCTTACGGGTCGAGAGATGCCTGCCGCGCGACCATGCGCATACGTTGGCGCATGACGCGGGCCTTGGCGGCATCGACGTCGGGCTCATCATCGAGAAAGTCGAACTCCTGCGATGCCGGCGGTGGTGGCGGGATGATTTTCTCATGTTCGGGAAGCTCCGGCTCGCAACGGATACCGGCATTGGCAGGATCGTCGTCGGACGTGTTCGACGCGGGTCCGTGGCCAGCCGCGGGCGCAACGACACGGCTCGTCCAGTGGTCTGGTGCCGATGTTGCCATCTTCACCGACTGCTTTTTTAGATCGGGCGGCGGCAACACCCGTTCCTGAAACCGCGTATCGGCATAATAGCGCGCCTTAGCCGCGCGGATCGGCGGCACGCCCGCCACCATGACGATCTCGTCGGGCGTCAGGAGTGGCCGCGCCGTTTCCTGCCGCGACACCATGAGATGCCCCAGCCGTGGCGCGAGGCGATGGCCCCGCATAGTTGGTGGAATCGCGCATTTCCGTGGCCGTGCCGAGCGCATCACTGATCCGTTTGGCGGTGCGTTCATCATTGGCAGCAAAGGCGACACGCACATGGCAGTTGTCGAGAATGGCGTTGTTCTGTCCATAGGCACGCTCGATCTGGTTGAGCGACTGCGCGATCAGGAACGCTTTCAGGCCATAACCGGCCATGAAGGCGAGCGCCGATTCAAAGAAGTCCAACCGCCCGAGCGCGGGGAACTCGTCCAGCGTCAACAGCAGGCGATGGCGCTTGCCGGAGGTTTCCAGCTCCTCGGTCAGCCGCCGCCCGACCTGATTGAGGATGAGGTGGATCAGCGGTTTGGTGCGGTTGATGTGCGAGGACGGTACGACGAGATAGAGGCTGAAGGGTTCTTTTGCACCGACCAAATCGGCGATGCGCCAATCGCAGCGCGCCGTCACGCGGGCCACAACCGGATCTCGGTAAAGACCGAGAAACGACATGGCGGTCGAAAGCACGCCGGAGCGTTCGTTCTCTGATTTGTTCAAAAGCTCCCGCGCAGACGAGGCAATGACGGGATGCCACCCCGGCTTCGCCCAGATGCGGCGTGTCCATCATCGCGCGCAAGGTCGCCTCGACGGGACGGCGCGGATCGGACAGGAAATTGGCGACGCCCGCCAGTGTCTTTTGCTTCTCGGCATCGAGAACATGCAGGATCGCGCCGACAAGCAGGCTGTGGCTGGTCTTTTCCCAGTGGTTACGTTTGTCGAGACTGCCTTCGGGATCAACGAGAATGTCCGCGATGTTCTGCACATCGCGTACCTCCCATTCACCCTGCCGCACTTCCAGAAGCGGGTTGTAAGCTGCCGAATGCACGTTGGTCGGATCGAACAGCAGGGCACGGCCATGACAGGACCGGAAACCTGCAGTCAGATTCAAGTTCTCGCCCTTGATGTCATGGACAATGCAGCTTTCCGGCCAGGTCAGCAGCGTCGGCACGACGAGGCCCACGCCCTTGCCGGATCGGGTGGGCGCAAAGCAGCACATGCTCGGGGCCGTCATGACGCAAATAATCCTTGCTGTGCCGCCCCAACACGACGCCATCCGGGCCGAGCAATCCGGCCGCATGGATTTCCCTATCCTCGGCCCATCGCGCCGAACCGTATGTGGTGACATTGCGGGCCTCCCGTGCCCGGATGATCGACATGAGGAGGGCGGCAGCGATAGCAAGAACCGCGCCGGACGTGGCGATGAAGGCGCCTTCGGTGAAGATGCCGGGCGCATAGGCGTCATAAGAAAACCACCACCAGAAGAGGGCAGGTGGATAATAGAATGGCCATCCGGCAATATCGAACCAGGGATCGCCGAGCTGGGGCTGGAAGCCGAGCCGGAAAGCCACCCATTGCGTTGCAGCCCAGACCATCACCAAAATAATGGTGAACACGGCAATGATCTGGCCCCAGAGTATTCGGCCTCCACGCATATTATGCCTCCAGATTCTTCGAGAAATGGGACGGGCGGCCCCCATGCGGTGAACCTTTGGTTATCTGCTGTGCAGCGCTAGCCAATGCACCAATGCAGTTCCGTCGGCGGCCACTGGTTTACAACGCCAGCGCCGCAGGTAGTTACCCCCCTTGCGGCAGACAGGCGCCTGGGAACAAAGCGCTCCGTGCCCGATTTCCCTCCCATGACCAAAGGAAACGAAACAATAAGTTCGATGGGCGCCGAACTCGGTATCGCCACGTCCGCGGCATCGACCACCCTCGGGAATTCCGAGGCAAGTCCCGCGTCGTGGTGGTGTTCGAGGAGCTCTCAAGCGGAAAGGCTGAGATCCAGGAGTACCTGCTAGCTGACAAGTTTTCAGCCCTGCGGAAACACAACGTGGTTTTGATCCGGGTGGCGGCTCACGGTGTATTCGAAAGCCTATATCCGAGGGATGACTTAAGTCCGGACGCAATCCGCGAGGAGCTTGGCGGGCATGAGGTTGAGAAATTCGAAGCCGTTCTTCTCGGAATTGACGGCGTGGTACAGCTGCGATCCAGCCAACCGGTTGCGGTCGATTATCTTTGCCAACTGATCGAGAAAATGCCCGAGGCCGGCGAGCAGTGAGGCGCTGAGTGGCGCGCTGGGTGATTTTTGAGGCAGTCCCAACGATCTTCGCGAGTTTGCACGTCCGCGGATGCCGGCGCCTCAATTGGCAGAGGCCGCACGAAGCGGCCTCATATTCATACATATACGTCGTATTGCGCCACGATTAGGCACACTGCTTTAGTTTTTCCTTATCGTTGGCAGCGGCCAATGTTTTCGCAGCCTCAATGAGGGCGGCTTTGCCCGCCCGGTCAGCGTAGGCTCCGCTCCTACCGAGGCACGACCTCTCCCCGCCTCTCGGCAGGAGCCTCCCATGCCTGCGCTCCGGATGAGGTGTTTCCTTTTCGGTTCAATATTCCACCGAGAAAGCCGGCACCCTTGGCCACGACGTCGTCGATTTTCGAGGCCGGCACTGGCAAACAATCGAATGGCACCGATCCGTCGACACCCAGGGCTTGGAGGATGGCGCGAGCCTCGACCACACCGCGCTGGGGGTCATACATCGGCGGCAGGGCCAACCTATCCGACACATTGCGATGCAGTGGCGCGGCATGGCAGCCGATTTCAATCCGCGACGGCTTCGCCGGCTGTTTCACTGTGACCTTCTCTGCTGTCGCAGCTCGATCCGCCTCGCCCGCCGCATGCGGCTCGGACAGGTAAGTCTGCTGTGCGAGTACGTCGTGTGCCTGCCGGCAATCTCGGCAACGCCGGAACCGCTTGTTTCGACCTCCTCCACAATCCGAACCTTGTCCTCGCCCGTCCAGCCGCGGCGGCGCTCCAAGCCCGTCAGAATATCGATCCACCCCATCAGTTCACCCTTGGTTACGTCGCTAACTACGAAATTTCCGGACGTAACTTGAGGGCATTGCGCAAAAGGCTGACCGAACGCTTACTTAGAATCGACGCTACGTATAATGTAAAGGTACGGCCGGGCGCCCCGGCCGCTCCCAGCGAAACCTCCAACATTCGGGGTGCATTGGATGCCGGCTCGAGAAGCCGCGCCGCCTCAATTCGTCAAGCGATATCCTCCGTTCGAACTGGCTTGTGGTCGCTACGGCGAAAGCACGTCCTCGCTTCTGAGGTCAATTGATGAAGCGGACGGCGAGCATCAATCGGTCGCCGCGTGTAGGCGGTGAGGCTCTGTGATAGCAGGATGTATCCTGCACGAACCCGGTTCCTGCCCCGCCTTCAATGACAATCTCATTTTGACGACCGAACTGCTTGTAGACCGCCTCTTGACTGGCGCGTGCCGATCCAAACAGCATTCTCAAAGGTTTGCGCTTGTGCGAGCGCTTCATCATTACATGAGCGCCAGAATAGCGATCGGTATCCGTTATGTAGAAGCTGGCATACAAGAAATCATAGCCACTAACGTCGTAGTGATAGTCGATCACGTGATGCTTCAAATTTCGCCGTTCCTCATCGCTTAAGTCAGAGCCGAAGCTCCAGTCGAGAATTGTGGTGACTCTAAGTGGGTCGTGCCGAAGGTAGCGGCGCACAATGTCACGCAACACGGGGTCGTCTATGATCCGCTGAACTGCGGGGCAGCGCGCAGGATTCTTTATCCCGCCAATCGGCATTTTTCTGCCGTCCGTGGAAATTCCGTTCACCACGTCCGCATATTTAAAGGTCGGGCCGTTCGGATCGTAGATTGCGTGCAGAGGCTCCGACAGCGCAAACGCTTTTATCTCAGCGACAACATCCTCCGGCAGATTAAGACCAACAAATACTGCCTCATCGCGAATACTCTTTACAACGGTTGATACAACGGACGAAGAGAAGAGCGATGATTCATTCACCTTTGATCGTCGAACCAAAGGAGATCTTATCCTTTCCAGAAAATGTCGGGTGGTGCCGTAAACGGCTCGCACCGTTCGAAAGCGCCCAAGAATATAGGAAAGCTCTTTTCTCCTAAATCGCCCTATTATTCCCGACGCAGCCATGACCGCTTCCTCTCAATGCGGTTAAACTGCGGAATACTACCGCGGATCACGAAAATGTCATTTGGGCCGTCCAGCGTCTTAAGACGTAAGTCAGCGCACTAATTAAATCGACGCTTACCTCTCCAGAAGTGCTTGCCAAGTGGCATCGCATTCTTGTAGCGCGACACGACCGCAGCCCTAAAGAGTGCGGAGCCTCATCAACCAATATGGCTACAGTTACACTTCGTCTCGGATGTCGTAGCGGAAACGCAGACCGCTCACAATCGCATCCGGTGGCGCGGGCCACTGGCGCTACCTACGGCCGCTTTCCTTTGAGACCACAGAGTTTCTAGGAAACAGAGCACCGCACGACAGTAAGAAGCCCCCTGCCGTTCGCGGATTAAGCAGTGATCCAACGAGACGCGACCGCTAAAACATATGCCACGCATGCCCGGCAGCGTTCCCCAAGACCATCGCAGCACCGGCAATGAGCCCGTTTAGCTGCCATGGATCGCGAATCTTGCCTGCGTGGCTTTTTACTTGAAACTGCGTGAAATTAAACGGGTCATACTAGTGACGTCGGCCTTCGTTCACGAACTGCTTCAGCAACTCGGTGTCGCGAACACCATACCCATAGATTCTTAATAATCGACGGCCGAGGATCTGGCCTTGGTCGCTGTCCGGCTTGATGGCGTGGTGCTCTGATATGCGGCGGAAAAGTCGTCGCAAAGTAATCAACTCGTTCCGATCGTAGACACCGAGATACTCAAATCCATATGGATGCCTGGCGGTAGATAAGGGAAACATCTTGCTCCTCCGTGCCTGCAGGCGGAAGAAGCCAACTTCCTGCCGTCGATGCCTGTTTCACATTTCGACGATATTAATAGTCTACGCGCTTTCGAGTAGGAGTCGAGTCGCTGAGCCAAATTGCAGCATATACGCGAAATGAAGCTCCGTCCGCGCAACGACAAGGCATTTGGGCCGCTCCTCATTCTTCGTTTGTATCCAGTGCATCCCGCCTTCGGCCGAGCGATACTCAAAGAGCCAACCCGTAATAACAACATGGTGCCCCTCACGGGCTGGGCACCGTGTGGCCAGCGCCTATGTACCGCCGGCCCGCACCGAGGGCGACATCATCATCCTCGACAATATCGGCAGCCACAAATGCCAGGCCGTCCGTCGGGCGTCCGGGCCGCAGGCGCACGCCGTCGAGGCAACATGGCGCAAGGCTGGCGAGATGCTTCTCACCAGCCGAGTGCGCATACAATCTCGCAAACTCAGGGTATGCTTCCGTATGAAAGCAGCATGTAATAAACGCGTCAGAATGAATGTGTTTTCGGCGATCTGTTTCCGAAACCTCACAGCGTGCGCCAACAGCAATTGATTGCCGAAATCGAGGCCACCTATACACCCGAGGCCAGCTCTGATCTGCCTCCTGCCGCTATATCGAACTGGGGCTTCCTTGCCCCGCGTCGAACCCCTGCTCAGCGAAACAAATCGCCGCCAGGTTGCCGGCATTGTAGGGAGCACGGTCAGCTCGACGTCAGGCAGCGCTCGTAAGCTTTGCCTCCTCCCATGAAGCTGTGAGCCAGGTCTCGATCCTGTCGCCGGGTCGCAAGGACCGGCATGGTCTTCTGATGGATGGGCCACCAATCCCATTTCGTTCCCTGGTCGGGAAGTCAAACAGATTTGTCAAAATCAGTCCCTCCTTGATCTTCCGCACACTCTCCATTGCGGCACCCGAATACCCGCGAAGAACGCAACCGTGCGGTGTCGTCTCGACGAGTTAGGCAGGGCGTTCGGACTCCCTCCGCCTTCCTCACGGAATCGGGTTCGGCGAAGCGTGTGCGATCGGCGACGAGTGGCGAACCGTGCCGCGGTTGATGGTGTCTTGCGCAATATGAGCTGCTGTCGCAGGTGGCGGCGGCAAACCCGTCGCCACGGCGGCACCGGCCTCGCCATCGTGATCGGCAAGGACGGTTTCACGCTCGTTGAGCTTCGTGAGCGTCTCTGATTGGGTTCGTTTGCGGCGAGACACGCGCTTTATCACAGCAAGCACGCTGTCGCGTTGTCAAAGTGGCGTCCGCATCGCCAATTTGTTCTTTTTATGTTCTCATGCGCAGGCCCGCGGTTGGCGAACCCGTCAATTGCCGGATGACCTGTCGTTCAGAGTAGGAAACGGCCCTTCGCAAAGACAGGCTAACATTTAGATGGATGCCGGAATCGCCTTTGCCATCCCCGTTCAAGTCAGCCGATGAATTTGAAAGCCTGGTTGCCTGATGCCTTTCAATTGGCATCAATTGGGCTCATAACGATCTTCTCGGCCTGCATCTTGCTGAAGTCGAAGATCGGGTGCCGACCCGTGCCGGACGCGGTACTGTCACTCCCCTTCTTGAAGACAAACGTGTCTTCCGCCCCCAGCCCTCTGCAACGTAGAGCCGGACATCAAAACGGTTGAGTGGCGAGAGACTTCGAAACTACTGGGAACCATTCGCCAGTGATCTCGTTGTGTAGGCGTAGTTCAGGGTGGAAGGAGACTGTAATGAACCAGATAATCTACATCGTAGGCCTCATCGTTGTTGTGATCGCGGTACTGTCGTTTTTCGGACTTCGCTAATGCCACTGCGTTGCCGGCTGGAACTCTGCTAAATGCTCTATTAGCGATGGTAGTGCTCAGCGCGCCCATGAATTTACGCGCTATGCACGGTATGCCAGATCATGGGCGGCGTACGTACTGACTCTGAGGCACTTCGGCGCGGAAAATTTTTATAGTCCTCAATGGCATGGGACTTTCGCGTCATGTTAACGGCTGAGCGTCTGCTTGCCCCCCGAAATGCGAAGCTCTTAAAAAAAGTTAGTGCGCCAGATCGCACAGCCGCCAGCGACCGACCTCGTCGTGCCAAGACCGCACCTTGCTGATAGCGACCGCGAGCCGACGCCATTTGATTAGGCATTGGGAGCCGCGGTCCTAGAAGCGCATGCCCCAGTTCGGACACTCTGGAGCGTAACATGCCGGGCGTGCGCCATCGGACCGCTGGTCACCGTCAGATCAACGCACGTACCAACTGACGATGTCCCTGAGATACGGCCTGGCCGCCCCGCGGTTCAGCTGGTGCAATTCTCGGTTTCTTCTTTCTTGCCCTCGGCGCAGTCTTTCGGGACCAAGCGCCCGGTCGACTAACGTGATCAGGATCAATCACTAGTCATGGATGACCGCCACCGCCAGCAGCCCCATAAACTTGACCGGTCGAGAAACTTGCGCTGTTGTCGGCAAGCTGGACGTAAATCGATGCGAGTTCGGCGGGCTGCCCTGGACGGTTAAGAGGGGTGTCGCCACCGAACTCCTGAAGCTTGTCCATCGTCGCGCCGCCCGCCACCTGCAATGGCGTCCACACCGGACCTGGCGCGACACCGTTGACTCGGATGCCCCTTGGGCCGAGTTGTTTGGCCATTGACTTCGTGAAGCTCAGGCCGGCAGCCTTGGTGATTGCATAGTCAACGAGGTTGTCCGACGGATCATACGCCTGCACCGAGGTCGTCTGAATAATAGAAGACCCCGGCTTGAGGTGCCTTAGCGCCGCCTTCGTCAGCCAGAACATTGCATAGATATTCGTCTTCATCGTCGCGTCGAAGGCTTCCGTAGTAATATCAGACAGGGCCTGTGCTTGTTGCTGCCGGCCAGCATTGTTCACCAGAATATCGAGACCGCCGAGCGCGTCGACGGCATTCTCGACGAGTTCCACGCAGAAGTCTTCGT
This sequence comes from Rhizobium sp. TRM96647, assembly GCF_025780115.1. Lineage (NCBI taxonomy): Bacteria > Pseudomonadati > Pseudomonadota > Alphaproteobacteria > Hyphomicrobiales > Rhizobiaceae > Rhizobium > Rhizobium sp. TRM96647. Next base: position 27,388 of record NZ_JAOXHF010000022.1, read on the forward strand.
CACGAAGATCGCCCGGCAGCGCGATACCCTTACGGCCTTCCCTTTTGATCAGCGCGATGACTTCCTGCGCATCAGGCTCTTCTGCGGAAAGATAGTTGATAGCAACGTCCGCGCCTTCTCGAGCATAGGCGATCGCAGCCGCACGTCCCATCCCAGAATCCCCGCCGGTTATCAATGCCTTGCGTCCCGCAAGCCTACCAGAGCCCGTGTACGATGTCTCTCCATGGTCCGGCTTGGGGTTCATTTTTCCGGCGAGACCGGGAAATGGCTGCGATTGTTTTTCGAAGGGCGGCTTGGGGTACTTCGTTGTCGGGTTTTCCATTTTGCGGACATCCTTGCATGTTCTTCTCATCCGCACGACCTGGAAGCAAGCAGCTAGCGTCAGAGCGACGCTGGCAGATTCCGAAAGATCCGCGGGACTTGAGATCGCGTTGTTCTCCGAGGTGGTAGAACCCGAACACTCGGAAGAGAGTTTGGTTCCCCGCAACTCGTTCTTTAGAGACGAATCAGCTTCGGAATCGACCTGGAACTGTTGTGAAGGCGGGTGGGCGATCCGCCACCACAAAGGTGCTATCGCCCCACGGGTTTCGATGCCGATTGCGGTAGACGCGACCGACGATTGGGCGCACAATGCCTTTTCAGTTGCGTAGGTATGGCAGGAGCGACAGAGAGATGGCTACTCTCGCCCATAGTGGGAGAAAGTTCCATGTCCAAGTCCTTCGTTTATCACGCCGCTGGAATATCCAGTTTTTCCAGCAGGGCGGAAACACAACAAAATATTTAGGCACTCAGACCTGAATAATCTCCTGGCTATTATTGACAGCTGTCTTGCGGAATGTCGTTTTTCTCGCGACGGCGGAGGCGCTGGGGAGCGCTAATATCCGGCTATACTCTCAGGGCCGATGCAGTCCTACCGTCATCAAAGGCTATCCTATTCCGTCCTTTAGGCGGTGCGCGTAGCGTGGCACCTTGTCGCCAGTTCTTCTGCCAACTGCGAAGCCTTGGAGCGTGCTCGTCGGGGCTCTCCTGAAAGGGTCTCCCACCCTGGCTGGCGCGATCTTTTGCTGGATCGACCATTTTCACCGGCGAGATCCGCGCGTGATCGGCCTCGTTCTTGATTTCAACTAACCAGGACATTTCGGGGCGCACCTCGTTCCCCCAACTGAGCGACCATGCGTCGGCACGTGGTTCGAGGACGACGGCGCGCTCACGGCGTGCCGCGACCACCGGCACGCAAATCAAGTTGTGGAGTTTGCGGGCATCCCAGCCTTAACGTTTTGCCGCAGGCCAGTCGTTTGCAGGCTCCTCGAGAGTTAACTCGGACATGTCATCTGAGGGGTCAGGATCACGTTCGTCCGCATTTTTTAGACGTTCGATTTCCTTTATCGCCTCGGCGTAAACCTCCGCCTGCAACGCTCCGCCGGTGACCGCCTTGTCCACCAGATTCTCAACCGCTGCACGAACCTCTTCCCGCCAGTCACTTCCCATTCCGGTTCCTCCTTCTGGTCGCCACTTCTGATAGCTCGATCCATGCTGGCGCATGGTCGCTTGTGTGCTCCCATCCTCGGACTTCCTTGTCCACGCCTGCACTAGCAAGCCGCGCGGCGACTTGCGGCGTAAGGAGGAAGTGATCTATCCTGAGGCCCGCATCTCTCGCGAAGGCATTACGAAAGTAGTCCCAGAAAGTGTAAACACGCTCTCCGGGATGCAGCACTCTGATCGCGTCCGTCCATCCCTGATCGACGAGCCGCCTATAGGCGTCGCGCACCTCAACCCGGAAGAGGGCATCATTCACCCAGCGCTCCGGTTTGTAGACGTCGAGCTCCGTCGGCATGACATTGTAATCGCCGGCGAGTACTACTGGTACGTCTAGGTCCCGCAGTTCGGCCGCATAGGCAGTGAGGCGTTTGAACCAACCAAGCTTGTATGCAAACTTCGGGCCGGGATAGGGGTTGCCGTTGGGGAGATACAAGCAGCCGATTATCATCCCGTCGACTGCAGCCTCAATGTAGCGACTGTGAGTATCGTCAGGATCGCCGGGAAGTCCTCTGCGAGTGAGCAAAGGTTCTTTGTCCCGCGCGATGATTGCGACGCCGTTCCAGCTCTTCTGTCCTTGCCAGACCGCACCGTAGCCGGCGGCCTCTAACGCCTTGGCGGGAAATTTTGTGTTTGGTGCCTTGAGTTCCTGCAGACAAGCTACGTCAGGCGACGACTGCTTCAACCAGCGAAGCAGCACCTGGAGGCGACCATTGACGCCGTTGACATTGTAGGTTGCAATTTTCACGGTGCTATTACCCTCGCCCCCCGCTTCGAATCGTTCCATGCCGTCCCCGGATAAACGTCGTTTCGGTCGACTTGACGAGATCGTGGCGGACAGGTTGGGTGCTCGCCTGGCGTTTCGTTCCCCACGGCGACAAATCGGAAAAATCGCTACGTTTGGCCATCCCGTCGTGTCCCATTGACACACCGCGATCTCCACGTTGAAACCCTTTCGGCCTTCTATGGTTCCTCTACTCTGATGCAAGCGGTGTCATTCGGCAATCTACAGCACCCGAGACGCCGGATGGACGCTATTTGTCGTCGCCGAAGTCTGCGGCGTAAGAGCGATCCCGCGCTCGACGAGGAGATCCGAACCGGTCTTGTGAACGAACTGATGGGTGCGCGGCGCGCCTTCCGTGAAGCAGATTGCGCACGCCACCGCAAGATCCCAGTTCGTCGACACGTGCGGTCTTATCAAAGTGTTGACGGCAAGCTCAAGCGCTATAGATTTCCTTCGCAATCCTAAGAGATTACAAAAGGAAAAGAGCCCGATGGCCACAGGTACGGTAAAGTTTTTCAACGTTGACAAGGGGTTCGGCTTTATCACGCCGGACAATGGCGGACAGGACGTGTTCGTCCACGTTTCGTCTCTCGAGCGCGGTGGCTCCCTCCACGAAGGTGACAAGGTCAGCTTTGAAGTCGGTCAGGATCGGAAAACTGGAAAGTCCAAGGCAGAGAACGTTTCGCTGCTCTAGCCTCACCTTAGCTTTCGCCAGCCTGCTGAAGCGTGCAGGCTGGCGGATACATTCTGGCTAGATCGGGTTGTTCGCCGCCAGAACGTATTAGTCGGGAGTGGGCAACGACGGCGACCGGATACTTGGTGTTATAGCCACGTCCGGCAAACACATGTCAGCGTTTTGATTGACCTTGGTAACGTCCTCAGATCCTTGCCCGGTCAACCCACCCTGTTCTTCCGAGCGCCGCCGGTGATCGTCGTGGCTACCGTCGGGACGGCCTTATTGTTCCCAAATCTTGTAAGCGTGTTCACGTAGCCGATGCTCTTTGTTGTCCGGAGGGTGGGTAGGCCGATATCTTCCACATACAAAATGGAACACCTTCTCTGAAGGCAATGGCATCTTCCCAGATCATGAGGCACCTGGTTCTTCAGTGGAAATTGCGACTCTTAATTTTCAAAGTGTCGATGTGCAGATCGGGTATGAAAATGTCCCGTGGATGATGTCCCAGGGAGTGGTGTAGCAGGTTAGCGGTGGCCATCAGTGTTTTTCCGGTAGGGTCGGTTTGTCAAAGA
>NZ_JAOXHF010000023.1:0-28338 GCF_025780115.1 Rhizobium sp. TRM96647
GAACTGGTTTCGCCCTACCGAACCTGACCGGGCGTGGCTGGACGACTATCTCGCCCGGCTTTGCGCTCTCGGAATCGCGGATGAAGACGATCTGACAGTTTGTGCCATGGCGGCAGCAAAGCACCGGTACAACGTTTCCGATGCAGAAAACCCCTCCAGTTCGGCCGGGATTTACCTCCCCGATGAAGTCGCATTGCTACGAGCGATAGTCACACTAGTCCGACAGGAAGAACGCGACAGCGAGAAGACGGGACGCTTAGCCCAGCGGACCCTTCGGCTCTATCGTGCCGGCTACCACGATCCAGAAGCATTGCTGAGGATGATGGATACAATCGGCTGATCAGCCGGGAGCATTGCCCTGTCGTGACATGACCGTCCACCGGGTCTCCTGTGCTAAGCTGCCAGTGGATTCGTACCCGGGTTATCGATCGTAAGGCCGGCCTCTTCAATAGCTGCGAGAAAAGCCTCGCGCGCCATTGCGGCTTTAATTTTTTGCTCCACTGCCTCCAGGCACAACCGCTCGGCGCGCTCGCGCTCCACGCCGTTTTTTGTGGGCCATGAGATCATGAGGAGCATGGCGGCGGCATACGGGCCGTGCACCGTTTGGTGACCGGCGCCTTCGAGTGTCAATTCCACCGGCGTCTTCCATTTGGACATCTGAGTTCCTCCGTGTTGGCAGCGCATCAACGCTGAGAACCACGGAGAGTTCCGGAATCGACGTTGGTTCCGAAACATCTCTCCCTGGACTTCGTTGGGCCGAAACACGAAGAGGACAACCCAGATGGCAGTGATGTATCATGACGCTGCAGGCTATCCGGTATTCCCCGGGGGTGAACTCTCGGAAATGGTTGGCCCCGATGAGTTGAACACCCTCGAGCGTATCTTCGAGGAGTGCAGAAAGGACTGCTGCTTCCCGCTCGAAAGTGAGCGAGCGCGTTCACTTGGGCGGACGCTGATACGGCTTTATTCACGTGGGGAGCATAATCCCATCGTTGTTGGTCGATGCTGATTGCTTGCTTCAAACGACATGCTCACTAGCGGGGGCCGGCACCGGTCTCTCGGCTATGCTGCGCGTCGACGTATAAGGTGCCGCGCTTGGGCTTGCTGCAGGCTACTGGGAGGTCGATGCGAGGTAACCAGCGGAGGCCCGTGCTAAACCTCCGCTGGCTTTCCGGGCTCGTGCCCGTACCGGCGCTAGGCGCGCCGTTGGGCCACAAGGGTCGGACCCAGCGTTGGAAACTCACTTCACGGGGGAATGTTCCGCAGGGCGACCGGCTCCCTCCATGTCGGGAATATCACCGTGCCGAAACAGCACCAACGGCGGCCCATACTCGTGCACGGTGTGGTAGAAAAAAAGCCCCGCCGGTGCGGGGCAATCGGGCTGTATCAAAGCCAGGGAGGAGAGCGCCGTAGGGCTGCAGATGAACGGTACCGTCCAAACGTTTTTCGTGCAAAGTGCTAAATTTAGCCCGCCCGTTCATGGGAGGGACACTCCGGTCAAAAAGAAGCCCGCCGAAGCGGGCCAGAGAAAAATCAGCGCGTACGCAGTGACACGTCGCGCCTACAACGACGTTGCGCTCGGGATCTGAACATCAGGTAAACGGGCTTGACGTTGAACGTCCCTACGTATCCGCGTCGCCAGCCAGGGTCAAGGCCAGCTTAAAAAGCGCATCTCGAACGGGTTCGTCAGACAGGCGATCATATAGTGCGGCCAGTTTGACTGCGCGCATGCTCAACAAGGGAATTGGGTCGTTGTGCCCCACATCGCCCGTCAGCAATTCAATACGTCGATACTCGTTAGACATAAGCCTGATGGAGTTGTCTAATCGCACCTCGAGCGTCAAGCATCTATCGCGTTGATGCGGCTCTGCCGGGTGCATGGTTGTCTTCGCGGTCAGCATCGGCCGCCGCATGATGGAGCTTCGCGGACGAGCCTTCAATGTGGACGACGCACTCTGCTGCGACAGCGGTGCAACCCCATCAGCGGAATGGCTCGGCTCACGTCCCGGCAGGGACGCCTCAGGCGTTCAGATCCTGAACGCTATCGGGATTACGTTGTGGCTCCTGCACGAGGATTGAATAGCTCGCCGGCCTTGAGCATCGTGTGCATAATCACCGCCAATTTGCGCGCCACGGCCACGGCGGCTCGTTTGAAGCCGATCCTCTCCCGGAGCTTGAGACCCCATGCGCGTAGGCTGCTTTCGGTCGAACAGCGTGTCAGGATGACCGCCGCAGCTTCATAGAGAAGCCCTCGCAGATGTCGATCGCCGCGCCGGGATATATGGCCGTCATAATCGACTTCTCCAGATTGGTAGCGGCGAGTTGTCAGGCCGATCCAGGCCGCGACAGAGCGCGACTTCTTGAAGTTGTTTGGATCCTCAATGGCGGTGACGAAAGAGGTCGCGGTGATCACGCCGATGCCGGGGATCGACATGAGGGCGCAGCATGCTTGGCTTTGACGAGCGTCCGCAACCAGTCGACGCTCGAGCTCGGCGGCGCGGGTACGAATGCTGCACCAAGCCTCCAACATCGGTAGCACGATAACAGCAAGCTCGTTCTGGTCGATAAGAAGGCTCCGGACATTCTTTTCGAATAACGTTCCTTTACCAGCTGGAACGACTAGGCCGAACGTTTTCATGATCCCTCGGATCTGGTTCGAAAGCTCGACAGTGATCCGGACCAGGCGAGTGCGTGCTGCCACAAGCGTGCGGATCAACATGCTGTCGAAGCCTTTAACACGCACCTCACGAAAGAACCCGACCTCTGCAAGATGCGCCAGACCATCGGCATCATTGGCGTCTGTCTTGTTGGCGGCCATATCGAGAGCAGCTTTGGCGTGGCGTGCGTCGATGCAGACTGCTGGCAGTCCCTCGCGGCGCAGGGAATGATAGAACCACACCGACAAGGGGCCGGTTTCGAATACGATGCGCTTTGCAGCCGGCGCCCGCTTGCGGACAAGCTCGGCAATGATGCTGGGATCGGATGCGCATTTCCCGCGCCAGACCCGTTCGCCTCCGCGGCGGATCGACACGGCTGTCTCTTTCATTGATACATCAAGACCGATATATTCTGTCATGGCTGTTCTCCGTTGATGCTGGGCCCGGCGTCCAGTCGTGAGCCCGTATCTCATCATATCGGGGAGCAGCCACCTCCAATATTAGATGGGTCCAGGGCGACTCGCTCCCGCGATTACCCCATGTGGATGCCCCCTTCCGACGGCATCGCAATGTGCCAGAGTGATGTTCGCCAGAACGTCACTTAGAGGAGAGAGCATTCATGAGGGAAGTTGGTATTGTTGGCCTGGACCTAGCAAAGCGGGTGTTTCAGGTTCATGCTGCCGGAAGCGATGGCGGTGGGGTCTTGCGCAGGGAAACTGTCTCGCGGCCAAGTGATCAGCTTCTTTACGGAACTGCCCAGATGTTGGTTTCCGCGCAGAACTGAGCCGGTTATGGAGTGAACCCCTCCGGTGGAGTGAACCCCTCGGGCTGGACCACGGGGCACGGGAAAACTGATACACTCTGCGGGCCTCAATCGGAGAAGGCTCATGAAGTCCCGAGGTCCATATCGACGGCATTCGACACCGTTCAAGTTGCAGCTTTGCCAGGATATCCGAAACGGCGTCATCGGACGGCGCGACGCACAGCGGACATACGGCGTTTCGGCAAACCTCATACAGCTATGGCTGACGCAGTTCGATCGCGGCGAACTGAACGATGAAGAGGCTGAGGCCAGCGTCATTGCCGAGTACGAGGCCCACATTGCGGCGCTCGAACGCAAGGTCGGCCAGCTTACCATGGAGCTGGACCTAGTTAAAAAAACACCGCGCCAGCCGATCGCCGGCGACAGCGGGAACTCCTCCATCATCACCGGCCCGCGACCTGTTCCGTCAGACGGGGGTGCCAAATGATCGATCTGCCGAGAAGCAGCTATTATTACCGATCAGCTTCGAGAGCGTTGAACCTTGCTGATGCGGAACTCGTTGCAATCATCGAGGACATCCAGGACGAGCTGCCTTGCTACGGATACCGACGCGTAACGCACGAGCTTCAGCGCAGAGGCCACCTGGTCAACCACAAGCGTGTCGCGCGCGTCATGCGGGCCAACGGCCTCGGGATCAAGCCTCGCAAGCGGTATGTTCGCACGACGGATAGCAACCACGATTCGCCGATCTACCCAAACCTCTATCGCAATGTGATCCCAGCGCGGCCTGACATGGTCTGGGTGGCCGACTTCACATACATCCGCATAGCCGTCGGCTTTTGCTATCTCGCCGTCATTCTCGACGCTTGCAGCCGGAAAGTCGTCGGCTATGGCCTGTCAAAACGCCTGGATACGCCGCTGGCATTGGCAGCGTTGCGCTCGGCGCTTGAAAGCAGAAAGCCTCCACCCGGCTGCATCCACCACACGGACCGCGGATGCCAATACGCGAGTGAGACCTATCGACGAGCGCTCGATGCCGCCGGCCTGCAGGGTTCCATGAGCGCCGTTGGCAACCCTCATCACAATGCTCAGGCAGAGAGCTTCATGAAAACCCTGAAAGTCGAGGACGTCTACATCGCCTGCTACGAAACATTCGCGGATGTGGCCGAACGCTTGCCCAGGTTCATTGAGGAGATCTACAATGCCAAACGGCTGCACTCGGCCCTTGGCTACATGTCGCCAGCAGAATTTGAAACCCAACTCGCCCAGCAGGCGGCCTAGTTTTAAGCGCTTCACTGGTCCAGCCCGAGGGGTTCACTCCAAAACCGGCTCAGTTCTGCGCGGAAACCAACACCCCGTCGTCTATATCGCCCTGCTGCGGGGGATCGGTATCGAAAGCGGTGAGCTGGACCATGATTTCCTTGGCGCGCGTGATCGCAGCATCTTCCTGCACGTCATGCGCAGCCATGCAGACCGATACCTTCTCCCCACCCTCTCCGACGAACTCGACCGTCGTCGTGCCTTCGCCGCTGTGAACATTCGTTTCGATGAGTTGCATGGTAACCTCCTGTCAGGATCGTCAAAACCGGAGAGGACAGACGAAGTTCCTGTACGCTTGCGGACAGACTCCATCGTCGGGAGCACGAAAATGCCGCCGGACGGAACCTTTCGCCGCATGTGTCGTTGGCCAGTCACAAACAGGGAGCGCACCATGGCCAAGAACACATCACCGAAATCAGCATCGGCGAAATCCTCGAAATCCACGGCGACGGCCGCGCAGGTCCACGATCAGAAGATGGCGCGTGGCAATGGCGGCGAACTGCACCAGGTTGCCGAGGGCGAAACGCCCGTTCTGACGACAGCGCAAGGCGGTCCTGTCGCTGATGACCAGAACTCGCTCCGCGTCGGCGCACGCGGGCCGCTGGTGGTCGACGACTTCCATTTCCGCGAGAAGATCTTCCACTTCGACCACGAGCGCATCCCGGAGCGGGTCGTGCATGCGCGCGGCTACGGAGCACACGGCTTTTTCGAGACCTATGAATCGCTTGCCGCCTATACGAGGGCCGACCTTTTCCAGCGCGCCGGCGAGAAGACGCCGGCTTTCGTCCGCTTTTCCACCGTCGCCGGCAACAAGGGCTCCTTCGATCTCGCTCGCGACGTCCGCGGCTTTGCCGTCAAGCTCTATACACAGGAAGGCAACTGGGATCTCGTCGGCAACAACTTCCCGGTCTTCTTCATCCAGGACGCCATCAAGTTTCCCGACATGGTCCATGCGGTGAAGCAAGAACCCGATCGCGCCTTCCCGCAGGCCCAGAGCGCGCATGACAATTTCTGGGACTTCATCAGCCTGACGCCGGAAAGCATGCACATGATCATGTGGGTCATGTCGGACCGGGCCATTCCCCGTTCCTTCCGCTTCATGGAAGGGTTCGGCGTGCACACCTTCCGTCTCGTCAATGCGAAGGGTGAATCCACCTTCGTCAAATTCCACTGGAAACCCAAGCTCGGTCTGCAATCCGTCGCCTGGAACGAGGCCGTGAAGATCAACGGCGCCGATCCCGACTATCATCGCCGCGACCTTTGGAATGCGATTCAGGCTGGTAACTTCCCCGAATGGGAGCTCTGTCTCCAACTGTTCGATCAGGATTTCGCCGACAGTTTCGACTTCGACATCCTCGACCCTACCAAGATCATCCCCGAGGAGGTGCTTCCGGTGAAGCCGGTCGGCAGGCTGGTTCTCGATCGCATGCCGGAGAATTTCTTTGCCGAGACGGAGCAGGTCGCGTTCATGACCCAGAACGTCCCGCCCGGCATCGATTTTTCCAACGACCCTCTGCTGCAAGGCCGCAACTTCTCCTACCTCGACACCCAGCTCAAGCGCCTGGGCAGTCCGAACTTCACGCACATCCCGATCAATGCGCCGAAATGTCCCTTCCATCATTTCCAGCAGGACGGGCATATGGCCATGCGCAATCCCGTCGGTCGCGCCAATTACCAGCCCAATTCCTGGGGCGAAGGTCCGCGTGAATCTCCGCTCGCCGGCTTCCCGCACTTCCCCGCGGAAGAGCAGGGTCAAAAGGTGAGGCTGCGTCCCGAAAGCTTTGCCGACCACTACAGCCAGGCGCGCCAGTTCTACATTAGCCAAACGCCGGCCGAGCAGCGGCACATCGCGGCCGCTCTGACCTTTGAGCTCAGCAAGGTCGAAACACTCGTGATCCGTGAGCGCGTCGTCTCGCATCTTATGAATATCGACGAGACCCTCGCCAACACCGTCGCCGAGAAACTCGGCTTCCAGTCCATGCCGAAACCCGCCGATGCCGCAATGCCGACACGGCAGGATCTGGAGGCCTCGCCTGCGCTCAGCATTGTGGAACGAGGACCCAAACGCTTCGAGGGACGCAAGCTTGGCATCCTCATCACGGACGGCGTCGATATCGGCCTTCTGACAGGCCTGCGGGACGCCATCGCGGCGGAAAAGGCAGAGGTCGCCCTGATCGCGCCGAAAGTCGGCGGCGTGACGGCGTCCGACGGTTCATGGGTGCCGGCGCAGTTCATGATCGACGGCGGTCCTTCGGTGCTTTTCGACGCCGTCGCGCTCCTGCCAGCCAAGGCGGCGATGGATGATCTTCTTCAAGAAGCGACCGCGCGGGACTTCGTCGCCGATGCCTTCCAGCACTGCAAATTCATTGGCCACGTCGCCGATGCTCTGCCCCTCCTGCAGGTCGCCGGGATTGCCGACAGGCTCGATGAAGGTTTCATCGAACTGCCTGGCGAAAACGGCCTCTCTGCCTTCGTCGCGGAACTCGGCAAGCTGCGCCTTTGGACACGCGAGCCCTCCGTTAAGCTCGGCAAGGCATCCGTTCCGCCTGCTTAGTCGGCGGCATTCCTTGCCGTGTGTGCGGGGAACAAAGGTGAGAAAGGCTGGTTGAATCCCCGCGCGATCGCGCCCGCCACTCCGGCAAACATTCACGACAACAGGAGAGACCCATGCCAACCAAGACAATGGAAGACCTTTTCCTCGACGGTATCAAGGACATCTACTACGCCGAGCGCAAGATCATTGCCAGCCTCAAGAAGATGATCCGCGGCGCCGAGGCCGAGGACCTGAAGGCCGCCTTCGACAAGCACCTCCAGGAAACCGAGGGCCAGGTCGAAAGGCTCGTGCAGGTGTTCGAGCTTCTCGGCAAGCCGGCGCGCGGCAAGACCTGCCCGGCCATCGATGGCATTCTCGAAGAGGGTCAGGAGATCCTCGAGGAATTCAAGGGCTCGCCCGCGCTCGATGCAGGCCTTCTCGCCGCCGCTCAGGCCGTCGAGCACTACGAGATCGCCCGCTACGGCACCTTGAAGTCCTGGGCCATGCAGCTCGGCAAGAACGACGTCGCCAAGCTCCTCGACCAGACACTCGCCGAGGAAACCAAGACCGATCAGGCCCTGACGCAGCTCGCAGAGGCCAAGGTCAACCGCGAAGGCAAGACCAAGGCCGCATGATGCGGAACGGGCGGAGAGGAGGCTCTCCGCCCGTCCCTACAATGCGAAAGACGCCCGGACCGATGCGATGGGAGTGATGTACGGCGAGTGGCGACATATCTGTGTGGATATGCAGCACATGTTCGCTGAAGACACGCCCTGGAAAGTCAGCTGGATGGAGCGGGTCTCGCCACAAGTGCTGGAAGTCGCTGGCCGTTGTGCGGACCGAACGATTTTCTCCCGCTTTCTGCCACCCGCGCGTCCCCTCATTGCCACAGGCATGTAGCGCGCCTATTATGAGAAGTGGTGGATGATGACCGCCGAGCATCTGCCGGCTGAAATGTATGATCTACTCCCCGAACTTGCCGCATTCACGCCGCCCGCGGTCGTCTTCGACAAGCGGACCTATTCGCCCTGGATCGACGGACGGCTAAACGCGTTTCTGAGGGGACAGGATGTCGAAACGCTGGTTATTACCGGTGGCGAGACCGATGTCTGCGTCCTCGCAACGGCCCTCGGTGCCGTCGATTTGGGCTACCGTGCCATCATCCTGACGGATGCAGTCTGCAGCGGCACGGATGAAACGCACGACGCGTCATTGAAGCTACTCGAAAGCCGGTTTACCGCCCAGATGGACGCCATGTCGACCGATGCGTTTTTATCATCGGTTTCCGGGTAGCAGTCTGCACAAAAGACTCAGAGTTTCGCGATGAGACGAAGTGCGCGCAGATATTTCTCACCGTCATCGCCGATCGTCTGCACATGTGAAAGATTGTCTTCCAGGTCTGCACGTTTCACTGGGTTTGCGACTGGGTTCGAAGCGGCCCGGCGAACAAAAACCTCCCACTCCTCATCCGCCCTGCGCGTCATCGCGTCCACCGCGCCGACAACGTCGGGAGGAAACCCCTCCTCCCGCAACCGATCCAGCGTCCAACCCGTACCTTTCTCCGCCACATCATGCAGATAGGCGACGATCTTTCCGGTGTCGCCTGCGACGGCAGCGGCAACGCGACGGCAGTGCTCGAAATAGGACCGTCCGGTCTTGTCGGACTGGCCTTCGTGTGCCGACTGGGCGACCTGAATTGCGTGATCGAGGTGGTTCACGGCCTCACGGTCCCTCAGTGCGTTTGATTTTCCTGCGAGGCAGCTCATTTCCGGTCGAAATCTCCACAACTGGTGTCTCCGCTGTGGCGGACTCTCCGTCGGAATCCGCTTTCGACGCCTCGAACTCCGCTTCCGCCATTGACCAGTGGTGCAGATCCTCACCTGCGGGAGAGCCCTCCTCTTCCCATATCCAATAGGCGCGCCGGCGGATTTGTTCATGTCGGTCTATACCTGTCATCGATTTTCTCCTCGCTTCGTCTCCGGCTGGCATACGATCACCGCGTGCTCGCCCTACGGCTTGAGGACGACCTTGATGCAGCCATCCTTCTTGTCTCGGAATGTCTTGTAGAGCTCGGGGCCTTCTTCCAGCCCAGCCCGATGGGTGATGACGAACGACGGATCGATGTCACCAAGTTCGATGCGCTCCAGCAGGATTGGCAGATAGTGCTGCACCGGCGATTGGGCCATGCGGAAAGTCAAGCCACGATTGATCGCCGATCCCATCGGGATCTTGTCGACGAAACCGCCGTAGACGCCCACGATCGAGACGGTCCCGACGACCCGACGTAGCTGTCTTCACCGTGGTCGGGAACGGGCGTCATGGCTTTTGTCAAACCGGGGGGTGTTTGCTTCTGTTCCGGCTGCGGCGGAAACGGCCGGCGTTCGTCGTCGCTCATGGTATTCTCCAGTTTTCAAGGCTCAACCAGCCAATTCGACTGAGTAGGAGATGTTCCTGCGTTTTGGGCTGGCGTGGAAACAAGTGGCAATTGACCGCCGAAAATCATCGTCGGCTGCGTCTGGCAGCAAGGAAGCCGAGCAGCGCAATGCCTGTCAGCGCGACCAGCACCGTTCGGCCGGTACGGTGAGGCGATCTCAGCCCTCCATCGATATGGGCTGCATCCGCTGAAGGGTGGTAGAGATTGCCATCACCCGCGACGCGCCGTGCGCGCTTGAAATAGCTGGCCATCCCGCGTGCCAGAATGGGTGCGGTAAGATCGGGCGCAAGCAGATGCACGAGCCTGGAGACACTCGTCACGGCCCCCACGGTCGTCGTTGCACGTGGGAAACGCGCCACGCGAACGATGGCCTCCGCCACGTCACGTGCATCGATTAATGGGGGTGGCGCGGTGATCTCGCGGCCGACGTAGTTCGCTCCATGTCGCAGGCCGGGCGTATCGACGAAAGCCGGGTAAACGTCGCAGATATGAATGCCGGGCCGGTCCGCAAGCTCACCTCGCAGCGCTTCGGAAAACCCGCGTAGCCCAAACTTGCTGGCGCTGTAGGCGGTTGCAAACGGCGCGGCGGCGAAGCCCCCAAGCGAGATCATGTTTATGAAGACACCGCATTGCTGCCGAAGGAAAATCGGCAAAACGGCATGGGCGTCGTTGATATGGCCTAAGAGATTGGTTCGAATGATCTGTTCATGAGCCTCGATCGGCGTTTCCTCGAAACGCCCGACCGCGCCAACGCCTGCATTGCTGATCCAGAAGTCGATCCGCCCGAAGGCTAATGCCTTTTCAGCGAGAGCTTTGACAGATGTGGCGTCACCGACGTCGGCAATGACCGGTAGCGCCTCCGCACCAAGCCGGTTGCAAGCATGCGCCACCCGCGAAAGAGCCTCGCCGTTTCAAGCAGCCAGTATGAGCCGGCTCCCATGCCTGGCAAAAGCCTCAGCCGTCGCCTGGCCTATGCCGCTCGACGCACCGGTTATCACCACGACTGCGCCCGCAAGTTCTTTCGCCATAACTCTTCACCTTTCAAGAATGGCAATCGAACAGGCAGGACCTCGAAAGGTTCCGTCCGAGAAGGTGCGACGGACAAAGCACTCTGTTGAGGAACAACGCCGTTCCGCACCGGTTTGGAGAACCAGTCATTCACGGAGTAAGTCGATGAAGTTTATTCGAGACAACGGTTTGACCATCGTGCTCGTCGCCGCCACGATTGGAACGCTGGTCGGTATGACGGTGAGCGGGCTCTCGGTTTACAATGAGGAGTTGGCTGAACATCGCCTGCCTGCCACTACCTTCGCTAGTTATGTCGCCAGCGGCCATTTCCTATCCGCACTTTTCGAAAACTGGGAAAGTGAGTTCCTTCAGATGTCGGCGTATGTCGTTTTGACGGCATTTCTGTTTCAGCGGGGTTCCGCAGAATCCAAAGACCCTGATCAGCTTGAAGAGCATGACCTGGAACCCGCTGATCAAATCGGGCGGCCCGGCACTCCGAAAAGTGTGCGGGCGGGTGGTCTCGGCCGAACGCTTTACGCGAAGACCACTCCACGCTCAAGGATATCGCATTGTCATTTACCGGTGCTATGGCCGCCCTCGGCCACACCGTGGCGGATGACGAAATCCTCAAGAACTCATTCGCAAATTTCGCCTTCGAGAACTTCGAAATCGCCGCGTATCGCTCCCTACAGACGATTGCCGAGGCCGGCGGCTATGGCGCGGCGGTGTCGGCCATCGAAGCCAACCTTTCGGAGGAAAAGGCAATGGTGCAATCACGAGGCACATCATTTCCATGGAGGTCAATATGTCAGACGGACCGATTTCTCCCGCCATCAAATCCCTGCTCGCCGAGCAAGCGGACCAAGCGGCGGCAAACAAAACCCGACTGGAGAAGGGGGAAGATACATTTCCCGCTGCCGCGCTGGTGTCGGCAACGCATACCGCACCCGCGTCGGCGCCGACGGGCTCCGACGAGGGTGAATTCCTCGGCCTACGTTCAATGAGGAAGCCAGACAGCCCTACCGAATACCAGCGTGCGGAAGGACGACCTTGCCTGTTCGTTTGAACTGGAGCAGCGGCGGGCGCTTCTGCGCCATTGGCATCTAGGCTGACGTCCTTGCTGCGACACCGCAGGTCCGAAAACAGGAGCTGATGGAACCGAAACGCGACAATGTGGTTAGGGGCCACGACGCATATGTTTAGAAATACATTCTTGATGTCACCGCGGTGCCCGACCCAGATGCGAGTAGAGAAAAGGCGAAACGCGCGGAAGTGGCAAAAGCCTGGACATTCTAAACACGGTGATTGCGCCCTGATAGTTCGCTCCTATTAGCTTGAGAAGCTTCGATAAGAGCTGTGTCAACGAAGGTGTCGGCAATCTCAGCCTGCGCAAGGTCGCGGAAAAGGCCGGAGCGACCATCGGGCTGATCACCCACCATTTTCCCAATCGGGCGGCGATGGTGAAGGCGGCCGTCGAATATGCCTGGGAGAAGGCGAAGAAGCAGATCAAGTGGCCGACCACGGTGAACGAGGCCGAGATTATCGCGTGCCTGGAAGCCTTCCTGCCGCTGGAGCAACCGCGCCGGCGCGAGCTTTCCGTCTGGCTGGCATTCTGGGCGCTGACCCAGACTCCGCGGAGCTTCAGGAAATCCACCGGGGCATCCACACCTTCATCCGCGACAAGCATGTCCGCTGGATCCGGCTGATGGGATATTCCCTCGAAGACGCCCGCCGCATCGCCGACGGCCTTCTCCTGCAATGCGACGGCATTCTTGTCTACGCGCTTCTGGACGAACCCTACTGGACGCCTGAGCGCCAGCGCGCCATCGTCGCCGATGCCGTCAGCAAGGTTCTTCGTTCGTGTTACGCAAAACAGGAATCAAGTCTGGCGGCCGGCGGAGTTGATCAGTTTCCTTTGATCGGCAGCGAAACTGCGCATCCAGAGATGGGATCGGGCTCATCTCGGAGCTTAATTAACTCACATGGCGTTCGCTTAACTATCCTGGAGCCGAAGGAAAGCACCCTTAATTAAGATGCGCAGCGCTCTTGAATGGATTCGAACCGTCCCCGCTCGTTTCATCGATTGACATGACGACGCTGGCCGTAGAGGGGCCATCCCAGCAAATCAGGCCCTTAGCTGCCTGTCGGACAGCTTGACGGGCGTAAGCACGGCAAACAATCCAAAAGCGCCGCAGGAAATTGCCGTAAATAGCGGAAGGCCATGCAAGGTCATCTCCATAGCAATGCCACATAGGAACGGCCCCGTGAACGCGCCCACTCCCCATGCCACGGAAAGCAGCGCATAGATACCGACCAGTTCTTGCCCTTTATAGAGGTCGCCAAGCATCGCCACCGTCGTGGTGTAGATTCCAACGAATACGCCGCCCCAGACAAATAGCAGCGGATAGGCAAGCCAGGCGTGTGCGAGCGCCATTGGCCAGCAAGCTGCGCCAACGGTTGCGAGAACTGCTAGCAGTCCCAGAAGCTTCGAACGCGGCATCCGATCCCCCAGCCAACCAATGGGCAACTGCAGCGCAATCGAGCCGATGAGAAGCACCGTCAGAAGTATGGTGGCGGATTGTTCCGGCCATCCCAGGTTCACGGCATAGATTGGCAGAAGGCTGAGCCCCGCCGCCTCCAACGCTGCGTTGAGCGCCGCAGATGCGACGGCAACGGGCACCAGCCTCACATATCGGAATGGATTGCCGATGGCCTCATGTCCGGACTTCGGCTCTTTCGGCTTGCCGATGACGAGGACGATACAGGCGGCAAATGTGACCGCAGCGCCTATCACGAATGCCCAGAGCTCGTGACGACCCACAAGGGCGAGGATGGCAGGACCAAACGCCGTCCCGCACGAAAGCGCGGTCATGTATATGGCAATCAGGCGCCCGCGGGATGCCTCGCTTGCCAAATGATTGAGCCAGGCTTCCGACACGACAAACAAAGTTTCCGACATCGCACCGAGCCCCGCGCGCAGGGGAAACCATATCCAGAGGAAAGGCACGGCCGGAAACAGGAGGAGGATGCTTCCCGCCCCCACAAGTGCACTTTTCGCAAGGCGCCCGAAACCGAACCGACCGAAGAGGCGAGGCATAAAGGGTGCTGCCAGCAATACGCCGACGGCGTACATCGCGCCGTTCGCGCCGATGAAGCTCTCAGAATATCCGGCCTCGGAAAGCTCGAGCGCGATCAACGGCGCACTCAATCCATAGGTCAAGCCAAAGATGGTCGCAGTCGCGGTGATGACCACCGCGGTTCGTGTTGTCTGGTTCATGGCCGCCTCGCCCCGCCATCGGACCGCTCGTCGTGAGGCGCAAAAGCATGGCGTGCCTGCAGGGCCTGGCGGAGTTTTCTGCGCCATCGGCCCTGGTTGTTCTCGACGACCGCCAGCAGGAGCCGGGAATAGTCCAGCACGAGTCCCGGCGTCCAGGTCATAGCCTCCGCACGGCCTCGAACGAGTCGCAACACCCAAAATTGTGGGTTGCTGACGAGCTTGAAGAGATCGTGCCAGATGTGACCGGTATAGACGCTTCCTTCGAGCGCGGCATCGAGCGCTTGGATGACGGTGGTCGAGCAGTTGCGTGCTGTTAAGTTGTAGGTATTGTCCTGAGAGTAGGCTGCCCAAAAACGTCGAAGCGCTTCCGGCTTGAAGCGGTGGAACGTCACCTTATGATCCGGCATGCACCAGTTGGCTGCTTCCCATTCCAGAGACGGATTAAACCGACCGGGTACATCGTTTTCATGACCGGCAGAGAGCAGTGCGCGAAAGTCATCCGGATTATGGTCAATGTCGTTGGCCGGATAGTGGCTGACATAGAGGTTTGGCGGCAACTCGAGTGCCGCATGTCCGGTGGAGATCACACCATTCTTGTCCACCGCCGCGACGTATCGGTCGATCAACACTCTTCGTTCCGGGCTCCCGATCGCGCCGGCGGCTGTCCAGACATACACGTTGAGAAGCTCGTTACCTGAGCTCCAGGCATCTTCGTCCGGAGGAATGACGGGGCGCGTCACGCCGCCCTGCCAATTACGGGCGGCATAGAGCGGAAGCGCCGTCACCGACCCACCCTCGGGTAGCTCGCGCAATGGCAACGCCATCCGGATCAGGCCATACCCCGATGTCAGCAGCAAGAGCGCAAAGCAGAACGGAACAGTCAGAAGATGAGGAACGGGCCATGAAGCCAGAATAGCAACGGCGAGGCATAGCTCGACCAATCCTGCGGCGATGCCGACGCGCCAGCGCGAGCTGTGGACGATAAATGCCGAAGCAATTCGGAAAAGTCCATCAACCAGGAAGGCGCTGCCGAACACGATCGCAGCGCCGATATTGCCGTCCCAAGGAACATTGAATACGAGAAAGGCCGCGAAAAGAAAAGCAATGCCGCGGAGCGCATCGATCCAGTGGTGACGGATCCCGACCGAATAGGCTGCGGCAATTTCGACAAGCCCTTCAACGATCAAGAAGATGGCGAGCGTATCCAGCAATATAAACAGCTTGCCGTCACTTAAGTCGAATAGGATAGCCAGGCCGAAAAATATCCAGACGATCCCGGCAATCGTCAGGAATTTCCAGGCAGGCCTGAGAGCATTGGCTCCAAGAAGTAAAAATACGAGTTGTATCATGATCATCCACTTGGAAGAACATTCAATATCCTCCCAACGTCCGTTTGAAGAGTCTTGTCGGTGGGATCTTGGTGAGCAGGAACATCAGAAGCGATGCCGTCCAACAGCGATGTCACCCTGGAAGTTGCCACACTCGTAAAACTTGGTCCTCCCGCCTATCGCTTTGCGGCCTGAGATCGATAGACCCGGTCGAATTGTCGCCCTGCGATGACCGCGACACTATTTCGTTGTGTAGCCACCATTCACCAGAACAGTCTGGCCGGTCATCCACCACCCCTCGGAGACCAGGAAGCGGATGAAGGGAACGATATCCTGGATGTCGGTAAGCCCGGTTTTTGAGAAGTTCGACAATGCCGCGGCAGTCTTATGATACGCTACCGCGTCCGCGCCCTCCGCCGGATAAAAGAATGGCGTGTCCATCGGACCGGGACCGATCGCTGTTACAGAGATGCCTCGCACACCGAACTCTTTTGATGCCGCGCGCGTGAAATGCTCAACCGGTGCTTTGGTGCCGGCATAGCTCGAATAGAAGGGCGTAAAGGCCCCCAGCAGCGAAGTTACCAGCGTGCAGATCTTGCCGTTATCGTTGAGGTTTCTGCCTGCTTCCTTCATGAAGAAGAATGCTGTTTTGGCGTTGACTGCACTCATCTCGTCATATTCAGCCTCGGATATCTCGACGATCGATTTCTTCAACACTTTTCCGACCGTGTTGATCGCAATATCCGGCTTGCCGATGGCGGCGGCGGCATCGTTGAACAATTTTTCCACCGCGCGCGCCGTGGTAAGGTCTGCCTGAAAAGCGATAGCCTCCGCACCAGCGCTTTTGATCGCTGCCGCCGTCGCATCCGCGTCGGGCTTCGTGGCAGGGCTGTTGTAGTGAATCGCAATCGCTCTGGCACCATGTGCTGCAAGGTCGCGTGCGATCAAGCCTCCGAGGTTTTTTGCGCCGCCGGCGATGATGACGGTTTTGCCTTGGATATTGTGGTCATTCATGAAATGGCTCCTTCTTTGGGCGATATTGCCGCCGTTCCGCACGCGACGAAGGACGCTGGCGACCCGCGTCCCGTAGCAGCGGTCAAGTTGCCCCTTCTGGCGCTGGAGAGGAGATTGTGACGTGCGACTGAAACTTGCGGAGCGGAATTCCGCGCTACGCAGATGCTACGTCCGGCAGCTCATTGCGGGCCTTCCTGGATGGTCGTCACCTTCGCTTCAAAGCTTTTGCAGGCATTGTCGTGACAAATGCCGCTGACCCACACCTGCCCGTCACCGAACATTATGCCTTGGTAGTTTACAAACAAATCGCCGTACTTCTGGTTGACGAATGCCTTCGTAATTGCCGGTGTCAAGATGCCCTCATAGTGTTCTTCAAAGGCTTTCGCGGATTTGATGACGGTCTCCTTGCCCTTGACTTTGACACCTATGGGATAGCTGATCAGCTTGGCGACGCCTGCGGCGTCGTGCGCTGCCACAGCCCTTTGAAGTTCGATGATAACCACCTTGTACTTGGTGTGATCACCCAAGAGTTCGTCGATCTGCTTGTTCGTATCTTTCTCATCTGCATTTGCCGGCAGAGCAATAGCAACGGAAAAAAGCGCAACAAGGCAGGATTTGTATATATTCGCGATGTTCAAGTGGATTCTCCATACTACCGAGTTATATCTTCGACCTTAAAAACATCTGTGCGATGCGCCCCCTTATTGCGATTTCTCTCCAACAGACCCGAATTGACATCTTGATCAACGTTCAGCGCGTCCCCGGCAAGAAAAAGGAATGGACTCGCCAGCCGCCACGCAACATATGCGATAGCCGCCTTTAAGGCTTTCAAGATCTCTTGCGAAATTCTAAAATCTCCGCCGTACTGGACCGAAATGCGAGGCAGGTATGCATTTACCGCGCAATGATGCGACACAACCTTCTCCAGAACCGCGCACGATGCTTACGAACAGTGCTGCGTCATGGAATGGCATCGAATTTATCGCCGCCAGCGAAGACATCAAAAAGCCAACCGTCTGGCATCTCAAGCCAGACACTCATTCGGTCGTCATTCACCTCGCGGGGTCCATGTCCCACTTCGTTTCGGAGGTCGAAGGTGGTGACGTGGCCAAAAAGCCTCCGTCACCGGGTGAGGTTTGGTTGGTACCGGCCCAAACCGGATATGCCGCTGAGAGCCAAGGCGATTATGTACGTTATGCTGAGATCCGGATTCCACCTGAAGCAGCCGCTCATCTACTGGGACAAGGAGCGGCTTCGCTCGAACTTAAACCCCGGCTCGCTCATAGTGACGAGTTCATCTATCAGGCAGCAAAATTGCTTGAACGAACGGTGGGCACAACAGATGACCTCTCACATATGCTGTGTCAGAGCGTTGCTGTGAGTGTGGCGTACCACATTCTGCGCAGCTATACTGGTGGGCCCGGCGCCTCCAGGAGAGATTCCCCCTTGCGTAGGAGTATAAAATTGCTCCTAAGTGAGTATATTAACGACAACCTGAGCCGGCCGATACTTCTCGACGAACTGGCCGCGCTGGCGGAAATGAAGACGCATAGTTTCTTGCGGTCGTTCAAAGCTTCGTTTGGCACGACTCCGGCGAGCTACATCATTGAGCGGCGAATTTCCGAGGCCCGGCGGCTACTGGCATTTACTAGCCTTGACATTACCGCGATTGCAATGGCAACCGGTTTTTCAAGCCACAGCCATCTGTCTACGACCTTTAAGAGGACGACAGGGGTAACCCCCACCGACTTTCGGCGAGACTTTCGGTCATCATGATCGTGTAAACGCGGTCAGGTTGCAACGTGCAATCGAGCTACTCGAATACTCCAGTCTGTCGATCACCACATTTCCGAGGAGTTGGGTTATTCCGCTCCCGCGGGATTCACCCGGGCGTTTCGAAATGCCACGGACTGTGGCCGGCGAGAATTTCGTGCAAAAAGGCGAGTCTCCGCGGCTTGCTAACCGCAACCATATCAAGAAGTCCGGTGGAGAGCCGATCTCGTGTATTCTTCATTATGCCGAGGTCGCCGAAGGGCGATGTCACGTTGTTTCATCAACGCCCGGACGAGGCGTTTTGTCTGTGAACTCAGGCAGTTGCGCCGGTCACGGCTTTCCACTGCGCCATTGCGCGGATCCGATGAATGTGCGTGGCTAAGGCTGAGCGTTTCTGGTGCGGTGCGGCGAAAAGATTTCTGACTGCTGAAAAGACCGAGATGAAACGCTGCAAGCCGCCGACAGATCGAAATCCCTGCATCATCCGTTCTCGTTTTCGAAGTGGCACGTGTGAATTTTCCGCACGATTTCAGACCCTTGTGCGATCGATGTTCTACACCGGGCATCACGTCTCGTCTTGCCGCTCCGTATGTGCGTGTGAGGGCAATTGCGCCTGATCTTTCTAAAGGGCTGGTAAGCAGACACAAACCCCTTGTTTTTGGAGGCGTAGAAAGACGAGGGGATTTGGTTCGATTTGTCACGTCATGAATTCGGGACGTCCTGCGAAATTGCGTTGGCTCCCCCGACCGCAGCCTCTCGACCTCCGTCACAACAGGAAGCTGCAGCGTAAAGAGGTAAACGGCCTCCAATCCCGACGCCTGAAGTTCCATGTGGCTCTTCGGGGCCGCAATGAGAATATCCGTCCACGCTAGCTAGGATTTTCATAGTTGAGGTAACTGGTTGGAGAGAAACGGCGGTTAGCCTCCGCGTGGGAGGGATTCCGTGTTTCTGGCTGACGAGAGCACTTGGCATGATGCTTGATTATAATTCTCTTCTGCTCGCCTTAGGCTTTTCCGCGATCTGCCTAATGGTGACCCTTCTCGGAACCTGGGTTTCACGCCGCGCCGACTCTTTCCTGCTGACGCTGGTCGTCGCTCTTTTCTTTATCGTCATCGGTATTTTTGCCTTCAGCTCCTATACGATGGAAACCGGCATTCTGCGGGTATCGCTGGCCTATGCTTTCCTAATGGCAGGCTTCAGCACAATCTATGCTGGTTCCGTCCAATTCCAGTCCGCGCAAAGTCCGTGGATGCGAACGTCCGTTCTCTCGACTATCATGATCCTACCCGGTCTTCCGCTGATCTTGTGGGGTTTGGACGGTGTGGCAATTATCTTCATGAATGCGGCGACGGCCGCGCTTCTGATTGGTACGGGCTGGCACTATTGGAGCGCGCGTGCGGAAGCGCCGGGCCCTTTGATAGGAATGAGCTTTCTCTACGTGCTGAGCGGCTCTTCCTTCGTGCTGTGCGCCGCGGTCCTGCTCCATCAGCGCCAATGGATTCTCGGCCGTGCCCCGGACAACTGGGCGGAAAATCTCAACTTGGCGATTTGCATCGCCGGCATGTCCGGCATTGGTGCGTTGTCGCTGGCTCTCCATCAGTGGCGACTTGCGGCACGGCATCGCCATGAGGCAAATACCGATCCGCTGACCGGTTTGCTCAACCGTCGGGCGCTCTTCGATAAGGTAATCGGGCGCCGGATCGGGCCTGAAACCGCGGTCGTCACCTTCGACATCGACCGGTTCAAGTCGATTAACGACCAGCATGGTCATGCGGTCGGTGATATGGTCATCAGGGCATTTGCGGAGGAGCTGAACAATAGCGCCGGAGGCCAGCAGTTGGCAGCTCGCCTCGGAGGCGAGGAGTTCGTCATCATCCTCACCAACGCCCTGCCCGGTCGCGCGAAGCGTGTGGCGGGCGATATTGTGCGCAGCTTTGCCGCACGCGAAATTCGGGTGGGAGAAGAGAGGCTGCAATGCACCGTCAGCGCCGGCATCGCATTTGGCTCACAGGATGCCGACAGCTTTGAAGTCGTTCTGAACCTCGCCGATGCCGCGCTTTATCAAGCCAAGCGTAGCGGTCGAAATCGCGTGCAGATGGCGGAGTTTCTGCACCGGGTCGAAACGGTAAAAACCAGAAGCAACGCGTTCTTCTGAAAGCCCAAACTGAATAGCCCCGAGTTTCGTAGACACCCTCGGGTTAGGTTTTCTGCTGCTTTTCGAACTCTACGGGCGACCGCAGCCCGTTCCTGACTTGTTTGCGTTTCAGGTTGTAAAACATTTCGATGTAGTCGAATACGTCCTGGCGAGCT
The DNA here is from genome assembly GCF_025780115.1 of Rhizobium sp. TRM96647. Taxonomy (NCBI): domain Bacteria; kingdom Pseudomonadati; phylum Pseudomonadota; class Alphaproteobacteria; order Hyphomicrobiales; family Rhizobiaceae; genus Rhizobium; species Rhizobium sp. TRM96647. The sequence continues at coordinate 20,418 of NZ_JAOXHF010000023.1, forward strand.
TCATCGCGTGAGCGGTAGACCCTGCAACGTATCCGCTCTCGCCTCAGAAGATTGAAGAAGCTCTCATTATCGTGGCAGTTGCCGAGCGAAAGCTACATGATCGTCGGCTACGAGAAGTCGACCGTTGCGCGAGGTGGGATCGGCAGCCTGCTTCTCGCTGGCCGCAACGGGCATGAATGGGTTTATGTCGGCTCGGTCGGCACCGGGTTCAACACAAAGGATGCCGAGAATCTGCGCAGCACGCTCGACAAGCTGAAAACCACGGGGCCGGCCGTGCCGCTCAAAGGCAAGAACCTGGTCTTCGCCCAGCCGACATTGATCGCGGAGATCGAGTTTCGCGGATGGACCGATGACAGAAATCTCCGCCATGCATCCTAAAAGGGGCTGCGTGAGGTCCAGGACAATGCCCAGTCTTTGACATGAGCGAAATGTCGACGGCTCCGCATGACCGCGCACTTTAGTTCTGTGAAGCCAGCCTTGCCCCCACCGCATCGCCAAGACACGCGGGACGAAAGCGCGGAAGGCAACATGTCTGACTAGGCGCTGCTGCGAAAGAATTAGCGAGAATGCGAGTTGTCATTCGCCGGCCCCATCGCCGCATAGCCTGCTTGCGACAGATGCACATTCGACCCGACCAGCAAAATCCACTCCTGAGTGCTGGCGTGATTAACGCGGCCTCCACTTCGCCCAAGCTGAGCCCCTTGTCGATGCCATAGTCCATGATGATATCGACCGGCACACTGTCGGTGACCTTCATGGCGCGCATGACCATGAAGTCCAGGACAAGACGGTTGTGGGTGTTGGGGTTCACGGCGGCTCCTGTCGGCGGGACAAAGCATTCATCGCACGATTTCTGCCAATTATGAAAGCAGGGAGGAAAGGCGGTGAGCGGCGCCGATGCCACTTGGTGGCCGGTAGTTTCGCGAGCGGCGACACGGCGCCCATCGTAACGGTTGATATCGCGCGCAAGCCTGCTATGCTCCCTTTTTGTTTCGGCACGAAAGCTGATCCCGTCGCGATCGCTGAAGCCGCCATGAATGACCTGCTCTCATCCCCCGTCCGAAAAATCATCCATGTCGATCAGAATGCCTTTTACGCGTCGGTCGAGCAGCGCGATAATTCGGAACTGCGCGGCAAACCGATTGCCGTCGGCGAATCGGCGGCGCGCGGCGTGGTTGCTGCGGCGAGCTACGAGGCCCGCAAATTCGGCGTCCACTCGGCGATGCCGTCAATTACCGCGAAGAGAAAGTGTCCAGAACTGATCTTCGTGCCGCCGCGCTTTGAGGTCTACAAAGCGGTGTCGCAACAAATCCGCGAGATCTTCGCCGAATACACGCCTCTTATCGAGCCGCTGTCGCTCGACGAGGCCTATCTCGATGTCACCGAAAACCTGAAGGGCATTGGAGATTGCCACCGAGATCGCGCTGGAGATCCGCGCCAGGATCAAAGAGGTCACCGGCCTCAACGCGTCGGCCGGAATTTCCTACAACAAGTTCCTCGCGAAGATAGCGAGCGATCTCAACAAGCCCAATGGCCAGGCCGTCATCACGCCGAAGAACGGGCCGGCCTTCGTCGGGGCCCTGCCCGTCACGAAATTCCAGGGCGTCGGGCCGGCAACGGCCGAGAAGATGCATCGGCTCGGGATCGACACCGGCGCCGACCTCAAGCAGAAGACGCTCGAATTCCTGGTGGAGCATTTCGGAAAGTCGGGACCGTATTTCTATGGCATCGCCCGCGGCATCGACGAGCGTCAGGTCAAGCCGAACCGGGTGCGCAAATCCGTCGGCGCGGAAGATACGTTCTCGCAGGTTCTCCATGCTTATGAACCGGCGCGTGAAGGGCTCCAGCCGGTGATCGAAAAGGTATGGGCCTATTGCGAGGCCAACGGGATCGGCGCCAAGACGGTGACGCTCAAGGTCAAATATGCTGACTTTAACCAGATCACGCGCAGCAAGACGGTTCCGGCTCCTTTGCCTGTGATTGCCGACCTTGAAGAGATCGTTGGCCTGCTGCTGGCGCCGATTTTTCCGCCGCGCAAAGGCATCCGCCTGCTCGGCGTCACTTTATCCTCACTGGAACGGCGCGTCCCGGCCGCCGAGCCGCAGTTGCGATTGGCGCTTTAGACCGCCAGCATCGGCTGGGCACGAGCGCCCGAGTGGCGTTTGACCCGGAAGGTCCCTGGCGGCAGCGGCCGTAGGAGTTCGCCTTCGGGGAGAAGTCCGTCCAGCCATGCCATGCGTTGGTCTCGCGTCAGAACCGCCATCTGCCGGTCGTGGTAGGCGCGATATCGGCATTCGCGTGGATAGTCAGGATGGCATAGGCTTCCGGCCAATCCCCAGACGCCGGCCGCCAGATCCCTGCGAAATAGAACCAGTCGCCATTGGCGAGCGAAAAACTGAAGTTCTTGTGGCGAAACTCCGAGGCCGGCACCAGGCAGCGGTGGGTGGGGAAGGTTCGCCTTTCCGACCGGACGACGTTGACGGCGCGCGGGCCGCCGTCGCGGGGACACAGCCCCCAAGGCAGCTCCACCATCTCCACATCGCCGTCATGTCGCCTGATAGTGATCCGGCGCTCATCGAGCGGGCATCGGACTGAAAATCCATCGCTTTCATGATGGACGGAACATATCAGGAACGCGTCCGTTAGACAAGTCTGATGGATCGTGAACGGATGTTGGAAAGCTGCTAATCTCCCTGAATGTGCGCCGGTGAGACCGAAATTCAGATGGTCATGCGACACGTTCGAGATGGCGCCGCCATCCTCGCGCGTCAAACCATACTCGTCCACAGGTTGGCCGCTCTCCATCTGCCGACAAAGGACGCCGAGGAACTCCTGGTTCTGCTTGGGCGCGTGCAGTCCGAACATTTATCGTATCCTAGCCATCTGCCATCAATTTCTTGCCATCTAAGCCGCAAGGACCTATATTGCCTACAGAACGAAGCGAGGCACCCATGTCCGAACCGCAGCTCTCAATCCGCAGTACAAAGGCGCGCGACCTGGCTCATGACCTTGCCAGACGCACCGGCCAGCCGATCAACAGGCTCGTCGAGCAGGCGCTCGAGCGCTACGATCGGGAACTGAGCCAGAAACAGGCGAAGACACCGGCCGATGTGCTTTGGGAACTGATGGCAGAAGGCCGCCGCTCGGTACCGCCAGGCACAACATCGGCACATGATGACCTCTATGACGAACACGGCCTGCCCAAATGATCGCTCTCGATACGTCAGCGATCGTGGCCGCCGCGCTGGGCGAGCCCGAGGCTGAGCTTTTCCACGCCCTTGTCAGCCGCGAAGAGATCCTTGTGGGTTGGCCGACCCTGCTCGAGACCAGAATGGTACTGACCGGCAAAAGCTTTCCGAATGCTGGAGCCGTCATTGCCCAGTTGGTCGCGCTGCCCAATGTCACGGCCGTCGCCTTCGGTGAGCGCCATTATCATGCCGCGGAGCTTGCGTTCGAGCGGTTTGGAAAAGGGCGGCATCCGGCAGGTCTCAACATGGGTGACTGCTTCTCCTACGCGGTGTCCACCGTTGCCAAGGCGCCCCTCCTGTTCAAGGGGCACGATTTTTCGCAAACCGACCTCAAACTGCATCCGTCATCATCGGTGATGTGAATGTCATCGCGCACGCTCGTTCTGGCCCCGACACGCCATCTGCCAAGCCGCAATCACCACCACACGTCTATCCGCCCCGGGCTCACCCGCGAGGTCGACATGGCGGCGCATGGCAGCCTGAACAACGCCGCCGACACGCATCCGGGACGGATGACGTGACGAAAAAGTCCGAATACCCATCCTCAGGCACAAAAAGCATGTCGCGCCGTGCCAACGAACTCGACACGATCGCCGCCGTCCTGCCCATGGACCGGCGTGACGAACTCGCCGAGCTTCTGACCGACCAGGACATCGAAACGCTCCGCCATCTGGTCAAGGAGGGGATGGGGCCGAACACGCAGCGCGCGCTCACCTCCGATCTCGCCTACCTGCAGGCCTGGTCTCTGGCATCCACGGGAACGAGCCTGCCCTGGCCGGCCCCTGAAGCGCTGGCGCTGAAATTCGTCGCCCATCACCTCTGGGACGCAGACAAGCGGCTGACCGATCCCCATCATGGAATGCCCGCTAAGGTCGAGGACAAGCTCCGCTCACAGGGGTTCCTGCGATCATCCGGCCCGCATGCCCCCGATACCGTGCGCCGGCGGCTTGCCACCTGGTCCACCCTGACCAAATGGCGCGGATTTGAAGGCCCTTTCGGCTACCCAGCGCTCAAGTCCGCAATACGGCTGGCCGTGCGTGCCACCCCCCGGCCGAGGAAACGCAAGAGCGGGAAGGCCGTCACCGGCGATATCCTCTCCAGACTTCTTGCCACCTGCAATAGCGACAGCCTGCGCGACATCCGGGACCGCGCAATCCTGATGGTCGCCTTTGCCTCCGGTGGGCGCCGGCGCAGCGAGATCGCGGGCTTAAGAAAGGAGCAGTTGACGCAGGAGGAGCCGATCCTGATCGACGGCGATATCCCCCTGCCCTCGCTCTCCATTCATCTCGGCCGCACCAAGACCAGCGGCGCTGAGAACGACGAGGTCGTCTACATCACCGGACGGCCGGTCGAAGCGCTGGATGCCTGGCTGACTGCCGCGAGGATTGAAAGCGGCAGCGTGTTTCGTGCCATCGATCGGTGGGGCAATGTCTCGCGTCGTTCTCTGGACCCGAAGGCGATCAATGACATCGTCAAACAGCGCGCTAAGCTGGCCGGCCTCGAGCCTCAGGAGTTTTCGGCCCACGGGCTTCGGTCGGGATATTTGACGGAAGCCGCCAATCGAGGAATACCACTGCAAGAAGCAATGGAACAGTCACGCCATCGATCAGTGCAGCAGGCTTCCCGCTATTACAATAGCGCAACGCGCCGAAGCGGACGGGCGGCACGGCTTCTTTGATAGCTGAAATAACGGTAGGTTAGTCTTAGCCGGCTGCCGCCGCAGCTTCAAGCGTCGCGCCCTCGTCTTTGAGGCTTTGTCAGCTCGAACCGCTATGCCGCCGTTTCGTACGGATCGTTTGAGGATCCCGACAAAACCGCTAGTTTACGGCCCAAGCAAATACTCTGCGAAGTCCTCGCTGGGGTTCATTCCACCGGGGAATGTCATTGCGAAGAACATCATAGATCGCGTCGTAGTGCTCGCAGATTTGAAGCCTTTTTGCCCATTGGCGTCGGCCAATTGACATGATCTTCCATGGCCGCCGCTGCAGTTTTCGCCAGGCGTAGCAGCAGTGGTCGATGATATCCTCGTAGGATTTGAAGACCCGGTTGGAGAGCCAGTTGTCCCTCATGAACTGCCAGATGTTTTCGACCGGGTTCAGCTCGGGTGATTTGGGCGGCAGTGGCAGGATGGTGATGTTTTCTGGGACCACGAGATTGTTGGACGTATGCCATCTTGCCTGGTCCATGATGAGAATGGCGTGCCCATCGTCCGCGACGTTTCGGGATATTTCGATCAGATGCTGGTTCATGGCATGGTATCGCACCACGGCATGACGAGGGCGGCGGCCTTGCCGTGTTCGGGGCAGATCGCTCCGAAGATATAGGCCGAGCGGGTGCGCCGGTCGTGCGGCGCTGACGGCCTTGATCCACGCCTAGCCCAGCGGCGGGTAATCTTGTTCTTCTGACCTATACGAGCTTCATCCTGAAACCAGATTTCGATCACTTTGCCCTTGGCGGGACCCGGCTGCGATTTCTGCCACAGCGGCGGGGAAGTTTTTTTAAAAGCCTCGGCCGCTTCGGCATCCTGAGCATGATGTCTTGGGCGAGCAGAGAGCTTGCGATACCCCATGGTACGCACTTCGCGACCCAGGGTCTCCTGGCTCCGAGATGCGGAACTCTTCCCAGATCCATTGCGCCAGATCACACAGACGCCAACGAACGACACCATCCAGAGACGGTGTCGGTCCGCGCTCGATGGCTTGCGCCAAGGCCGCTCGGTGTTCATCGTTCAGAAGAGAAGGCTTGCCCGAAGCTTTGCCATTGATCAGACCGTCTGGACCGCGTGCGTTGAAGCGTACCACCCAGTCGCGCACGATCTGAACTGTCACGCTGCCAAGCCGGGCGGCATCGGCGCGCGAGCCGCCATCATAGATAGATGCGAGGGCGAGAAGACGCCGAGCCTGGTCGGCATTTCGTGTCTGCCGAGCCAGACGACGCAGCACATCCCCATCATAGTCTGACCGCAACAAAATCGCAGAACCCATCGCAAACCTCCTGTTTGCGCAATCGATTCAGATTCGTCCGCCTTTGGGAATCCCAAGAGTCAGCCTCAGCGACGATTGGTATTGGCGAGGAGCTCGTCGTGGTCCACATGGTAATATTGGAGGAATGGAATTGGACCAGAATTATAGCTCACACGCTTGGACAGAGCGGTTATCTCTCTCGTGAAGGCTTTGAACGGAGATCTTTCCGCATTTCTTCGATTAGCGCCGGCAGCATTGCTTCCAACGCCGTGAAGTCCCGGCCCTTTCGAATCACCAAGCGTCTAAAGCCAACCGCCGCTGCGTCCTCGGCGAACGTCTTCCACTCAATGAGCGGATACTTCATAAGCGGAGTCATCCGCACCAATCGGGTAGGAGGGACTGGCGCCACACGCGGTGGAAGACCTCCTCTACCACAAGTCCGGGCTCCTCGGTGGTTTCCGGCATCAACGTCGGAAGCCGCGATCTTCTGGAGAGCGATGCGCCTGAAGCGAAGGAGGCGATAAACCTCTTCGGCGGCGAGATCGCCCGGCTTGCCGCCACGCTCGGCGGTCTCGACGCCCTCGTCTTTACGGCCGGCGTCGGCGAGAACCAGCCGAAGATACGGGCCAATGTCTGCGGCCGGCTGGGCTGGCTCGGCCTCGACCTCGACCTCGACCCCATCGCCAATGCCGCGAATGCGGTCCCCATCAGCGCTCCGGAAAGCCGTATGGCCACCTTCGTCACCCCCACAGATCGCCGAGGAAACCGTCTCGCTGCTGGGGAGCGCAGGAAAATGATCGCAACCGCCGCCTCCTTGCGTTGACGTGGAAGACACGTTCGGCAATCAGAGTTTTCCTCTCCCGCCCAATCCGCCGGTTGCCATCCTCCTCAGGTGTAAGAAGCTTGACCATTGAGCATGCACGCGGTTCGCCGCGTTTCCATGCAATCAAAGCGCGGATCAGCGTTTCACCATCGATGCGGTCGGTCTTAGCCCGGCGATGCCGGCGCGGCATGAAAATTGATGCAGCTTCAACAATGTGGCTCTCTATCCAGGCTTCCTTGCTCAGCATTCGTCCGAGCCAGAAGCCATCCAGTCCGGCCTCCTGAATCACCACAATCGAGTAGAGTATGTTCCTTCGCCGTTTGGCTTTCTCGCGGAGCGCGGCAAAACACGAGAATAGGCCAGCGATGTCGCCTCCGCTGATGGTGTGTCGGGACATCTTTTCGCTGCAAGATGACAGAGCTGTCACCAGCCAGGTCGATTTGCTCGATTCCAACGAGACGAAAATTGCGCCAAGATCGGCGAGAGTAGCGGTTTGCGCTTGAGATTGACCTGTTGTTATCGGCATGGTTGGCCTCCAGAGAGTATTCTAGCGACCGCACTCTGCCACGGTGCAGGCCGCGACTCACCCCTGATGGGATCTTATGTCGTCCCGATTTCCTATGCGCATTCGGGGAACCGTCTCTATGCATTCTCAATGCCTGGAAAGAAACTCGACATCCTTCGTGCCAATCCCCGCGCCTGCCTGCGTATCGAGTCTTTCGAAAGCAAGCAGCACTGGAAAAGCGTGGTGATCGACGTCTCCTTTCGCGAGCTTCCGGACACCAATGAATTTCACGATGGACGGCTGAAAGATGATGTCCCAGGGAGTGGTGTAGCAGGTTAGCGGTGGCCATCAGTGTTTTTCCGGTAGGGTCGGTTTGTCAAAG
>NZ_JAOXHF010000024.1:0-27503 GCF_025780115.1 Rhizobium sp. TRM96647
CCAACCACGACGGACGATACCTAAGGCGGGTCACTTCTCGGTGCAAATCCCGGGTCAGTTCTCAGTGCAAATCAACATGCTTCTCATCCCGACGTTTACATTCCACTCAGGGAGACCGAATGCTTCCTTAGTCCTAAAACCGCGGACGCTCGATGGCGCGCTGTGCATCAGGAAGCGCGAGCCAGTGGAAAGCGTCATTTTGCAGAGAAGACGCCAAAGCACGTTGTGAACTTGGCTTTGCTCCGGGCACATGTGACTGGCGCGCGGATCATTTTGATGGTGCGTGATGGAAGGGACGTCGCCGCTTCCTTTGTCAAGCGGAATGGTCTGGCCCGTGTCGGGGCAGATCGTTGGCTTCTCGACAATGCGTCAGTGATTGCAGAGCAAAATTCATCCGACGTCTTGATCGTTCGTTACGAGGATCTCGTTAAGCGTCCGCGGTCCGAACTCAAGCGCATCTGCAGATTTGCCGGGGTTGCTTTCCACAGGTCGATGCTGAAATTCCACGAAACGCAAAGACTTTGGTTTGGTCAACCGGCTTTGCGGAAAGGATCTGGAGTCGAAGGCGACGAGCACCGCGCCTTTCGGAACTGGCAGATTAACCAGCCTCTGTTCAATGCCAGCGGGACATGGAAATCGATCCTGACCGAGGATGATATTGCAAAATTGCCCCGAGAGGAGATGGAAGAATATCTGCGGTTCTTCGGGTATGATTGTCAGGATTGGCAACTTGGTCCTGTTGCACCGCGCAAATGGACATCACGCATTGTTTCTTTTCTTTTTAGCGTTGGCGCGACGTCGCAGCCTAACCCTTGACACGCTCCGCATTCTCGCCGATGACTGCCACCGGCCATTTGCGGGTATGATGTAATGGTAGCCTGTCAGCTTCCCAAGCTGAACGCGCGGGTTCGATTCCCGCTACCCGCTCCAGCCTCCTCCGCAGCCTGTAGAACGTCGCGGAATGGCAAAAAGCAGACAGGTATTTTCTGCATCCGGTTCGCTGACCGCATTCCTCTGCGGTCAGCCGCGAACGTTGGGTACCAGCCCTACGGGGCGGGGACAGAGACCCCGGGAACAGCCTGTGGATCAGACGTGGTGGGGCGGTGCGCGGTCTTGTTCCAGAAGAAGGGATCGCGGCGCAGTTCGGCCACTGCGCGCCAGGCGGCAACGGACATCAGCATCCAGTAGCCGGGGACGAGGACCCAGCGCCAGCCGACCGCCCGACGCTCCCGCGCGCGCATCGGCGCCCAGCCCAGTGCGATGAAGATCGCATAGCTGCCGAAGATGTTCGCAACGTCGACGGCAAAGAGCGACAGGGCCAGCGGGCCGGCGACGAAGGGGCCGTCGGACGCCATCCTGATGATGACATGGACGACATAGGCGAGAAGGAGCGGATGGGCGAGCGCAGAGAGCAGAAGCCCGCCGATCAGAACCTGGAAGGCGGCGAACGGCAGCAGGCCCAGTTCGCCCAGGAGCAGGCCGGGCCTGCGCATCAGCACGAGCCAGGTCTGCAGCCAGCCCTTGAACCAGCGGGTCCGCTGACCGAGCCAGGCACGGACGTCTTCCGGCGCGTCCTCCAGCGTCGGCCGTCGCAATGTGGCGCACCGGTAGCCCATCCGGTGCAGCCGCATGCCGAGGTCGGCATCCTCGGTGACATTGTGGGGATCCCAGCCGCCGCAGGTCCTGAGTACGTCGGTGCGGAAATGGTTCGACGTGCCGCCGAGCGGCATCGGCAGCCGCCGGGCGGCGAGAAGCGGCAGCAGGCGACGGAACAGGCCGGCATATTCCAGCGAGAACAACGCGCTGATCCAGGACGCCCGCCCGTTGGAGATGAGAAGCGGCGCCTGCAGGCAGGCGAGGTCCGGTGGTGCCGCGCAGAAGCCGGCCCAGGCTTCGGCAAGCTGTCCGGGATGCGGCCGGTCTTCGGCGTCGTAGACCGCGAGATAGGACCCGCGCGCCGCCGGCAGGGCATAGGCGAGCGCCCGCGGCTTCGTCCGGGGACGGCCGGGCGGCACTTCGACGATTTCATACTGGGCTCCGAGGTCCAGCTTTCGCAGCGCCGCGAGCGTCCCGGCGTCGTCGCACTCGCAGATCAGCTTGATGTCGAGGCGCGAGCGGGGCCAGTCGAGCCGGTCGAGATGGCTGACGAGTTGCGGGACGACCTCCGCCTCGCGGTAGAGCGCGACGAACACCGAGTAGACCGGCCTTGGCCCTGCGGGCAAAGGGGCAGGGGGCGCCGTACCCTTGGCCTCCACACCGAAGAGAGCGGTGAGCCGGATGACGAGCGCTGCGACGAAGAGCGCACTGAGGACGAGGTGCAGGGCCAGGACGGCGACTTCCGGCGCCAGCATGGCGGTAAAGAGCGCAGCACAGATGGCAGCGCCGGTGTAGAACCCCTGCCGCCCCCAGAACGTCACGCGGGCGCTGAATTCCGGTGCGGTCTCGAACAGGCTTCCCGTCGTCTCGCGCACCCGTCGCACCGCGCCGGCCCGCCACACGGCCTCCCGCATGGCCCGCGGCGTGGTCACGGCCAGCACGGCGCACAGCGCCGGTTGTCGCGAAAGGGTTGCCTGCAACTGCTCCATCCGCCCTGCCGTCGGCACGATCGCCGTGACCGGCGGCCGGCTGCCGGAGGAAAGCCGTACCATCTGCGGCTGCAGCAGTTGGCTGTCCAGCCCCGCCATGTCGATGACGCGGCCGGCGTCGATGCCGGGCAGGAACGGCAGGCCGAGCATCTCCGCAAGTGCCTCGTAGTAGATGTCGCTGCGGACCGGGCCGGAGGCGATCAGCTCGGCCTCCAGGCTCGTGCCGTTCACCGTCGCCTTGAGCAGGAGCTCGGAAATCAGCGGCTTGCCGAAGCCTAGCCGGCGCAGGAGCCTCGCCTCGTCGAGAAGCTCGGGACGGAGCGTCGGCCTCCCGGGACACGTCGCGCCGGCGTCCACGGCAACAGGGATTGCGGTGGAAATGGTTCTTTGATCGGGATAATCTGCCAGTCGCATGCGGCCAGCGCCGCAACGTCATGTAGCGGCGTCCCCTCTAAACCCCAAGTTGATATTTATGCGGCAACCTAGAAAATCTGCAAGCGAAATTTTCGTTGCACTCGCGTTATGCGTGCCGATGGGGTGTGCGGCGGCGGCCGCCGCCGAACCGGACGCGCGTGGTGGCCTGCCGACGAGCTTCGATAGCCGGGAGCGGATTGCAAGGCCGGACCTGTCCGGCGTGCCGCGGCTGCGGTTCCTGACGGCGGTCGATTTCCCGCCGTTCAACTTCATCGACCAGACGGGAAAGCTGGCCGGCTTCAACGTCGACCTCGTCCGGGAGATCTGCCGCGAGCTGGAACTGGCGGCGAAGTGCCAGATACAGGCGCTGCCCTTCGCCGAATTGCGCGAAAACCTCGAAAAGGACGCCGGCGAGGCGGTGGTGGCGGGGGTCGCGGTCACGGCCGGCCTGCGCCGCGAGTTCGTCTTCTCCCGTCCCTACCTGCGCCTGCCCGCGCGTTTCATGACCCGCTCCGACGGTCAGGTGGGGACCGTTGCGGCGCTCGACGGCCGGGCCGTCGGCGTCGTGCGCGGCAGCGTGCACGAGGCCATGCGCGCAGCCTATTTCCCTGCGCAGCGCCCGGTGCCGTTCGAAACCCAGGCCGCAGCGATGCTCGCCCTGAAGGAGGGAAAGGTCGAGGCTGTGTTCGGCGACGGGCTGCAGTCCGCCTTCTGGACGATCGGCCCGCAGGCGGCAAGCTGCTGCAGGCTGCTGCCGGGCGCCTATGTCTCCGAAGCCTTCCTCGGGGAGGGGCTGACGATCATGACCCGCAAGGACGAACCCGCGATCGGCGGGGCGATCGACCATGCCCTGCTGTCGCTCGCCCGAAGCGGGCGGCTGGGGGAAATCTACCTGCGCTACTTCCCGGTCGACATCTACTGAACGGGGGCGGTCAGAGCCGGCGGAACCGTGCGATGGCTGCGCGCTCGATCGCAGCGCAGGTCAGCTTGTCCAGTCCCAACCGATCGCGCAACAGTTGCAGCAGGCGGATCTCCTCGTTGCGGATCCGGTGATCGGCGGCGGCGATCTCGACGGCCAGCGCATAGGCCGTATCGGCAAACTGAGCCGGCAGGCGGTCGCGGATGACCTCGAGCGCGACATCGAGCCCTTCGGGCGCCGAAAGCATCGCCGCGCATTCCTGGGCGAGCAGGATGATGAGCGAATCGTCGAAGCCGTCGAACACCGGCAGCGACCGCGCCAGCCGGCCGATGCGCGCCAGTTCCGCATCCGTCATCGCATTGTCGACGGCCGACATCATCACCATCACGTGGACGAGGGCTTCCTGCGGCTCGTGGGGACCGGTCATGGCGTTCTTTCTTCAGGGTTGTTGGAGGGCGGGCTGGTCGGCCGGGGCGGGCGCCGGCCTGGGGCGCGGTCGTGTCGCGTTTCCGCGCGGGTTTGGGCTGTTGAGGCCGAGCCCGGCCTGCCTTGCGGCCTCTGCAGCCTCTTCGAACGGAGATCCGGGTGCGGTCTCCGCCCAGCCGTTCTCGGCCAGCCATTGCGAAAGGTCCTTGCCCGCCACCGTGCAGCGGGCCGTCGCCGTGCCGCTCCATTGCTTGGCGGGCACGGCGCAGTCGATCGTCCGCCCGCGCACGAGATTGGCGAAGGCGGTGCGTGCCATCCGTCCGCACGGCCAGCCTTCGCCGGCGCTGTCCTGGCACTGGCGGTTGACCGGGACGGGAACGATGCCCTCGAGCTCCAGCACCTTCCCGGCGATGCTGAAGCGCCCGGCGGCGAGCACGATCGGGCGGGCGAAGGAAACCGGCGGCTCGGTCACGGTCACGGTCACGGCTTCGGCGTTGAACCGCGGCGTCGGCTGTGCGGGCTGTGTCTCGGGCGCCGGCGCCGGCTCCGGCGTCGGCCCGGCTTCGCCTCCCGCACCGGTTCCGGCCACGCCGCCGCCCTGTTCGGGGGGCGCTGCCTGCGCGATGGCCGCATCGCCCGAAGGTGCATCGTCGCCGGAGGAGGCCGGCATGGGAATATCGTCCTGACCTCCTTCCGGCGGAAACAGGCTGGCATCGGGAACCTCAAGGGTGAAGTCCTGCCCGCCTGCGGCCTCGCGGCCGCGGATCTGGCCCGCGCCGATGGCAACGAGGAGCGCCGTCAGCGCGACACAGCCGATGCCGCCGAAGAGGGCGCGGTTCGCAGACGCTGTCGCAAAGGTGTTCACGAGGAAATCTCCCGCTTCACTGGCTCGCCCAGATGATCCGGGCGATCCAGTCGACTTCCTGGATGTCGAAGGTGCGGTTGGGATGTTCGGGATTGAGCGACAGGAGCTCGATCGAGCGCGGCGTCAGCCGGTGCAGCACCTTTGCCATCACCTCGCCCCCGTTCGTTCTGACGACGACGCGGTCGCCGCGGCGCACCTGGGCGCCCGGCTCGACGATGAGCATGTCGCCGTCGCGATAGAGCGGCATCATGCTGTCGCCCTGGACCTCGAGCGCGTAGACGCCCTGCTTTCGATCGGGCGAAGTCGGAAATTCGACGACGTCCCAGCCCTGGCCGGCCGGGAAGCCGCCGTCGTCGAAGAAGCCGCCGGCGCCGGCCTGGGCGAAGCCGAGCAGCGGGATCGACCCCGGCTGCGGCGGAAAGGCGCCGTGCGGCAGCCCGCCGGCGTGGCCGTTGGTCTGCAGGCCGATGAACTCGTCGATCGTCGTTCCCGTTGCGTCCAGCACCTTGGCGATCGATTCCGTCGAGGGCCAGCGCAGGCGCCCGTCGGTGCCCAGCCGCTTGGACTTGTTGAACGAGGTCGGATCGAGCCCGGCCCGGCGGGCGAGCCCCGAAGGGGAAAGCCGGTGGCGTTCCGCCAGGGCGTCGATCGCCGCCCAGATCCTTTCGTGGGAAAACATCTCTTTAGTTCCTGGTCCGCGGTCCGGCTGAGTTTACCCGGATGCCGCGAGCATAGCGAAACGGCCGGCGTCCGTAAAGAAAAAAGGAATATAATCCTTTCCACGATGATGCGTCCGTCATCCCCGCCTTGCGTCGTGCGACGACGCTTTCGCGCCAGATCGTGAAAATGCCGGCGCCGACGACGATCAGGGAGCCGACCAGCATGTTCAGCGTCAGTTGCTCGTCGAAGAGGGTAGTGCCGATCAGGGCTGCAAGCACGAGCTGGAGGTAGGTCAGGGGCTGGACGGCGGCCGCGTCGAGCAGATCATAGGCGCGGATGAGGAAATAGTGGCTGGAGATGCCGGTCGCGCACAGGAGCGCCATCCATATCCAGTCGACGGGTTCGAGCGATGTCCAGTAGAAGGGCGCGGAGAAGGACAGCACCGCCGCACCGGCCACGCCGGTGTAGAAGAAGCTCGTCGATGCGGAATCGTCGTGGCTGACAAGGCGGGTAGCGATCACGTAGAAGGCAAAGAGCACCGAACCTGCGAGCGGCACGATCAATATGGGGTCGATGCCGTCCGCGCCGGGGTCGAGAATGATGATCACGCCGCAAAGCCCGAACAGGATCGCGCTCCACCGGCGCCAGCCCACCTTTTCGCCGAGAAGCGGAACCGACAGAAGCGCCACCAGCAGTGGCGCCGCGGCGAAGATGGCCTGGCTGTGGGCGAGCCCCACCATCGTGAAGGAATTGATGACGACGATGATCTGCACGGCGAGCAGCGCGCCGCGCCCGATCTGCAGGAACGGTCGCTTCGTCGCCGCGGCCGCGCGCAGGCCGCCCCTGGATCGCGACGCCGCCATCAAGACGGCGAAGGCACCGAATGCCCAGAAGCGGACCATCGTGATGAAGACGGGCGGGTAGAGCCCGCCGAGATGCTTCGATATTCCGTCCTGGACCGCGAAGATGACGATGGCCAGGAGCGTGAAGATATATCCGGTGCGTTTGGAGTCCATGTCTGCCAATACCAGCCTTGCGCTGATATCGACCGATGGCATGGGATCGTCTGCGGTCATCCGGCGAGGCGCCGCCTGTTCTTATACCGCGGCGGTTCGATATGCATGCACAATTGTGCATTGCAGCCTTGCGACCGGGCGGGATGACCGCCCGGTCCGATCAGCCGCGACGGTATTCGAGCACGTCGATGCGCATGTTGATGGCGTCGATCACCTGCCGGTGGAGGTGCTTCCGGTTGACGCTCATCTTGCCCATGCGCAACTCGCCCGCCGACGCCTCCGGCAGGAATTCGCAACGCGCGATATTGGCGCCGTCCCGGCCGAAGCGGATGACGCGCGTGTTCGCATCCGGGCTTTCGGCAAGCCTGATGTTCGCAGCGCCCGGCGCCAGCCGCTTGACGGCATCGGCGCAATAGGCCTCGCGGCGGATTTCCGTCAGGCTCACCTTGCCGGCGGCGACGCGGTCGCCAAACGCGCCCGGATGGGCCGAAAGTAGGGTGAAGCCGCCGCTGACCGTGACGATCGCGGCAAGCAGGAGCCCGCTGACAAGCGCTGCCCTTGCGTCCTTTCTGGTTTCGTACGTCATGTCCGTTCTCCTGCCGCCATTTTCGTGCGTGTCGCGCAGGAGCGCGGCACGGGCGGACTATCCCTGTTCTTCGATCATGAATTCCCGCATTCGCGTGACGTCCCCTCGGGGAAGCACGTGTTTCATTCGTCTCGCATCTGGCGCAAAGATCTGCGGCTGCCAGGCAGCGCGCATGTGCCTTCAACGTCGCTGCCTCGATATTTATTCGCGACGTCTAATTTTAATGAAGAAATATTTTCAGATCCCGTCGACTGCCGCTGTATCCTGCGTAACAAGCTCTTCAGGGTTGTCGCTCGGGGGAACGGCCGCATCCGCGGAGATCATCGCTCGCCCCCCCTTTCGCGACGACACGGCTGGCGCTATCAGTGGTGCGGGTGCAACCCCTGCGCCCGGAGTCCCCGGCCGTGCAAACCCGTACCCTCATCGGCATTCTGCTGACGACGTTCTCGTTCTTCCTGTTCTCGCTCCAGGATGCCTCCGTCAAATGGCTGGTCGCGGCCCTGCCGGTGTGCCAGGTGCTGTTCATCCGCAGCCTGACCATCGTTGCGATCTGTGTCGCGATCGGCCGCGGGCCCGCCCTGCGCCGGGCCTCGGGCTCGCCTGTTCTCAGGCCGATGCTGCTGCGAACGCTGCTTCTGCTTGCAGCCTGGCTCTCCTACTACACGGCGGCGCGCGATCTCGGCCTGGCGCAGCTCACCACCCTTTATTATGCGGCGCCGATCGTCGTCACGGTGCTGGCCATGCCGGTTCTCGGCGAGGTGGTGACGCCGGGCCGGTGGATCGCGGTGCTGACGGGCTTCGTCGGCGTGCTGATCGCCTGCGATGTCTTCGGCCAGGGGCTCAACATCTCGCTGCCGGTCTATCTCGCTTTGCAGGCGGCCTTCTTCTGGGGGATCGCCACCATCCTGCTGCGCAAGACGGCGCTGGAGGAAAGCACGCTGGTGCAGATGCTGATCTCCAGCGCCTTCCTGATGCTCTTCACCGGCATCGCCTTGCCTTTCCTCTGGACGCCGCTGGGCCTTGCCGAGCTTGGGCTGATCGTCGGCACGGGCGTGCTTGCGGGCGTCGGGCAGTTTGCGCTGTTCGAGGGCATGCGACGGGCAGAAGTGTCGCTGCTGGCGCCCTTCGAATATTCCTCGCTGATCTGGGGATTTCTGCTCGGCTTCCTGATCTGGCATGAGGTGCCGTCGGCAAACGTCTTCGTCGGCGCCGCCCTGATCATCGGCGCAGGCGTCGTGGTCATCGGCGCGGAGCGTTTCGGCCGCCGCGCCGTTCAATCCTGATCGTCGAAGGCCGGCACAGGGTCGGGGTCAGGGATCCGTTCGCCGGAACGGAACGGCTCCGCCGGTGCGGAGCCGTGTATTCCCGACCTGCTATTGCAGAGCTCCGTCGCCGCTGCGGTCAGCCGCCGCGAAGTCGGCCATCACCCGGTTCATGAACTCGGCCTGGCTGATGCTGCCGTTATTGTCGCCGTCGGTCGCCGAAAATTGGTCCGCGGTCAGGACCGTTCCGACCTCCGACTTGCTCAGGCTGCCGTTCTTGTTCTTGTCGAGGTTCGTAAAGGCTGTCGCCATGAACGCCTGGTATTCACTGCGCTGGACGGTTCCGTCCTTGTTGGTGTCGAGCTGGTCCTTGTGACCCTGATGGATCGCAGCCGTCTGCGCCTGGGCAAACGACAGAGTGCACTGGCAAGCCACGAGAGCCGCCACCAGAAAAGCCTTTTTCATCAACCTGTCCCTTTCCGCCTACCTGCATGCCAGGCGATTGCCGAGGAGGCCGCCGACGCCGATACCACCGCCGATCGCGGCGATCTGGCCGGTTCCGGCACCGATCGTGCTGCCGACCAGGCCGCCAACAATCGCCCCGCCGACCGTTCCCGCCACGCAGCCGAATTCGGCATTGCGGTCGACGACGCTCTGGGAAACCGGTTGCGACTGGCAGGCTGACAAGGCGAGCGCGGCACAAATTACGACAGTTACGGTACGCTTCTTCATTTTAACCTCCAAGTGTACTTCTACGCTTCTCACGTGGAGCCATGGCGGTGCCGCACACGAAAAAGAATGAGATTGTGTCGACCTCGTATTCCCCTTCAGCAACGGCTGGATTTGATCGTATGCTGGCCGCGTGAGCTGGCCGTGAGACCACTGAAATACATAGAGCGAACGCGGTGAGCGCCGCTTCCCAGTCTGGATCCACACCGCAAAGGGCGTGGAAGCGGCATCGTACAGTCGGCCACTGACGATGGCAACTCCCACAGGAGGCTGAGCCGGTTACCCCCACTGCGCTGCGATGGGCGACCTCCTCCGGCCATCCGGGAGAGGTCGCCCCCGTCAGAAGATCGTCGCGACTGGCAGCCCCAGTGCCATCGCGCCCGCATACTGCGCCTGCGGCCCGGGCTGCAGCGGGTGGAACCGGGCGCCCTGTATGTCGCGGAAGCGCCGCTCGAGGCCGGCGGCGCGGTAGAAGCCGCTGCCACCGGAGAGCTCCATCGCCAGCTCGACGGTTTCGATCGCATGCCGCGCAACGAGCGAGCGGCCGATCATCACCTCGTCGACCGTCTCTTCCGACGGGGCGTTGCGCTCGACGGTCTCGATCATCCAGCGGTGCGCGAGCTGGGCCGCTCGCAGCGACGTCTCCATCCGCCCGGCGATGTCGAGCAGTCCCGGTCCCGCATGCTTGCGGCGGGCCAGGTCGAGCGCGATGTCGCGGGCGCTTTCGGCAACGCCGAGATAGACCGCATAGATCAGCGGCATGGCCGTGGTGGCGATGATCTGGAACACCGGGTGCCATTCCCCGGCGCGGCGGCTGAAGGAGACGCCGGCGTCGGGGATGAAGAGGTCGTCGATGACGACGTCGTTGGACCCGGTGCCGCGCATGCCGAGCGCGCGCCAGGTCTCGACGATGCTGACTTCTGGCGCCTTCATCGGCACGGCGAAATGGATCACCGCATCCGGACCCTCGCCGGTCGCGAGAACCGCCCCGGTCATCAGCAGGTCGCCGGCCCCGGCCCCGGAGGTGAAGCTCTTGCGCGCGTTGATCCGGTAGCCTCCCTCCACTTTCGAAGCCTTGCCGGAGCCGCCGATCCAGTCCGAGCCGCCGCTGGAGAGCAGGATCAGCCGCTCGGCCGCCACGCGCTTCAGCAACGGCTCCACGGCGGTCACCTGCTGGTGGCGCCAGCGCCATGCCGGGATCGCCACCTGGTGGGTGTGCATCGAAAAGGCGAGTGCGGTCGACGAGCAGGCATGCGCCATGACCCGCAGCATCTCCGCCAGCGTGCGCACGTCCGCGTCCCCGCCGCCGAGCGGCCCCGGAACGCCCGCCTCCACCAGGCCCGATTGCTTCAGGAGTTCGTAGTTCTCCGCGACAAAACTGTCCTCCTCGTCGAAGCGTGCGGCGCGCTCGGCCAGGATGGGCGAAATCGACCGGGCGACTTCCACCGGATCGACCGGCGTGGCGGGTCGACCCTTGCCCTCGTTCGACGATGCGTTCAATGCAGTACTCATGAGGCCCTCCTCGAAAGAATGGAGACAGGGTCCTACCAAAGCGCGATTCCGTCCAGTTCAGGAACTGTACTACCACGACCCCGTGGTCGCCTTCCCGCGTTTGCACTATGATGCCGCCTGAACGCCGCTGCCGGATGACGATCATGGAAGAGCATGGAAGTTACGGCCAGTTCTGTCCCGTATCGATGGCCGCCGAAATCCTCTGCACTCGCTGGACGGTGCTGGTGCTGCGCGAGCTGCTCTGCGGGACGACCCGCTTCAACGACCTGCGCCGGGGCGTGCCGCGCATGTCGCCGGCGCTTCTGTCCAAGCGGCTGAAGGAACTGGAGCGCGCCGGCGTCGTTCTTGCCGGGCCGGGCGAGCGGGGCGTGATCGAGTATCGCCTCTCGCCGGCCGGCAGGGACCTCGAGCCGATCGTCATGGGGCTCGGTCTATGGGGGCAGCGCTGGGTGGAATCGCAGCTCTCGCTGAAGAAGCTCGATCCCATGCTGCTCATGTGGGACATGCGGCGCAATCTGAACCCGCAGCCGCTGCCGAGGCGCCGCTGCACCATCCAGTTCCTCTACCCGGAGCTGCCGGAAAGCCGGCAGAACTGGTGGCTGGTTGTCGACGGCGGGGCGGTCGACCTGTGCGGCTTCGATCCCGGCTTCGAGATCGACCTTCTGGTGACGAGCTCGCTGCGCAGCATGACGGCAATCTGGATGGGACTGTCGATGATCGGCCGGGAGGTCGATGCCGGCAATCTCGAACTCGACGGCGATCCGGAGATTGCCAACGCCATGCAGCAATGGCTGGGGCTCAGCAAGTTTGCCGGAGCGTCGCGCAACGTGGCCTGAAGCCGGCGGTGCAAGGCCGTGCTGCCGCAAGGGAGCCGGGGCACATTTGCGGCCACAAAAATGTGACCGCACCTTAAACTCGGTTTCCTGTAACGCTATATGCAACGCCATGTGCGCCTTTCTGGCGCGGGAAGAGATGACGGGAAGAGTTGAAATGCAGCGTTTTGGACGAATTTTCGCGATGATGGGCGTCGCCCTGATGGTCATGGTTACCGCGGTCGATGTCGCAGAGGCTCGCCGGGCCGGTGGCGGATTCGGCAGCCGCGGCACCCGCACGTTCGCGCCGCCGCCGGTGACGCGCACTGCGCCCACGCAGTCGGCGCCGATCGACCGATCCATGACGCCGCGCCCGGCCGGCCAGCAGACGACGCAGCCCCAGGCGGGCCAGCAGGCCAACCGGCCGTTCGGCCAGCGTCCCGGCGGATTGTTCGGCGGCTTCGGCGGCGCGCTTCTCGGCGGCCTGGCCCTGGGCGGCCTGGTCGGCATGCTGATGGGCAACGGCATCGGCGGAGCGATGGGCTTCCTCGGCCTGCTCTTCCAGGCGGCCCTGATTTTCGGTGCGATCACGCTTGCCATGCGCTTCTTCCGCCGCTCCCCCCAGCCCGCCTATGGCGGCGGTGCCGGCAACATGGCCAATCGCCAGTCCGAAACCGGCGCGCCGTCCTTCAAGATCCCCAGCATCGGCGGCGGTGCGCGAGGTGGTCTCGGTGGCCTTGCCGGCGGCCTCGGCGGCGGTCTTGCGGGCGGCCTGGGGCGTGGCCCCGGCGCGGGTGGTTCCGCCGGCCAGTCGGCCGACGAGATCGGTGTCGGGCAGCAGGATCTCGACCAGTTCGAGACGATGCTGAAGGACGTCCAGGCTGCCTATGGCGCGGAAGACTATGCCACCCTTCGCAGCCTGACCACGCCCGAAGCCATGTCCTGGCTTGCCGAGGAACTGAGCGAGAACGCCACGAGCGGCGTCAGGAACGAGGTTCGCGACGTCCATCTGGTTCAGGGCGACGTGGCCGAAGCCTGGCGCGAGGACGACGGTACCGAATACGCGACCGTCGCGATGCGCTACGAGAGCATCGACGTCATGCGCGACCGTGCCACCGGCCAGGTCGTCAGCGGCGATCCGGAACAGGTGAGCGAGGCCGTCGAGGTCTGGACCTTCCAGCGCAAGCCCCGTGGCCCCTGGCAGGTCTCGGCCATCCAGGGCGTCGAGGCGGCCTGACCGCCGATTGCGCGGCCGGCCACGGATCGTGGCCGGGAATTCCGGACAAGGAGACTTCGCGCGCACCCGGCCCTTGCCTTATACGGCGAACTGGCCTCTTCTGCGTGCCGGCGGGGTTGTCGCCGGTGGCGCGTCTCAAGAGAGGCGCGCTTCCTGATTGTTGATCTTCATTCGGAGAAATTGATGCCGTTCAAATCCATCTTCGCCGCTGCGATCGTGTGCATGACGCTGGCGGGCTGCACGACGAGTGCCGCCAACAACACCACCTACGCTCTTCCCGCCGATACCGGCGGCGGCGTTCGCATCCCGATCAACTGATCCTTTTTTCCGAATGGCTGCCGGGCGTCACGCACGGCGGCCGCCCCTCGACGGAGCCGCCCTCGCGCCTCCCTTCGTAGCCTGACCGCCGGCGCTCCCTGCCTTTCCTCCCGCCGATCCCGCCCGAACGCAGCTTCGCCCGGAAGCGGGGAGGGATGAACTTTGCCGGCCGAACCAGCTTGGCAAGCGGCGCGCTCTCTGTCACCTTTCCGGGAATCTCCCGTCGAAACATCCGCAGGTGGTGGCATGGCAGACGCAATACGGCTGGTCCTGACCAACATGCCGACAATCCTGTTCGTGGCGGCGCTCGCGATTGCCACGTTCCGGCGCGACGGACCGCCTGCCCGGCGCTATCTGTCCTGGCTCCTGTTGCTCTCGGTCGGCGCGGAAATGATCTGGGGCGGCTTCTTCCACGTCTTCCTGCCGCAGGTGGCCGCAGCCCAGATCGGCTGGCAGGTGAGCCCGTTCCAGTTCGAGATCGGTGTCGCCGATCTCTCCATCGGCGTCGTCGCCGTCCTGTCGTTCTGGCGAAGCCTCTCGTTCAAGGCCGCCGTCGTCCTCTATCTCGTGCTGTTCAATATCGGCGTGGCGATCGGCCACGTTCGCGAGGCCGTCGTCAACGCGAACTTCTCACCGGACAATTTCGGCCTGCTGCTGCTGTTGACGATCATCAAGGTTCCGCTGCTCGCCTGGCTCCTCTGGAAGGCTTACCGGGAAGAGAGGGAACTGCAGGTGCGCTAAGAGATACGATGCACGGAGGCGGCTTACGCCGCCTCCCTCTTCGCATACGGGTCGAAGCGTCCGTAGAAGGTCTCGCCCTTCGCGGCCATGTCGAGCAGGAGCGGCGTCGGCTTGAAGTGGTCGCCGTATTTCGAGGCGAGCTTCTCGCAGAGCGCCACGAAGGTCGAAACCCCCATACCGTCGATGTAGGACAGCGTGCCGCCGGTATAGGGGGCGAAGCCGAAGCCGAGGATCGAGCCGACGTCCGCCTCGCGCGGATCGGTGACGATGCCTTCCTCGACCGTGCGGGCGGCCTCCAGCGCGATCGTCACCAGAAGACGCTCCTTCAGCACCTTCACGTCGACGTCATCGGGCTTCTGTTGCGGATAGAGATCCCTCAGGCCGGACCACAGCCGCTTCTTCTGCGGCTTCGGCGGATAGTCGTAGAAACCCTTGCCCGCCTTCCGGCCGAGGCGGCCGTCCTCGACAAGCTGGGTGACCAGTTCCATGGGGCGCGGGTCGACGGCCTGCGGGCCGATATCCGCGATCGCCGCCTTGAAGATCTTGTAGGAGAGATCGACAGCGACCTCGTCGTTGAGCGACAGCGGCCCTACGGGCATGCCGGCCATTTTCGCTGCATTCTCGATCATCGCCGCCGGTACGCCCTCGATCAGCATGTCGTAGGCCTCGCCGATATAGCGGAAGACGCAGCGGTTGACGTAGAAGCCGCGCGTGTCGTTGACGACGATCGGCGTCTTCCTGATCGCGGCGACGTAGTCCAAAGCCACGGCCAGCGCCTTGTCGCCCGTCTCCTTGCCGAGGATCACCTCCGTCAGCATCATCTTCTCGACCGGCGAGAAGAAGTGGATGCCGATGAACTGGCCCGGGCGCGTCGTATTCTTCGCAAGCCCGGTGATCGGCAGGGTCGAGGTGTTGGAAGCGAAGATTGCCCCTTCCGGCAGCACCGCCTCGATCTTTTCGGCGACGGCCTTCTTCACGTCGCGGTCCTCGAACACGGCCTCGATGACGAGGTCGGCGTCGGAGAGCGCTGCGTAGTCCGCAGTCGGCGTGATCAGCGACAGCAGCTTCTCGCCTTCCTCCTTGCTCATCCGCCCCTTGGAGACGCTGCCGGACGTCAGGCCCTCGCAGACGGACTTGCCCTTGTCGGCCGCCTCCTGGTCGCGGTCGATCAGCACCACCGGGATGCCGGCGGCCGCGGTCACATAGCCGATCGAGGCGCCCATGAAGCCGGCGCCGACGATGCCGACCTTCCGGAACTCCGTCTTCGCCACGCCCGCCGGTCGGCGTGCGCCCTTGCCCAGCTCCTGCATGGCGATGAACAGCGAGCGGATCATCGAGAAAGCCTCGGTGGTCTGCAGGATATGGGTGAAGTAGCGCTGCTCGATCTTCAGCGCCGTATCGAACGGCACCTGCAGCCCCTCGTAGACGCATTTGAGGATCGCGAGCGCCCCCGGATAGTTGCCGGCGGTCTCGCGCCGCAGGATCGCGGGTGCTGCCGGCCAGAGCTGGGCGGATGCCGGCGTCCAGATGCCGCCGCCCGGCACCTTGAAGCCCTTCTCGTCCCAGGGGGCGATCGGCTTCAGCCCGTCCATGATCATCTGCCTTGCCGCCGGGATCAGGTCCTCGGGGGCGACCACCTGGTGCACGAGGTTCATCGCCTTGGCGCGTGCGCCGGTCAGGGACGAGCCGAGCGTCATCATCTGCAAGGCGTCCTGCGCATTTGCGAGCCGTGGCACGCGCTGGGTGCCGCCGGCGCCGGGGAAGATGCCGACCTTGACCTCGGGCAGCGCGATCTTCACCGATTTAGCATTCGAGGCGACACGGCCGTGGCAGGCGAGCGACAGTTCGAAGGCACCGCCCATGCAGGTGCCGTTGATCGCAGACACCCAGGGCTTGCCGCAGGTCTCGAGCTTGCGGTAGAGGCCGCTCATACGCCCGGTCAGGGCAAACAGCTTCTCGACCGCCTGCGCGGGGTCCTTCGCCTTTTCCTCGGCCTGGAGGGCGAACATCGACTTGATCATCGAAAGGTCGGCGCCGCCGGAGAAGGACGACTTGCCGGACGTGAAGACCACGCCCTTGACGGCGGCATCCGCGACGGTTGCGTCGATGATGGCGTCAAGCTCGTCCATCACCTCGGCGGTGATGACGTTCATCGACTTGCCCGGCATGTCCCAGGTGACGAGCGCAATGCCGTCCGCGTCGGTGTCGATGGTGAAGTTCTTGTAGGTCATTGCGGGATTCCTCTTCCCTTGAATTCGTCCAGTTGGCCTCGCAGCCCCTCACCCCGCCTCCGCTTCGCTCGGCGACCCTCTCCCCGTGAACGGGGCGAGGGGGACCCGAAACGTCGCGGCATGTCCCTTCTCCCCGCTTGCGGGGAGAAGGTGGCGGCAGCCGGATGAGGGGCGATCCGCCTCACACCCGCTCGATCACCGTCGCCGTACCCATGCCGGCGCCGATGCAGAGCGTCACCAGCGCGGTGTTGAGGTCGCGGCGCTCCAGTTCGTCCAGCACGGTTCCGAGGATCATGGCGCCGGTGGCACCCAGCGGATGGCCCATGGCGATCGCCCCGCCGTTGACGTTGATCCTGTCGTGGCCGATGTCGAACGCCTGCATGTAGCGCAGGACGACGGCGGCGAAGGCCTCGTTCAGCTCGAACAGGTCGATGTCGGCGAGCGTCATGCCGGTGCGCTTCAAGAGCTTCTCGGTCACGTCGACCGGTCCCGTCAGCATCAGCGCCGGATCGGAGCCGATATTGGCGAAGGCCCTGATGCGGGCGCGCGGCTTCCTGCCAAGGATCGCGCCGCCTTCCTTCGAGCCGAGCAGCACGGCACCGGAGCCGTCGACGATGCCGGAGGAATTGCCGGCATGGTGGACGTAGTTGATCGCCTCGATCTCGGGGTGGGCCTGGATCGCGACCGCCTCGAAGCCGCCCATCTCGCCGGGCATCTGGAAGGAAGGGTTGAGCTGCGCCAGCGCCTGCATGTCGGTTCCGGGCCGCATGTGCTCGTCGCGGTCGAGGATCGTCAGCCCGTTGATGTCCTTCACCGGGATGACGGCGTTCTTGAAATAACCCTTCTCCCAGGCATTGGCCGCGCGCTTCTGGCTCTCCACCGCGTAGGCGTCGACATCGTCGCGCGAGAAACCGTATTTGGTGGCGATCAGGTCGGCCGAGACCCCCTGCGGCATGAAATAAGCGGGGAAGTTGACCGAAGGATCCATGAACCAGGCACCGCCGGACATGCCGAGGCCGACCCGCGACATGCTCTCCACGCCGCCGGCGATCACGATGTCGTCCGCCCCTTGGGCGATCTTGCCGGCGCCGAAGTTCACCGCATCGAGACCGGAGGCGCAGAAGCGCGAGATCTGCATGCCCGGCGCCTTCGTCGAATAGCCGGCCTCGAAGGCGGCCGCCTTGGGGATCACGGCGCCGGCGTCCATCACCGGGTCGACGCAGCCCATGATGATGTCGTCGACCTTCTCCGTATCCAGCCCGTTGCGGTCGCGGATCGCTTCCAGCACCTTTGCGGCGAGGCGGACGGAGGGCACCTCGTGCAGCGCCCCGTCCTTCTTGCCGCGCCCGCGCGGGGTGCGCACGTGATCGTAGATGAAGACGTCGGTCATGCTTTTCTCTCCCTGGGCGACGCAGAAGCGTCGTCAATCATCTGTCTGCCAATCTCTTGGCGCGTCGGCCTGCCCCTCATCCGCCTGCCGGCACCTTCTCCCCGCAAGCGGGGCGAAGGGACGATGCCGCGGAGACTGTACTCCCTCTCCCCGATTACAGGGAGAGGGTAGGGGTGAGGGGCCGTGTGCGAGGTGCAAGACGCGGACCGCTCTCAGAACGCATCCGCCGCCATCGCCATCATCGTCTCGGCGCCGCTCTCGATCCGTGCCTTGCGCAGCGCCGTCTCCGGCATGATCCGCTCCATGAAGAAGCGGCCGGTGATCAGCTTGTTGCGCAGGAATTCCTCGCGCTCGCCGGCTCCTGCCGCAAGCCCGGCCTGGGCCGTCTTGGCCATGCGCGCCCACATGTAGCCGACCACGACAAGGCCGAACAGGTGCATGTAGTCGGTCGAGCCGGCGCCGGCATTGTCGGGTTTGGCCATCGCATGCTGCATGAACCACATGGTCGATGCCTGCAGGTCGCCCAGCCCCTTCTTGAGGTGCTTGGTGAAGAAGGACAGGCTCTCGTCGCCGCGGTTTTCCTCGCAGAAGTCACCGATCTCCTTGAACAGCGCCATCACCGCGCGACCGCCGTTCATGCCGAGCTTGCGGCCGACGAGGTCGAGCGCCTGGATGCCGTTGGCGCCCTCGTAGATCATGGCGATGCGGGCGTCGCGCACGAACTGGCTCATGCCGTGCTCCTCGATATAGCCGTGCCCGCCATAGACCTGCTGCGCTATCACCGCATGGTCGAAGCCCTTGTCGGTGAGCACGCCCTTCAGGATAGGCGTTGCCAGTCCGAGCAGGTCGTCCGCCGCCTGGCGCTCTTTCTCGTCGCTTGCGCGGTGGGCGATGTCGGATTGTAGCGCCGTCCACAGCAGGAAGGCGCGCCCGCCCTCGTTCCAGGCCTTCATGGTCAGGAGCGCCCGGCGGATGTCGGGATGGACGATGATCGGGTCGGCACGCTGCTCGGGCGCCTTTGGCCCGGAAAGCGACCGTCCCTGGATGCGCTCGCGCGCATAGTTGGCGGCGTTCTGGTAGGCGGCTTCGGCAACGGCGAGCCCCTGCAGGCCGACGCCGAGGCGCGCCTCGTTCATCATCACGAACATGGCGGCGAGACCCTTGTTCTCCGCACCGATGAGAAAGCCGGTCGCCTCGTCGTAGTTCATCACGCAGGTGGCGTTGCCGTGGATGCCCATCTTGTGCTCGATCGCGCCGCAGGAAACGCCGTTTCGCGCGCCCGCCTCGCCGTCCGCATCCGGCAGGAACTTCGGCACGATGAAGAGCGAGATGCCCTTGGTGCCTTCCGGCGCGCCCTCGATCCGGGCGAGCACCAGGTGGACGATGTTCTCCGCCATGTCGTGTTCGCCGGCGGAGATGAAGATCTTCTGGCCGGAAATCCTGTAGCTGCCGTCCGCCTGCGGCACCGCCTTGGTGCGCAGCAGGCCGAGGTCGGTGCCGCAATGCGGTTCGGTCAGGTTCATCGTGCCGGTCCAGGTGCCGGCCACCATTTTCGGCAGATAGGCCTGCTTCTGCGCGTCCGAGCCGTGCACCAGGATCGCCGCGATCGCGCCCTGGGTGAGCCCAGGATACATCATCAGCGACATGTTGGCCGACGACATGTATTCGCCGACAGCGGTGTGCAGCACGTAGGGAAGCCCCTGGCCGCCGAATTCCTCCGGTACGGCGAGCCCCAACCAGCCGCCCGCGCGATAGAGGTCGAAGGCCTGCTTGAAGCCTTTCGGCACGCTGACCGTGCCGTCCTCGCCGCGCCTGCAGCCTTCCTGGTCTCCGGAAAGATTGACGGGAAAGAGCGCCTCCTCCGACAGTTTCGCCGCCTCGCTGGCGATCGCCTCGACCATGTCCTGCGTCGCATCGGCAAAGCCCGGCAGGTTGTTGTAGCGTTCCAGTCCGAGCACGTCGTTCAGCACGAACAGGGTTTCGTTCACGGGGGCCTTGTAGATGGGCATAGTCTCGAGTTCCTCGCCTTCTCGATGGACGACCGTCCAAGTCATTGGCATGGATACTATGAAGTTTTGACGTTTGCGTAAACGTCAAAAGCGTCGCGCGCATCATTTTCACAGGCTCGCCGGCCAGTCTTGCACGGATGGGTGACAGCGGAGCCTCGAGGCTCCCCCGCAGAACGGCGAACGCCAGCCTCGCACCCGCTTCGCCGCTATATGAGCAATTCGTTAAAAAATTTCCGGTCGGTTAACGGCTTGTTTACCATGTTCCATGAATTGTGGCGCCTGAGGGCAGTTCACGAAATAGTCTCATCTTTCCACTTTTCGCCTGCCATTCGTTTCGTCATGGCCGGAGGAGATGCGCCGCATCGGCGCGCCCCCGGTCTGCACGTGGACATCGAACATGCCGGCGTGCGTCTTGCCGGTTCAAAGCAGTAACAGGGCGTCGCGCCGCATGAACGGCAGGCGTGGTGCGGGTTCTCCCGGCGAGCCGACGGGCTCCCAAGCGAGGCGAAGAACATGAGCGGATCGCGAGCAAATCCTCCCCGTTTTGGCGACAGGTCGTCGTTCGATGCACTCAACCGCACGATCGAGGGTCTCGAGGCCCGGATCGAAGGCCTGATGGGCAGCCGTGAACGCGGCCGCGACGGCGCGCACGGGCGAGCGGAGCCGCCGCACCCCGATCTCACCCGCTCCGGTGCCCTGCGCGACGATCCGGTCGGCGAGATCATGCAGCGCCAGCGCGCGATCGAGACGGTACGCGAGCGCTCCGCAGCCCGCAGCGAGCGCCGCCCCCATGCCTTCGACACAGCAACCCCCGCGCATCCGTCCGCCACGCGCGTCGCTGCGGAGCAAGCCGCGCCGGAATTCGCCGCCCGGGAGATCGCCCAGGCGCTCGTCGGCCTGCGGCAGGATCTCAAGCGCGACATCGCGGAAGGTCTCGGCCGCGAGATGGACGTGCTGCGCGACGAGATGCGGGCCATCCGCCAGGCCGCCGAGGTTCGCGGCCATGACGACGACATCCGCGGCGACCTGCAGCGGCTGGCGCAAGGCATCAGCCAGCTCGGCCACCAGTCGGGCCGCTCAGACACCGACGGCCTTCGCGTCGAGTTCGACGAATTGCGCTCGGTCCTCGACGGCCTTGCCCGCGAGGATTCCGTGCGCCGCATGGAAACCCGCTGGAACGGCGTGGAGCAGAAGCTCGCCGCCGCCGACCAGAGCCGCGACGACGAACTGCTCGCCCTTGCCTATCGGCTCGACGAACTGAAGACGCAGATCCAGTCCGTCAGCCCCACGCCTGCGCTGCGCGACCTGGAGGGCAAGCTGCACGCGATGGGCCAGGCCGTGGAAGCCCTCGGTCGCAGCGTCATGCCGGACGACCGCCGCTATGCCAGCCAGTTCGAGGGCCTCGACCTGCGCCTGGACGAGATCAGCCGCGCGATCGCCGCAGGCGCACGCGCCCCGGGATCCGCCGCCGACACCGCCATGCTCCAGCGCCTGGAAGGCCGGATCGCCGACCTTGCCGGTCAGCTCGACACGATCTCGCACCGCCCTTCGCCCGAACAGGGGCTCGGCCAGCGGCTGGAAGCGCTGGCCTACCGCATCGAGGAGATGGCCAACGAGAAGGCCGCCATCCGCCTGGAAGAGCGCCTCGACCAACTGTCCTTCATGATCGAGCAGAGCCAGCGCGCCCCCGCGGCGGGTGCCGA
Source organism: Rhizobium sp. TRM96647 (assembly GCF_025780115.1). Taxonomy (NCBI): domain Bacteria; kingdom Pseudomonadati; phylum Pseudomonadota; class Alphaproteobacteria; order Hyphomicrobiales; family Rhizobiaceae; genus Rhizobium; species Rhizobium sp. TRM96647. The sequence goes on from NZ_JAOXHF010000024.1 coordinate 21,416, forward strand.
TCTTGCCGGCTATCTCACCGACATTTCCCGCAAGATCGACGCGCTCGACCAGGGGGCGGTCAACGACGTTCTGGCCGAACGCCTCGATCTGCTCGCCCGCCGCATCGAGGATCTCGACGTTCCCTCCGCCGCGCCGCTGTCCGGCGAGCGCTTCTCCTCGATCGAAGGCCGGCTGCAGGCGATCGCCGACCGGCTGGACCGCACCAGTGCCGCACCGGTGGGCGACAGTGCCGCCCTGCAGAGCCTCGAGGCGCAGATCGCGCATCTGTCGACCCTGATCAGCGCGCCGCAGGCGACGTCGGCCGCAGCCCTTCCCGCCGACTTCGACAACCGCATGGCGACGATCGAAGACTACATGGCGACAAACGACGAATACATCATCGAGGCGGCCCGGCAGGCGGCCGAGGCGGTGATGCAGGCCTACCAGCACGCCGAGACGGGCGGCGCGTCCTCCTCCGACATGGCCGCGATCTCCGCGCTGGCCGAAGACCTCCGCACGCTGGAAGACATGATGCGCTCCAGCGAGGAGCGCACCGCGCGCACCTTCGACGCCCTGCACGACACGCTGGTTCAGATCGCCGGCCGCCTGGAGCAGCTCGATGCGCCGCGGCCTGACGACCGGGCCGATGAGCGGCAGTCGTCGCCCGCGACGCCTCGTGTGGCTGCGATGGCCTTCCACGACGACGAATATCCCTTCGTCGACGACGGCTTTGACGCCGGGTCAGAGGGGCATGAACAGCGCACGATCACGGCCGACGCCGGGACTTCGGACTTTGCCGACGAGGTTCCGGTCGACGGCGAGGAGGGCTCCCGGCCTGTCGTGGCGGAAGCCGCGGCGGCCGCGACCACCGGGAAGAAGGCCAGGGGCGGACTGATCTCGGGTCTCGCGCGCCGCTTCGCGCCGGCCCGGAAGGACGCGCCTGCCGTTCCTGCCGAGCGCCAGCACATCGATCCGGCGCCGTCGCTCGATCCGGGCGACGAGATTGCGCCCGAGGTGGCCAACCAGTTGCTCGAACCGGGTTCGGGCGCGCCGGACGTGCGCAAGATCCTGGAGCGCGTGCGGGCAAGCCAGGCCGCGGAAGGCCGCGGCAAGCCGAGCGATGCCGGCAAGGCCGATTTCATCGCCGCCGCCCGCCGTGCCGCACGCATGGCGGCGGAAGAATCCGATACGATCTCCCGTCTCGCGCCGGAAAAGAAGGCGGCCGGTTCGGGCGCCGCCGCCTCGGCATTCAGCCGCCATCGCCGGCCGATCCTGATGGCCGTCGGCGCGATCCTGCTCGCGATCATGTCCTATCCGCTCGTCAACACGCTCGTGCGCGGAGACGAGGTGCCTGCGACCGCGCCCGTCGAGCAGGCCAGCATGGCTCTTCCTGCCGGCGGCAACGAGGCCGTTGCCCCTGCGCCCGTCGAAAGCACCCCGGCTGCGGCCCCGATCGAAAGCGCCCAGGTAGAGGTGATCGAGGGCGACGAGCCCTTGTCCGACGGCGTCACCGTGCCCGCCGACGATATCCCCACACCGACCGTCGAGGACACCGGCATGGATACGGGCGATCCCGTGCTGGCGATCACTGGTGCGCAGCAGTTGACGCGTCCGGCCGATGCCGCAGCCGAGACCGGCGGCTTTGAGCCGATCGTGACCAACGTGCCCACGGAGGGCATCAAGGACGTCCCGGTCACCGACGAAGGCACGACGGAATCGGTCATCGGCGCCGGCGATCCCGGCCAGGACGTCACCGAAGCGATTACCGTTCCGGCCGCGATCGAGCCGGCGTCGCTGGCGAAATCCGCCGGCGAGGGCGACAGCCTGGCGCTGTTCGAGCTCGGCGCCCGCTTTACCGACGGCCGCGGCGTCGCGATCGACATGGCGGAAGCGGCGAACTGGTACCGGCTGTCGGCGGACCGTGGCTTCGCGCCGGCGCAGTACCGTCTCGGCAGCCTTTACGAGAAGGGACAGGGCGTCGAGCGCGATCTCGACAAGGCGCGCGCGCTCTACGAGCAGGCCGCCCGGCAGGGCAACGCCAACGCCAGCCACAATCTCGCGGTCCTGCTCGCCACCGGCGGCGGCAAGGCGCCGGACTATGCGGCCGCTGCCGAATGGTTCAAGAAGGCCGCCGAACTCGGCGTCCGCGACAGCCAGTTCAATCTCGCCATTCTCTATGCCCGCGGCAACGGCGTGAAGCAGGACCTCGAGGAGTCCTACAAGTGGTTTGCGATCGCCGCCCGCGACGGCGACAGGGATGCCGCCGAGAAGCGCGACGAGGTCGCCAACGCCATGAAGCCGGAGCAGCTTGCCGACGCCAAGGCCAGGCTCGATCTGTGGAAGCAGCAGCCGCTGGACGACAAGGCGAACTCGACCGACCTGCCGGACGAATGGGTTGGCAAGGGCACGAAGACCGCCTCCGTCGACATGAAGAAGGCGATCCGCAACATCCAGGCGATCCTGAACAACAACGGCTTCAATGCCGGTAGCCCGGACGGCACGATGGGGCCGAAGACGGTGGACGCCATCAAGGCCTTTCAGAAGTCCATCGGTCAGTCTGAAACCGGCAAGATCGACGACAAGCTGATCAACGAGTTGCTGAAGCGCAACAAGCAGCAGGGATGATCCCCGGTGCCCCCCGCAGCACCGCATAAAGCCCAGCGCCGATCCGTTCGTCTGTTGACGGGTGCCATGCATAAGGGCATGACACACCTTGAAAAAACCACAAGCCGCTCAGAATGATACGGGAGCGGCGGGTCGCGGCAATCCGGCTCCGACCGGTTCGTCCGGCCCGATACCGTGGCGCTCCCGGGGTCGTCCTGCGATCGCCCGGGCGGACGCCGGTGACGTGCTGAGGGACTGTCGAACCAAGCATGCGTTCCGCCTGCCTGGCGCTTACCCGTATGCCGAGCCTGTAACTACCGGATCTGGCGGGCCAGCTCCGGTCGCGAAATTGCTGTAAGGCGGCGACAGGGGCGCCGCGCGTTCCGGGCCTGCGGCCCATCGGGGTAATGCTGTGACGGTCTATCTGCCCATCGCCGAGATTTCGGTGAACATCTTCATCATCCTGGGGATGGGCGCGGCCGTCGGTTTTCTGTCGGGCATGTTCGGCGTCGGCGGCGGCTTCCTGATCACGCCGCTCCTGATCTTCTACAACATTCCCCCGATCGTCGCGGTCGCGACCGGCGCCAACCAGGTCGTCGCCTCGTCGATTTCCGGCGCGATCACCCATTTCCGCCGCGGCTCGCTCGACATCAAGCTGGGCACGGTCCTTCTGGTCGGCGGTCTCCTCGGCGCGACGGCGGGCATATGGCTATTCGCGTTGCTGCGCCGCGTCGGCCAGCTCGATCTCGTCATCTCGCTGCTCTATGTGGTCCTGCTCGGCGTGGTCGGCGTGCTGATGCTGTTCGAAAGCGTCAAGGCGCTCCGGCGCGCGGCCAACAACCAGCCTGTCAGCCTGCGCAAGCCCGGCCACCACAACTGGGTGCACGGACTGCCGCTGAAGATGCGGTTCAAGAAGTCCAAGATCTATCTCAGCGTCATCCCGGTCGTCGTGCTCGGTTTCTCCATCGGCGTCCTGACCTCGATCATGGGTGTCGGCGGCGGCTTCATCATGGTGCCGGCGATGATCTACCTGCTGCGCATCCCCACCAACGTCGTCGTCGGAACCTCGCTGTTCCAGATCATCTTCGTCACCGCCTACACGACCGTCATGCAGGCGACGACCAACAATTCCGTCGATATCGTGCTGGCCTTCATCCTCATGGTGGCCGGCGTCATCGGCGCGCAATACGGCGTCCGTGTCGGCCAGCGCTTGCGCGGCGAGCAGTTGCGCGCGCTGCTGGCGCTGCTCGTGCTCGCGGTCGGCATGCGCCTCGCCGTGGACTTGGTGCTGACGCCGGACGAGATCTATTCCATCGTCAGCGAAGGTGTGCGGCGATGAGAATCCTCCTGCAGACGATCCTCACCGCCTTCGTCATGGCGACCGCAGCACCGGCGCTGGCCCAGGAAGACCGCCGGCCCGAAATCGGCGAGCGGCTCGAGATCGGCATGTCCACCGACGAGATCGCCATCGCCTCCGATTTCCGCGGCGCCGACCTGACCATCTTCGGCGCCATCGAAGGCTACGATCCGCGCCTGTTGGCCCAGGCCAAGTACGACATCGTCGTGGCGCTGGAAGGGCCGAAGGACAACCAGACCGTCCGGCGCAAGGAGCGCGTGCTCGGCATCTGGGTCAACCGCCGCTCCATGACCTTCGAGCTCGCGCCGGAATCCTACTCGCTCTCGAGCACGCGCGACGTCGACGACATCGCGCCGGCAGCGGTTCTCAACAGCATCGGCGTCGGCCTGCAGCACATCCGGCTTGATCCCGTCGGCTTCTTCGGCGACGGCAGCAACGTCTCCGAGTTCCGCGATGCTTTCCGCCGGCTGAAGGAAACCGGCGGCTTTTACCAGCGCGATCCGGGCGGTGTGCAGTTCATCAGCGCCAGCCTGTTCAAGGCGACCGTGCGGTTGCCGGCAAACGTTCCGAACGGCACCCATGTCGTGCGCGCCCAGCTCTTCCGCGAGGGCGTCTTCATCAGCGAGAAGGCGATGCCGCTGCGGGTGGTCAAGACCGGCCTCGAGCAGATGATCTCGAACGCCGCCTTCAACAACCCGGTCTCCTACGGCATCCTGTCCGTCATCCTGGCCGTCCTTACAGGCTGGATCGCGAGCGTGGTTTTCCGGAAGGACTGACGCGGGGCTCGCTGCCCTTTTTTCCCAGTGACGTCGCCTGCTTGCGCGCGACCACGGCCTCGTAGGCGGCGCGAAGCTCGCCGGAGACGGAGCGGGCCGGCATCGGCGTGCCGAGGTGGATGGCGCGCAGTTCCTCCATGAAGGCGTCCCACAGGGGCGGGCCGCCGTCCTCCAGCAGTTCGGCGCGGATGCTCAGTTCCTCCGTCACCGGCAGGTGGCGCCGTCCCCAGGCGCCCATATGGGCGAACAGCGGCACCAGCCCGATCGCCATCTCCGTCAGGCTGTAGAGCCCCTTCTGCTTGTGGCTCGGATCGTCGCTCCGGGTGATGAGACCCCGCTCCATCAGCTTCTTCAGCCTGTCGGCCAGGATGTTCGAGGCGATGCCTTCCTCGGACTGGGTCAGCAATTCGCGGAAATGGCGGCGGTTGCCGAACATCATGTCGCGGATGACGATCAGGCTCCAGCGATCGCCGAGGATCTCGAGCGTCAGGTTGATCGGGCAGCCCGAGCGGTGGTCTTCCTTCATTGCGGTCTCCGGAGAATCTGCTTGCACTTTGCCATCGGTATGCGTAGCCTTCAACCAATTTCGATTTGCAACCGGTTGATTGGCCACCATGGGATGGAGGATGGAATGAGCAAGGTGATCGTCTGGAATCTGGTCAGCCTCGACGGCTTTTTCGAGGGTGCGGAAAAATGGGATCTCGCGTTTCACGGTGACGCGTGGGGCGAGGACCTGGAGAAGATGAGCGAGGATTTCGGCGACCGTGCCCGGATGCTCGTCTTCGGCCGTGTGACCTACGAGGGCATGAAGTCCTACTGGACCACGGCGCAGGGCGAGACCAAGGTCAAGGGCTTCATGAACGCGCTGCCGAAGCTGGTCGCTTCGCGCACGCTCGAAGGCTCGGACTGGAACAACACGACGGTGACCGCCGATATCGCCGGCGACCTGCGTCGGCTCAAGCGGGAACCGGGCAAGGACATCTTCGTCTTCGGCAGCGCCGAACTGACCGATGCGCTGCTCACGGAAGGCCTGGTCGACGAGATGATGCTCGGCCTGGTGCCGACCAGGCTCGGCAAGGGCACGCCGTTCTTCAAGCCCGGCGACGCACCGCAGCGTTTCAACCTGATCGAGGCGCGGCCGCTTTCGAACGGCACGATCATCCTGCGCTACGCCCCTAAGACGGCCTGAGCGCGCCGCCTGATCCGCAAGCTTATACCAACCTGCACTGACATTGACCGATTGCGCCGGAGCGATTTTGGCCTGCGGCCAGGAGGAAACCACAGTCGGACCTGCCGGTCCGGCGAGGATTTTCGACGCCGTCCGCAGGCCAAAAGCGCCCGGCCCTCCGGGTGGGCCGCCTGTCGGCCACC
>NZ_JAOXHF010000025.1:0-24701 GCF_025780115.1 Rhizobium sp. TRM96647
CGCGGGGTGGAGCAGCCCGGTAGCTCGTCAGGCTCATAACCTGAAGGCCGCAGGTTCAAATCCTGCCCCCGCAACCACTGAGACTTGAATATTTGACCATTCAAGTCGCTTCACACAAAGCTCCTCCGCGTAAGCGTCGAGGAGCTTTGTGCGTTTCTGTGCCTTGGAACTGACCCGCAAGCTGCGCGCAGCGGGCAGGAACGTGCGCTTCGCCATTCATTCGGATGCCAGGCCATATGAACGTGCTTTTGGCCGAAGCCAAGGTGCCTTACGACATCGTTCTGGAAATGGACGAGATCAACGAGGAATTCCACGAAACGGTTGACGCTCGACTTCTTCAAGGACACTGGTTGTGCCGATCACCGCTATTGACGCAACCGCAACCGGCGTTGTCACGGCGTTATATCGGCTTTGTAGCACCGACGACGGTTGGCTCGACGGCCGCTATGGCGGCGTGAAGCGGATATATAAAGATATCTTTATATTCCTTGACCCAGGCGCATTTCACGTCCATGTTCACTGCATCGTGGTTCTGCGGATTTCGCGATCCGGAGCTAAGAGGGAATACGGTGACGGCGTCTTGTGCGCCCATGCCGGAGCTGCCCCCGCAACTGTAGGCGGAGAGCCGCTGTCCAACATGTCACTGAGGAAGACGCCTCGGGAAGACGGACGGTGGCGATGACCCGCAAGCCAGGAGACCTGCCGCGATAGATAACGTCCATGGGCGGGGTGTCCGGTGTGCCGCTTTGCGCCCGGGTCAGCCTATCCGTGGCTCGCCTTCGCGACCCAGAAGCTGGACGAACTGAAACTCGTGGCCACGGCCCTCGTGGAGGAGGACGCGGACGGCGCGGCATTGATGGCCAATCGTGCGGCAACGCAGGCGCGCCTGACATCGGTCCGGGTGCATGATCCGCTCGTCGCCGGCCGGATGGCCGGAATCGAAGGGGTGGAGCAGACGCGGCAATCGACGTTTCGCAGGCGTCAGGACGCGCAGCGCCGGTGCTTCGACCTGCCGCTGTTTCCGACGACGACGATCGGATCGTTCCCGCAGACCGCCGAAGTTCGCAAGGCGCGTTCTCTGCACGACAAGGGCGAACTGAGCTATGTCGACTACAAGGCCTTCCTGGAGCGCGAGACGGCGGCCGCCGTGCGCTGGCAGCAGGAGATCGGGCTCGACGTCCTTGTTCGTGGCGAATTCGAGCGTAACGACATGGTGCAGTATTTCGGCGAGCAGCTTTCGGGGTTTGCCTTTACCAGACACGCCTGGGTGCAGAGCTACGGATCGCGATGCGTTCGTCCACCCATCATCTATGGCGGCGTCTCGCGACCGAACCCGATGACGGTCGGCTGGTGGGAGTATGCCCAGTCGCTGACGCAGAAGCCGATGAAGGGGATGCTGACGGGACCGGTCACGATCCTGAACTGGTCCTTCGTCCGTGACGACCTGCCGCGGGAGACGGTGTGCCGCCAGATTGCGCTTGCGATCCGCGACGAGGTGGCCGATCTGGAGCGTGCCGGTGCCGCGATCATCCAGATCGACGAAGCGGCGCTTCGGGAGGGGCTGCCGCTCAGGCGGCCGGACTGGCAACGCTATCTCGACTGGGCGGTCGAAGCGTTTCGAATTTGCACCAGCGGGGTTTCGGACGAGACCCAGATTCACACCCACATGTGCTATTCGGAGTTCAACGACATCATGCCGGCGATCGCCGCCATGGACGCCGACGTCATCTCGATCGAGATGTCTCGTTCGAAGATGGAACTCCTGCAGGCGTTCGCCGTGCAGCGCTATCCCAACGAGATCGGCCCCGGCGTCTACGACATTCACTCGCCGCGGATTCCGGACGTCGACGAAATGAAGACCCTGCTCGATCTCGCGCGAGACCGCCTGCTCGATGACCAGCTCTGGGTGAACCCCGACTGCGGCCTGAAGACCCGCAAATGGGAGGACGTCAAGCCTGCGCTGATCAACATGGTCGAGGCGGCGCGGAAGCTGCGGCTGGAGATACTGGGCACCAAGCCGCGCTCGGTGCAGGCATGAGGCTCGAATTCGCTTTCCAAGGGGAGCCGGCCGGAGGGCCGGCCCCCATCACCCTCATCGACATCGTCTTCCCCGGCGACACGAACCACCATGGCACCCTGTTCGGAGGTGCCGGGCTTGCCTTCATGGACAGGGCCGCCTTCATTGCGGCGACACGCCATGGCCGCGTGCCGTTCGTGACGGGGTCTTGCGAGCGCGTGGAATTCAAGAAGCCGGCCCACGTCGGCGAAATCGTCGAATTCATTGCGACGCCCGTCTGGGCCGGGAAACGATCCCTGACCGTGGAAGTGGAGATGATCGCCGCGACGATCGACGGAACCGCGCGCGAGCTCTGCACGCGCGGGGTCTTTCACATGGTCGCCGTTGGGGTCGAGCGAGCCGCGCCCGACTGGAGCCTCGAACCGCTTCCGACGTCTCATCAGCCCTATCCGGCCGATGAGGTTCGAATGACGGACATCGTCTTTGCCAACCAGGCGAGCAGTTCCGGAAAGATGTTTGGCGGCGACGCGCTGGCCTTCATGACCAAGGCGGCATTTGTGATATCTGCGAGACGCGCCAGAAGCCAATCCGTCCTTGCCGCCTCCGAGCGAATGGACTTCCACCGTCCCATCGCGGTGGGATCGATTGTCGAAGTTGTCGCGCGGGTTGGCGAGGTCGGTCGTACGTCGATGCGGATCGACGTCCAGCTCTGGTCGGAAGAACTGATGAGCGGCGACCGCCACCTGACGGCGCGGGGCGTGTTCGTGATGGTGGCCATTGACGGAAACAGCCGCCCTGTCGCCGTCGACGACGGACGGGCCGCGTCAGACGGGCAGGATTAGATGCCGGCGGATTGCCGGCACCCACAGTCGTGAGACAAGTCATTCGGAACTAATGCGTCGCCCCCGAGCCGCCGGCCGCGACGATAGCAAACGGCTGCCCCTCGACGGCAATCGTACGGGTCTCCTTCAGCGTCTGCGGATCGACAATTCGAACCAAGCTATGGCGCGGATCGGTGATGGCGATGTGGTCGCCGGCGACCGCCAGCCGCGGCCGCGGATCGCGCCAGTGGCCGTCCTTGCTATAGGGCTCGGTCACGGTCTCGCTCTTGGCGATCTCGCCGTTGATCACGTCCAGCAGATGCAGCTTGCCGTCCTCGGACAGGATATAGGCGTTGCGCGGTTGGGCGGGATCGAGCTCGAAATCCACCCGTCGCGTCGGCAGATCGACGAGCCGGTAGGGTTCGTCCGTGCTGTCGGGGTCGATGAGGACCACCTTGTCCTCGCCGTAGTTGCCGAGGAAGAACTGCATGGCGGTACCGCCGAGCAGGGTCGACACCTTGCCCTCCGGCAGTGACGCCGGATAGGCCAGCATCTCGACCTTCGGTCCGTCGATGCCGCCGGGACGGGCCACGAGCACGCCTTCGGCGCAACCGAAAGCCACCAGCCGTGCCGAGGTGGCCTCTCCATGCAGTCCCGTGCAGGTGGCAACGTCTCCCACCTGCTTGCCCTCCTGGTCAAGCACACGCAGTCCGAGCCGCGGCGGCAGTTCCCCCTCCTTTACCGGCGCCTCCATGTTCGGCACGGAGACGAGGAAATGCTGACCCAGCGGCACCGCAACGCCGTGGTGTGGCGCGGTCGTGTCGAGCGACCTGGGCTCGGCAGGGCCGTCGCGAAGGACGCTCTCTTTCAGCACGTCAAACTTGCCGCCGCGGTCGTAGAAAACGGCGATCTCGTCGCCATGCGGCACGAGATGGCCGGACTTCTGGCCCGCGATGACCGGGGCCAGCAGCTTGGGATCGGTCAGTTCGATGTCGCGGTGCTCGCCGTGGTCGGAGAGCGACACGCCGGTATCGATGGCATGAACGACGTTGCTGTCGCCCTGGATCGCGAAGACCGTCTTGCCGGTACCGCTGAGCGACAACGCGGCATGGCCGGTGATATCGAAGCGGCCGATTTCCTTGCCCGTCTCGACATCGACGGCACGGACGACGGGCAGCGTATGGTCGGCAATAAACAGTCTCCAGGCCTCGTTCTGCTCTTCCTCGGCATGGAGAGCGGGAATCGAGGCGAAGGTGGAGAGAACGGTGGCAGCCAGAAGCGCCGGCGTGCGGGAGCGAAACATGGGTATCTCCTGTTTATGAAATGCGTATTTTGATGAGGTCTGGAGTTTGGAAGGCGCAGCAAGCGCCGCCGCTTACGAGGCCCGGCGTTCCCAGCTTGCGAAGGGATCGGGAAGATCTCGCCAAAGGCCAGGATTGAACTCCGTCGCCCCGACCAGACAGTCGTCCAGTTCGGCGCGGATTTCTGCCTCGTCCATCGGATCCGCGCCGATGAAGACGATCTCCTGTCGCCGATCGCCCCAGGTCGGGTCGAGATAGGGCTCCATCATTTCAAGGAATCCGGGATCGCGCGGCCACTGCGCCTTTGGCACAGCGGACCACCAGACGCCCATCCTGCCCGTGCGCACAAGCGCGCCGGCCTGGCTGATCTCGCCGACATGGTGCGGCCGCGTCGCCAGCCAGAAGAAGCCTTTTGCCCGCACGACCCCTGGCCATGACCGATCGATGAAGCGCTGGAAACGCGCGGGCTCGAAGGGACGGCGGGCGCGGTAGACGAAGGAGCGGATACCGTATTCCTCGGTTTCGGGAACGTGGTCCTTGAGGCCATGCAGTTCCTTGAACCAGAGCGGATGCTGCTCGGCCTTGGCGAGATCAAAGCGACCGGTGCCGAGAACCTCCTTCAGGTCGACCTGGCCGAAATCGGTTTCGATCAGTTTTGCGTCGGGGTTGAGGGAGACGATGATCTTGCGGGCCGCATCGCGCTGCTCGGGCGTCGCGGTGCCGATCTTGTTGAGCACCACGACATCGGCGAATTCGATCTGCTCGACGAGGAGATCGACAACTGTCCTGTTGTCGCCGTCGCCTGCCGTGTCGCCGCGGTCGGCGAGGAGGTCTGCGGAACCGTAGTCGGCCAGAAGGTTGGCGGCATCGACCACCGTCACCATCGTGTCGAGCAGGGCCACATCCGACAGGCTCATGCCGTTCTCATCGCGGAAGTCGAAGGTCGTCGCGACAGGCAGCGGCTCGGCGATCCCTGTCGATTCGATCAGCAGGTAGTCGAACCGGCCCTGCTCCGCGAGCGCACGCACCTCCTTCAGGAGATCGTCGCGCAGCGTGCAGCAGATGCAGCCATTGGTCATTTCCACCAGTTGCTCCTCCGTCCGCGACAGGTTCGCACCGCCATCGCGCAAAAGAGCGGCGTCGATGTTCACCTCGCTCATGTCGTTGACGATCAGCGCGACGCGCAGTCCCTGGCGATTCGAGAGGATGTGGTTGAGCAGCGTTGTCTTCCCGGCTCCGAGAAACCCGGAGAGAACGGTGACGGGCAGTTTGTCGATCATAAAGGTGTTCGCTCGATTGGTAACGTTATACAGTTACAAAAGCGCGGAAAAGCCGGAGGCGGTCAAGGCGATGGCGCCGGAAAATTTCGCTGGTCGGAAAACTGCGGACAAGGATCGATAGCTGTTGACGCGAATCCATCCATCTCTACTATATCTTGTGTTCGAGGTTCTTCCGACGCGAGTCGGGAGCTAAGATGGGAATCCGGTCGGCGGACATGATGATCGCCAAGCCGGAGCTGCCCCCGCAACTGTGAACGGAGAGTGCCGTTCGATTTGGCCACTGGATGAGAATCCGGGAAGGCCGAACGAGCACGACGACCCGTGAGCCAGGAGACCTGCCTCGAACGAAACGTCCACCGGCGGGGTGCCCGGCAGGAAAGCGATCCGGCGCGGCACGAAGTGCGCGCATCGCTTCCCCGAAGCCCCGTCTGAGCCACTTCGGGGTGAAGTCCATGTCTAGTTTTTTCCGTCTGCGTCAGCGTGAGTAGCGGTTTCCGGTCCCGCCACCGGGGCTAACTGCGTCCCATTTTTCCACGTTCACGACGGCCGCCTCCAGGTGGCCGAACGATCCCGCATGCCAATCATCTCACGAGGATATCCATGACCATCACCGTCTACAGCAAGCCCGCCTGCGTCCAGTGCACTGCGACGACCCGTGCGCTCGATCGCCAGGGCATCGACTACCAGATCATCGACGTTTCCGAGGACGCCGCTGCATTTGCCTTGGTGCAGGGGCTTGGGTACCGCCAGGTCCCCGTCGTCATCGCCGGTGAGCAGCATTGGGCCGGTTTTCGCCCGGACATGATCAGCGCGCTGGCGTGAGGCCCCAAACGGTGGGCGAACTCGTCTATTTCTCCAGCCGGTCCGAGAACACCCACAGGTTCGTCGCCCGGCTCGGAGTGCCGGCGGTCCGCATTCCTGTTGCGAACGCCGAACTCCACATCGACCGCCCCTATGTGCTCGTCGTCCCGACCTATTGCGGCGACGGCGGCAAGGGGGCCGTTCCCAAGCAGGTGATGCGCTTTCTCAACGATGCGGGCAACCGCTCCCTCATCCGCGGCGTGATTGCCGCGGGCAACAGCAATTTCGGTGCGACCTTCGGGATCGCCGGCGACGTCATCTCCGCCAAGTGCCAGGTTCCCTACCTCTACCGGTTCGAACTCCTGGGCACCGTGCCTGACGTCATCAACGTCAGGCACGGATTGGAACGATTTTGGACAAGCTCACGCTAGAACGCCCCGCAAAGGCCGCGGAACCCGCGTTCGACTACCACGCGCTGAACGCAATGCTGAACCTCTACGACGAGCAGGGAAACATCCAGCTCGACAAGGACCACATGGCGGCGCGGCAGTACTTCCTCCAGCACGTCAACCAGAACACCGTGTTCTTCCATAACCTGCGCGAGAAGCTCGATTATCTCGTCGCCGAAGGCTATTACGAACAAGAGGTTCTGGACCAGTACGCGTTCAATTTCGTCCGCGACCTGTTCGACGAGGCCTATGCGCGGAAATTCCGCTTTCCGACCTTCCTCGGCGCGTTCAAGTACTACACGTCCTATACGCTCAAGACCTTCGACGGGAAGCGATATCTGGAGCGCTACGAGGACCGCGTCTGCATGGTGGCGCTGGCGCTGGCGCGCGGCGACGAGCAACTCGCCCGCGACCTCGTCGACGAGATCATTACCGGCCGCTTCCAGCCGGCGACGCCGACCTTCCTCAATGCCGGAAAGAAGCAGCGCGGCGAACTCGTCTCGTGCTTCCTGCTCAGGGTCGAGGACAACATGGAAAGCATCGGCCGCTCTATCAATTCGGCGCTGCAGCTCTCCAAGCGCGGCGGCGGCGTGGCGCTGTCGCTCACCAACATTCGCGAGGCCGGTGCGCCGATCAAGCACATAGAAAACCAGTCATCGGGCATCATCCCTGTCATGAAACTGCTGGAGGATTCGTTCTCCTATGCCAACCAGCTCGGTGCGCGGCAGGGCGCGGGAGCGGTCTATCTCAACGCCCACCATCCCGACATCATGCGCTTCCTCGACACCAAGCGCGAGAACGCCGACGAGAAGATCAGGATCAAGACGCTGTCGCTCGGCGTCGTCATTCCAGACATCACCTTCGAGCTCGCGCGAAACAACGAGGACATGTACCTGTTCTCGCCCTACGACGTCGAACGGGTCTACGGCGTGCCGTTCACCGAAATCTCGGTCACGGAGAAGTACCGCGAGATGGTAGCCGACAGCCGCGTCCGCAAGAAGAAGATCAAGGCACGCGACTTCTTCCAGGTGATCGCCGAAATCCAGTTCGAAAGCGGTTACCCCTACATCATGTTCGAGGACACGGTGAACCGCGCCAACCCGATCGCCGGCCGCGTCACCATGAGCAACCTCTGCTCGGAAATCCTGCAGGTGAGTGAAGCGAGCGCGTTCAATGACGACCTGTCCTACAGCCATCTCGGCAAGGACATCTCCTGCAACCTTGGTTCGCTGAACATCGCGGCCGCGATGGATTCAACCGATTTCGGCAAGACGATCGAGACGGCAATCCGGGCGCTGTCTGCGGTCTCCGACATGAGCCACATTTCCTCGGTGCCCTCGGTCGCCAAGGGCAACGACGAAAGCCACGCCATCGGCCTCGGCCAGATGAACCTGCACGGCTATCTCGCCCGCGAACGCATCTTCTACGGCTCGGACGAAGGGGTCGATTTCACCAACATCTATTTCTACGCCGTGACCTATCACGCGATCCGCGCCTCCAACCGATTGGCGGTCGAACGCGGCCAGAGCTTCAAGGGCTTCGAGACCTCGAAATATGCCTCCGGCGAGTACTTCGACAAGTACACGCAAGCCGAATGGCTGCCGGCGACGGAGCGGGTTGCCGAACTGTTCGAGACCGCCGGCATCCCTATCCCGACGCAGGAGGACTGGCGGGGCCTCAAGCAGGCGGTGATGGAGGGCGGGCTCTATAACCAGAACTTGCAGGCCGTGCCGCCGACCGGCTCGATCTCCTACATCAACCACTCGACCTCCTCGATCCATCCGATCGTCTCGAAGATCGAGATCAGGAAAGAGGGCAAGATTGGCCGCGTCTACTACCCGGCCGCCTTCATGACCAACGACAATCTCGACTACTATCAGGACGCCTACGAGATCGGCCCGGAAAAGATCATCGACACCTACGCGGCCGCCACCCAGCATGTCGACCAGGGCCTGTCACTGACGCTGTTCTTCCGCGACACGGCCACGACCCGCGACATCAACCGTGCCCAGATCCACGCCTGGAAGAAGGGTATCAAGACCATCTACTACATCCGCCTCCGCCAGATGGCGCTGTCCGGCACGGAAGTGCAGGGCTGCGTCTCCTGCGCGCTCTAGTTTGAGTTTCATGTCTGCCGTTGCCCCTCATCCGCCTGCTGGCCCCTTCTCGCCGTAAACGGGGCGAAGGGGCCGAGCCGCAGCGCCTCCGTTCCCTCGCCCCGTTTGCGGGGAGAGGGAGTGCCGAGCGGAGCGGGGGCGGGGTGAGGGGCAGCGCCAACCCATTTCCTTCCTTCAAGGACGACCCACCATGAGCATCGCCGTCAAACCCGCAGTCGCCATCCGTGCCATCAACTGGAACCGCATCGAGGACGACAAGGACCTAGAAGTCTGGAACCGCCTGACCGGCAATTTCTGGCTGCCCGAGAAGGTGCCGCTGTCGAACGACATCCCGTCCTGGGCGACGCTGAAGCCGGAGGAACAGCAACTCACCATCCGCGTCTTTACCGGCCTGACCCTGCTCGACACGATCCAGAACGGCGTTGGCGCGGTGACGCTTATGGCGGATGCCGTCACCCCTCACGAGGAGGCGGTGCTC
This sequence comes from Rhizobium sp. TRM96647, assembly GCF_025780115.1. NCBI lineage: Bacteria > Pseudomonadati > Pseudomonadota > Alphaproteobacteria > Hyphomicrobiales > Rhizobiaceae > Rhizobium > Rhizobium sp. TRM96647. Next base: position 9,265 of record NZ_JAOXHF010000025.1, read on the forward strand.
TCCAACATTTCCTTCATGGAAGCCGTGCATGCACGCTCTTATTCCTCGATTTTCTCGACGCTCTGCCTGACGCCTGACGTCGACGATGCCTATCGCTGGTCGGAGGAAAACGAGTTCCTGCGGCGGAAATCCACGCTCATCATGGAGCAGTACGCCTCGGACGATCCCCTGAAGAAGAAGGTCGCCAGCGTCTTCCTCGAAAGCTTTCTGTTCTATTCCGGCTTCTATCTACCAATGTACTGGTCGAGCCGCGCCAAGCTCACCAACACCGCCGACATGATCCGCCTGATCATCCGCGACGAGGCGGTTCACGGCTACTATATCGGCTACAAGTTCCAGCGCGGGCTTGAACGGCTTTCCGAAGAACGCCGGGAGGAGATAAAGGATTTCGCCTTCGACCTCCTGCTCGAACTCTACGACAACGAGGCCAGGTACACCGAGGCACTTTACGACGGCGTCGGCCTGACCGAGGACGTCAAGAAATTCCTGCACTACAATGCCAACAAGGCGCTGATGAACCTTGGCTATGAGGCGCTCTTCCCACCGGAGGCTTGCAAGGTCAATCCGGCGATTCTCTCGGCGCTCTCACCGAATGCCGACGAGAACCACGACTTCTTCTCGGGCTCCGGCTCCTCGTATGTTATTGGCAAGGCGGTGGCAACCGAGGACGAGGACTGGGATTTCTAGCGAGACCAGGCTGGTCTTCGTGCGACGGTGCTGGCTCGTTAAATGCCCGCTTCTGGCGGCGGGCCATGATAAGTGCAACGGCCGATATGGAGGCGCAAAGCGGTTATCCATGTCGAGACTTCCGAACAGCGGCTTCGGGCCAGTCCCAGACGGCAAGAACTCTGACGTCCGCTTTTCACGTTAGGCGTCCTCGCAGCGGACGGTCGGCATCGGCCCCAAATTGGTCATGGCGTTTAAGACAGTGTGGCCAAGCGCTCAAATGCGCGAACGGGCAATTATTTCCGCTACTGCCTGCTCATTTACGTCGAAATACACATGTCTCCGTGGACTCAGGCCCCCGCAACCATACGCTCGATACAAAAGCCCCGCCTGCAGAAATGCAGCGGGGTTTTTGCGTTTCCGGGACGCGGAAAACAACCTCTTTGCAGCCGTGCGTCGTGGTTCTCGGCAAGCCCGTCGGCATCACCCCGTTCGGCTGCGTCTCGGTTTGCCTCAAGGCATGGAAACCCGCGACCTGCCCGTTATTGATCGCGTTGCCGTCGTCGGTTTCATAGTCGCGCTGTTGGTGGCTTACGGTCGCTGGCCCCCATATGCCGGTCTGTTCTGGGCCTTGAAGGAGGGGGCACCGCAAAGGCCGTCGGCGGCGAGTGCTGCGGCCGGTGTTGCCGCCGCCATCTATACCTGGCACTCCATCGGGCGACAGTTCCGATGTTCCTGGCAACGTGGTACATCATTGCCATCGCTGGCGGCTGCGATGGTAACGGGGCGACTACTTCCGCGCCCAGATGGCGTGCTCGATCTTGCCCTTCAGTTCCGGATAGGCTTCCGGGTCGAAGCGTGGCTCGCCGGTTTTCTTCTGCTCGAAGTAGTCTTTCGTGAGTTTCGCGACGGTACCGGAAAGCAGCACGATCGCGACGAGGTTGACGGAGGCCATCAGACCCATCGCCGCATCGGCCATGTTGAAAACGACCGCGACAGTCGTATAGGCGCCCCAGATGACCATCAGCAGCACCGCGGCCCTGAGTGCGGTTATCGTGCCCTTGTTGTCGAGCTTCAGGAAGACCATCGCATTCTCCGAATAGGCGTAGTTGCCGATGATCGAGGTGAAGGCGAAGAAGAAGATGGCGATGGCGATGAAGTAACGGCCGGCCTCGCCGATATGGGCGACCATGGCCTCCTGTGTCAGCGGCGTGCCGGTAAGCTCGGAGCCGGGCGTCATGACGCCTGACAGCAGGATCATGATGCCCGTCGCGGTGCAGATCAGGATGGTGTCGATGAACACGCCGAGCGCCTGCACGAAGCCCTGGCTGGCCGGATGGTGCGGCGAGGGCGTGGCGACGGCCGCGATGTTCGGCGCCGAGCCCATCCCGGCCTCGTTGGAGAAGAGACCGCGCTTGACCCCGTTCAGCATCGCGCCCGCCACCCCGCCGGCCGCCTGTTCGATGCCAAAGGCACTCTTGACAATAAGGGCAATCACGCCGGGAACCTCGGCAATGTTCGCCAGGACGACATAGATCGCCATGCCGAGATAGGCGACGGCCATGAAGGGAACGACATATTCGGCGACTTGTGCGATCTGCCGGATGCCGCCGAAGATCACCACCGCCGTCAGCACGGCTAGCGCGATGCCGACCCAGAGCTTGTCGATGCCGAAGGCGCCCTGCATGGCGTCCGCGATCGAATTGGCCTGCACCGCATTGAAGACGAGGCCGAAGGCGATGATGAGGCAGACGGAGAAGATGACGCCGGCCCAGGGTGCATTCAGCCCGCGGGAAATGTAGAAGGCCGGCCCGCCACGATATTGCCCGTCATGATCGGTGATCTTGTAGAGCTGGGCGAGGGCGCTCTCGGAGTAGGCCGTCGCCATGCCGACGGCCGCCACCACCCACATCCAGAACAGCGCACCGGGACCACCGAGGAAGACGGCGACAGCGACGCCGGCGAGATTGCCCGTGCCCACGCGCGAGGCAAGGCTCGTGCACAGCGCCTGGAACGGCGTGATGCCGCTCGCATCGCTGGCGGGCGCCTTCATCACGGAACGGAAGAACTCGGGAAAATGCCGGAACTGGATGAAGCCGAGACGGAAGGTGAAATAGAGGCCGACCACAATCAATCCATAGATGAGGACATAGCTCCAGAAGATGGTGTTCAGAAAATCGATGACGGCATTGAGAACGGTCACGATGGCCTCCCTGCAGCAGGCACGGCATAGCAATCCCGTCAGCGAACAAACATGTTCGCCGCGACATTCGATGCGCGTGATTTGCGATGAGTTGACGGGCCGATAGTTGCATGGAGCGCGCGCTGCCGCAACCTTGAAAGGGGTGTTGAACACTTGCCATCGACCTCCTGGATTCGGATCAGGTATCCGGCCAGTTGCAGCCCAGGCATTCCCATCAACCGAAATGGGGCTTGCGACGGCGCGGATGGATACAGCAGTGGCCACTTCGGCAGTCGAGGCTGCAACGTGCAGGCCCGGATCGCGCGGCCGAAAAGTCGGCGGATGGCAAGGAACGGCAGGCCTCGGGTGGGCGGCCGCTGAAAGGGGTCGGCAAATGGGGAAGGCTCGCAGGGACGGCTGGGGATGGTCGTGGCATCACCTGGTTCGGCTTTCCATGCGGCGCGGTTTCCGGTCGACGAAGTGCTCCGTCGCCCTCTGGAGGGCCGTCGCCCGATCGCCCGGTCAGTCCGGGGACAGAGAACGCGATGGCCGGGCATCCGGTGGAGGCTGGGAGGGGCATGCCTATCCCAATGGACGTCCGGGCACCGGTCAGGCTGCGCTCGAACCGTGCTCTTGTCGCACCTCTACCGCAAAAGGGTGACGGCCGTAATTCTTGTCTCGGGTCGGCGAACATCTAGAATCGGCCAGGTGAGGAAACATCGGGAAACCCATATGGCGACAGTTCAGGTCCTTGTTCCCTGCTATAACTATGCGCGATACTTGGAGCAGTGCGTCCAGAGCGTTCTCGATCAGGAAGGCGTCGATGTCGATGTCCTCATCATCGATGATTGTTCGTCCGACGACACACCCCGGGTCTGCGCCGATCTGATGCGCCGCGATCCGCGTATCCGGGTCATCCGCCATGAGACCAACAAGGGTCATATCGCGACCTACAACGAAGGCATCGCACAGATCCGTGGCGACTACTTCGTCCTGCTTTCGGCGGACGACCTGCTCACGCCTGGCGCCCTGTCGCGGGCCACGTCGCTGATGGACGCCCATCCGAACGTCGGCATGACCTACGGGCAACCGATCTCCTTCACCGATCTCCTTCCGCCGGCGCGAACCTCGTCGAGCAGCACCTCGATCTGGCGCGGAAGAACGTGGATCCGACATATGTGTCGATCGGGAAAGAACTTCGTCGTCTGCCCGGAGGCAGTCGTCCGCGCCGATATCCAGCGGCGGATCGGCGGGTATAGTGCCGATCTCCCGCATTCCGCCGACATGGAGATGTGGTTGCGCATCGCTGCCATTTCCGACATCGGTCGCGTCCACGGCGCTGACCAGGCCTACTACCGCGTCCATGTGCTCAGCATGCAGCGAACCATCCATGCCGGCGTGCTGTTCGACCTGGACGGACGACACAGGGCGTTCAAGGCTGCGTTCGAAAAGGAAGGCGTGGATCTGCCGGACAGGGACGAACTCTACGGTCTGGCAAGGCGCTCGCTCGCCATCATGGCACTCCGGCATGCGCGTGAGCTTTGCGAATTTCCCGCCGACAATGATGCGCCGCCGGCACAGTACCGCGAATTCGCCGCGTCGCTGTGGCCGGGTATTGTCGCCACGTCCGGATACCGGGCGCTTGTGGCCGACGAGCGCCACCATGAGAGGAGCGCCTTGCAGGCCGCCCTTGCCCGTCACAGCGCGCGGCTGCGCCTGTTTACCGAGCGCGAAATCTTCAACAGGGTCGATTGGCATTGGGCCCGGTACACCGGCATACACGTTCCGCGGTTCTATTTCTGATCTCCGCGCGCCGTGTATCGCGCAACAGCCACCGTGCCTCGCGACATGGCGAGGACCGGCTTTCGAAGGCAGGCCGATGCTGACGACGGTGATGAGAGACGACGTTTCCCGTAGCGGCAGGCCAAGACCTGACGCGTATCGGGGACGTGTGCGCAGCAGGATTGACGCCGGCGCACACGCCACGACCGATGGGCAGGGCCAGGCAGGCCACAAGGCTACCGCACGACTGCCGTGGACGGTTGCCATCTTTCTTATCGGCCTCGTCGTTCCGTGGATCATACCGCTCGGCCCGATGAACCTGTCGGTGTATCGGATCGTCCTGCTCGCCGCCGTGCTGCCATGCCTGTTCATGTGGGTCAGCGGCAAGGCAGGGTCGATCCGCGTCGTGGATGTCGCCATCCTGTTGTTCAGCCTCTGGTCCTCGCTGAGCCTCGCCGTCGTCCATGGCATAGGGCCAGGGATCGAAGCGATAGGAATGCTGAACATCGAGACGCTCGGCGCCTATTTCCTGGCACGCTGCTATATTCGCACGGCAGATGACTTCCGCAACATGGTCCGGCTCGCCTGCTGGCTCGTCATGATCCTCCTTCCGTTCGCCCTCTACGAATGGACGACCGGCCAGAAGCCGTTGCTGACGGTCCTGGGCACGGTCTTTCCGACCCCCGAGGTCACGCTCATGGCGCCGCGAATGGGTTTCTGGCGCGTCCAGGGGCCGTTCGGACATTCGATCGCCTTCGGTTTCTTCTGCGGAAGCTTTCTCGCCCTGGCCTATCAGGTGCTCGGCTACGGGAAAGCGGGTCTGTCCCGCTGGATCATGCCGGCAGCCATCTTCTTCACCGCCTTTCTGTCGATGTCGTCGGCGCCCATTGCGGGCATGGTGATGCAACTGGCGTTCATCGGGTGGAATCTGGCGTTGCATCGGTTCAGCTATCGATGGAAGATCTTCTGGGCGATTGTCTTCCTCGGCTATCTGATCGTTGAAATCGGCTCCAACCAGACGCCGGTGCAATTCTACATCTCCCGTTTCACCTTCGATCCGCAAACCGGCTGGTTCCGCCTGCTGATCTGGGAATTCGGGTCCGCCTCGGTCGCAAACCACCCGTTGTTCGGCATCGGCCTGGGCGACTGGGCGAGGCCGTCATGGATGGCAGACAGTGTCGACAACTTCTGGCTTCTGATCGCGATGCGGCACGGCATTCCGGGCGTCATCCTGATCTTCGCAGCCTGCCTCTTCGCGATTTGTGGGGTCGCCTATCGAAAGAGCGTCGACGAGAGGGTCGATGCCTACCGTTCCGGATACGTCATCTGCATGGTGATGTTCATGCTCGTCGGCTGCACGGTCCACATCTGGGCCGCGAACTACGTATCGTTCCTGTTCCTGCTCGGAAGCGGCATCTGGATGCTGGACGCAAAACCCGGCGAAGGAGTCCCGGCCGGACAACCGGGTGCTCGGGCGCGCCGAACGGCACGGACACCGACGGCGATCGAGCGGAAGGGCCGAAGCGAGCGTCGCGAGTCCGGCATGCGGGGTTGACTGCAGCCTTTGGCGGGTCCGGCCATGGGGCGTCGATGGTTCACCGCTCGGTGAACGCCCTGGACATGCTGTCGGTGATCGGCTTGACGATGTAGCTGAAGAAGGTGCGCTTCTCCGTCTGGATCATCACCTCCGCCGGCATGCCGGGCGTCGGGTGGAAGCCCTTGACCTTCGCGAACTCTTCCGCGGGAATATTCACGCGCGCCAGGTAGACGTCATGTGCCGGCATCCCCGGCTTGCTGTCCTCCAGCGCGTCTGCGGAAATATAGAACAGGTTGCCGTGGAGGACCGGCGTGGTGCGCTGGTTGAGCGCCACCAGGCGGACCGTTGCCGTCTGCCCGACCGATACGCTGTCGATATTGTTGCGCGGTATCTGCGCTTCGATGATCAGCGGCACGCCGGCCGGCAAGATCTCCATGATGCCCTTGCCGCTTTCGATGACGCCGCCCGCCGTATGGTAGTGGGTCCGCACGACGGTCCCCGTCACCGGCGCGTTGATCGTCACACGGCGCAGGACATTCTCGGCCTGACGGGACTGCTCGCGGACGGTGTCCAGTTCGCCCTGGATCGCCTGCAGCCTGTCGAGCGCGTCTTCGCGGTAGGTCTGTTCGGTGCTGCCGATTTCCTGTCGCCCCTTGACGATCTGCGCCTGCGTCTCGGCCACTTCCGATTCCAGCCTGCCGATCTGTCCCTCCGCGTCCGCCATCGCGCGCTGGATGGCCTTCAGTTCGGTCTCGCGGATCAGCGCCTTGGCGAGGAGCTTCTTCTTGCTCTCCTGCTCTTCACCGAGCAGCTCCAGTTGCCGTATGATGGATACGCGCTGGCGGGCGTATCCTTCGCTGCGGAACTCCAGCGCCTTGATATTCTGGCGCAAGAGCGACAGCTCGTTCGACTGCTTCAGCCGCAAGGCCTTGAAGTTCAGCTGCTGGTTCATCAGGATCGACGACACGTCCGGGTCGTTGCGGTGCTTCTCCGCAATGCCGGAGATGTCCATGTGCTCGTCGTCCTCGAACAGGGACGTCAGCCGGGCGGCGGTCGCCTCCAGCCTGACGCGGCGCAGGAACAGTTCGCGTTCCTTGGCCAGCGCGGCGGTCTCGTCCAGCCGCACCAGCGGCTGGCCCTCCACCACCTCGTCACCTTCGCTGACGAGCAGTTCCTTTATGATGCCGCCCTCATAGTGCTGGACCACCTTGTTGCGGCCGGTCGCCACGAAGCTGCCCTGGGCGATGACTGCCGCGGCGAGCGGAGCGGTGAAAGCCCAGGCCCCGAAGCCCCCGAACGTGGCGCCCAGCAAGATGATGCCGGCCGTCATCTGCCTTCGGATCGACCGGGGCACTTCCGAGTACCACTCGATGTCCTGGATCTTCGCTATGTCGGACATCGCCGTGGCTCCTACTGCAACTGATGGCCAAACGAGCCGTTGTCGATCTGGATGCCGCGCGTCTCCAGCGCCTTCAATACGTCCTGCCGCAGGCCGAACAGCGCCACGGTGCCGTTGACCAAAAGCAGGACCTTGTCGACATTGCTGAGCAGCGCCGGTCGCTGCGTGATCGTGATCATGGTGATCTTGTGCTCCTTGGCGTGTTCCAGGGCGCGCATCAAGGCGGCGTCGCCGGCGCTGTCGAGATTGGAGTTCGGCTCGTCCAGCACGACCATGCGGGGATCGCCGAAGAAGGCGCGGGCGAGCGCGATGCGCTGCTTCTGCCCGCCGGAAAGCGGCGACCCGTCGGCAGCCACGATGGTCTCGTAGCCGTGCGGCAGCGTGGCGATCATCTCGTGGACGTCGGCAAGCATCGCTGCCTTGTAGATCTGCTCGTCGGTTGCGTCCTGGCGCATGCGCGCGATGTTCGCCTTGATCGTCCCGGGGAAGAGCTGCACGTCCTGCGGCAGATAGCCGATGTTCTGGCCGAACTGCCGCTGGTCCCAGTTCCGGATGTCCATGAGGTCGAGGCGGACGTTGCCGGATGTCGGCAGGATCGAGCCGACCAGCATCTTACCGAGCGTCGTCTTGCCGGCTCCGGAGTTGCCGATTACGGCAAGCGAATCGCCCGGCTGCAAGGCAAAGGAGATGCCGTTCAGCACGACGCGCTTGGTCCCGCCCGGCACGTAGAGCAGCCGCTCCACATCCAGCCGGCCTTCCGGCCGCGGCAGGTTCAGGCGTTCGAAATTGAGTGGCGATGCCTTGAGCAGGCTGGTTATCCGGCTATAGGCCGCCCGTGACTGGCTGTACTGGCTCCAGCCTTCGATGGCGCCCTCGATCGGTGCCAGCGCGCGTCCGGCGATGATCGACGACGCGATCACCATGCCGCCGGTCATTTCGCCGTTGATCGCCAGGTGAGCGCCCCATCCCAGCATGGCCACCTGCGCCAGAAGGCGGATGCCCTTGGAGAGCGCGCTGATGGCGATGTTGCGATCCTGCGCGACGACCTGCGCCTTCAGGGAGGCGGCCGTATCCTTCCCCCAGATCTGCACCGCTTCGGGTATCATGGCGAGTGCGTTGATCACCTGCGAATTGCGCGACATCGATTCCAGGTGAAGATTGGCCTTCACCTGCGAAGTGTTCGCCTCGGCGAATGGGGCCGCCGTCAGGCGCTGGTTGACGAGGGTGAGGATGAGGAGAAGCAGCGCCGTGGCGATTACGATCGATCCGAGATGGGGATGGACGAGGAAGACGGCGACGACGAACAGCGGCGCAAGCGGGGCGTCGAGGAACGACAGCAGGGTTCTGGATACGAGGAAGGACCGCACCTGCTGGAGATCGCCGAGCGTCTGGTACTCCCGTCCGCTGCCGTTGAGCGATGCGGTCGCCGCAGCGCTCAGAATGGGCGCGCCCAGTTGCACCGCGACCTCCACGGCCGTGCGCATCAGGATGAAGCGGCGGATCGCGTCGAAGATCGCTTGCAGCACGATTGCGCCGACGATGACGAGCGTGAGCATGATCAGGGTATCGAGCGAGCGGCTGGTCAGCACGCGATCGGAGATCTGGAACAGGTAGATGGGCACCGCGAGCACCAGCACATTGGTGGCGAGGGTGAACACCATGACCGCAGCCAGGTTGAGTCTGACGGCGTCGATTCCGGCCTTGAGGCTCGCGGAGAAGTCCACGGGTCCGAGCCGCTTGTGAAAGGTGCCGCCGCCCGAGCCCGAGCCCTTCCCTCCGCCGCCGGAGAAGGCCTTGTCGTTCGGCCCCGAACCCGCCTTTATCGGGCCGGTGTCGCCCTCGATCGTCACGAGGCCTTCGGCCCCCTTGGCAATGGTCGGTTCGCGCTTGGCTGTCTCTGGCCTGGCTTCGCCGAAAAGCGCGCGTGTCCGCTCCCTGATCGGTGCCGCCTCCGGCTTGTCCTGCGCTTTTGCCTGCATGACCGGCTCCGCCGCAGCCTGCATGACCGGCTCTGCGGCGGTCAGAATGACCGATTGAGGAACGACGGTCAGCATTTCCGGTTTTGCGACGGCCGGTGGCGGACCGATGACGACAGGCTGGGGCGCGGGACGAGGGGCCGCGGGGGAGGCTGCCGTCTTGATCGGGTGGGTATCCTTATCCGGCTGCGGCATGCCCCGCGGGCCCATCCCCGGAGTCTGCTCCGGGCTTTCGGGCCTCTCTGCGGATTGCGGGTCGCGCCGCCGCGTGTCCTGAGGCGGGGCCGGCAGGACGACTGCGACACGGGGCGGGACGGCCGGCTGTTCGCTCTCCGCGGGGACGATCCTGGGCCCCGGCCTGTTGGGTGGGCCGAATTTCGCGCGATGCGCAGATGTCATGGCGACAGCTGAATCCGGCCCCTCGACGGCGGCCGCCTGGCACTGCTGCACGGCATTCTGAAACCGTGCATAGGCCTCGTCGTAGGTAGCCGGCCGAACGCCTTCCGAGCGCACATCGTGCAGGTCATTGCCATCGGCAACCCTCTTGCGGTTGTCAGACATCCCCTCGTCTCCTCAATGACCGAGCACGTGTTGCAGCCCGTCGTCCGTAGGCCCGTCATTGGCAGACGGAATATAGACGCCGTGCGCCGGATGCTGGTCGGCCCCGGCCGTCGGGTCGTCGAGGAATGCGATCGCTTCGCTGACGAGCATGTTCGGATCCTGAGCGCCGAGGCGCTCGGGTTCGCATGAGATCAGTTCGGCCTGGATGAGTGTTTCCTGCGAGTATTTCTCGCCGCCGACATAGGTCTTGCCGAAGGAATCGAGGTTGACGATCGCGGCGTTGTTGATCAGCGCGTTGCCGCCGGTCGAGATGGTCCAGTCGGTGTCGAGATGCGGTTTGAGTTGGTCCATCGCCAGCGCGACCTGGTCGCAATCCCCGAGCACGCTGGTCTGCTTGATGTGCTGCAGGTTAATGATGTCGCCCTCGATGTAGAGCACGTTGAGGCCCTTCAATCCGGCAAAGGCCTCGTCGCTCAGGACGTCCTTGGAAATCGTGTTCTTGCCATCTGCAAGGTCTTCCGCGGTCTCGCGGTAGGCATCGGGCAGGGGGGCAAAGCGATCCGCGCCGCCGATGTTGTGGATCATCGCCTCGTTCCATAACAGGTTGTCCGACGTGGAGGCCGAGCCGGTCCCCTTCGTCTCGAAGCCCTGCACGCCGCCGAGCAGGTCGTTGTCGAAAAGGACGTTGATCTGCTGGATGATGTTTGCGTCATAGATCGATCCGCCGACGACGATGAGGTCGTAGGAGAAGCCGAGGTCGAAGATGGAGGTCTGGTTGACGCCCGTGTTGTCGCCGCTGATGACGCTCGTCGTGACGCCGGTCGACGACAGGATTCCGACGTCGTTGTCGGTCTTGAAGATGAACTGTTCGAGCCAGTTGACCATCAACAGGTCGCCCTCGATCTTCGTCACGGCCCAGAAATCGGGAAATCCGCCTTCCGTCCCGTCTGCCTTGTCGTCGCCTGCGGAAAGGTCTGTCCGGTTGAAGGAGGCGATGTTCAGCACCTCGTTGACGGCGTCATCGCTTGTCCAGTCGCAGACGCCGGTCCCGATCTTGTCTGCGTCCCAGATCGCATTCGTCTGGACGATCGCATTGAGCTCGATGTGGTTGCCGACGACTGCGGTCACGGTGCCGGCAGTCCAGAAGTTCTTCACGATGGCCTCGTTGACCAGCGTGTTGTCGCCTGCGGTCAGCGTTACCGACGCCTCGATCCGGATCGATCCGTCTTCGCCGACGGTGGCATTGCCTGTCGGGCCGGTCTCGGTTCCGTCCGGCTCGTCCTCTTTCTCGAATTCGTGGTAGTCCGTGAGCTTCGGCGCTTCGTCCACCAGTTCGCCGTTGACGAACACGCCGCTGATGCTCTGTCCCTGTTGCACGAAGACCTGGAACTCGCTGCCGTTGCCGGGGGCGAACCCGTCCAGGCGGGCGGCGATGTCATTGACGGTCTCGATCATCTCCGCGCTCGATCCCGGGCGCTCCAGCCCGCCGATCGGCGACAGGGAATAGGCCGCCTCGGCCGCATCGAGCAGTTCGTCAGCACTCACGTCGTCCGGCGTAAAGGAAAGGCCATGTCCGCCGACGCTGAAGACGTCGTTGTCGGAAAGGCCGATCGCCTGGTTGATGTAGGTGACGACGGAGCCTGGCGGTTCGAGTTCCGGCGGGCCCGCCGCTGCAACCCCGCCCGACGCGACGGCATCCTCTATCCTGACCATCGGCGTCACGGAGAACTCCGGAAAGTCGGGTACGAGCGGCGGTGGGGGCGGAAGCATGTTGGGAAAGCCGCGCGGATCCCCGTCCATCGGACCCGGCGGGGGAGAGCGATACGGGACGTCCGGATCGAAGCCGATGAATTCGTAGGGCGCTGCAAAGGGAAAATTGCCGGGTGCCGGCGTGTCGGGGGTCGGTTCGACCGGATTGAGAGCGTCGAACTCCTCGTAAGCGTGCCTGACAAGGGCTTGTTCGGCATTCATATGAAGCATGCCGATGAAGTGGGCGATCTCCTCGTTGATCTTGTCCATGGTGATCATGACGCGATACTCCCCCCAAGACACTGACAACTTGCTGGATGCTTTGAGATCGGTCCGGTCGGGCTGCTCAGGGAGCGCTCCAACCATGCAACCGGGAACGTGCTCTGCCCGAGGTGAACTGCGCAGCGCCGGCTGCGCAGTTCGAACGCCGGTGGTCTCGCCCGATGGGGCGAGACCACCTTCGTGACGTCATGCGTCGTCGTCTTCGCCGACCACGGTGTTGGTGAGATTGCCGCCGACCACGGTCATGTCGACCGCGTTCTGCTGCAGGTTTGCACCCATGACGATTTCCTGGTTGAAGGCGCTGATGCTGATCGCCGCATCGGCCGAAGCGGAGCTCGTGCCGGTGACGTAGCCGTCATCGCCGTTGTTGGAGCCCCAGTAGCCGCCATCGCCACCGGCGCCACCATCGCCATTGGTTGCCGTTCCGCCGGCGCCGCCGGTCCCGCCGGCACCGCCAAAGGCCCAGCCGCCGTAACCGTCGCCGCCGGTGCCCGTAGCCCATGCACCGCTGAGTGCGTGGCCGCCTGTGCCGTCGCCGGCCCATGCACCGCCGCCGGTGCCTGCACCGCCGGTTGCGTCACCACTCGTGGCGGCTCCACCGACACCGTATCCGCCGGCTGCGCCGTCACCGCCGGTACCTGCACCGTTGCCGGCGCCGTAGCCGATGCCGACGCCCGCGCCGAGCGCGCCGCCGCCAGCGCCGCCATCGCCCGCATCCGTCGCGGATCCGCCGCTACCGCCCGAGCCGCCCGCGCCGGCACCGCCGCCCGCGCCGCCGCCACCGCCGGCACCGCCATTGCTGGCGTTGTCGATGTCGCCGCCATTGCTGTCGACGAAGACCGGATCGATCAGGCCGAGGGCAACGCCGACTGCCGTACCGCCGTCGCCTGCCGTCGAGGATGCGCCCTCGCCGCCGTCGCCGGCATCGCCGCCATCGGCATCGCCGCCGTCGCCGCCCTGGTCGCCGTCGCCGGCATCGTTGTTGCCGCCTTCTTCACCGTCGCCGGCAAATGCCAGCCCGGCACCGAGGCCGAGACCGAGACCGAGGCCGAGACCGAGGCCTGCGCCGCCGTCACCACCCTTGCCGCCGTCGCCCTTGCCACCGTCGGCGTAGCCGCTTGTGGCATCGCCACCGTCGCCCTTGCCGCCGTCCGCGTTGCCGCCTTCACCCTTGCCGCCGTCCGCGTCGCCGCTTGTGGCGTCGGCCTTGCCTTTGCCGCCCGCAGCGAAGCCACCCAGGGCCCCACCGCCGTAACCGCCGTTGCCACCATTGGCATAGGCTTCGTCGCCGCCGGCGCCGCCGGTGCCGCCGGCCGTGATGCCTTCCTGGGCTTCGGCCTTGCCGCCTTCAGCGGTCAGGTTGAAGTTTACCGGGCCGTTGTTCTGGACCTGGGCGTTGTCGAGCTTGTCGTTGTCCTGGAGATTGGCGACCTGATTGAAGACGTTCGCCACGTCGTTGCCGGCACCGGTCAGGGCGCCGTTCAGCATGTCGTCGAACTTGATGTTGAACATCCCGTCGATCGAGTTGTGGCCCTTCATGTCGATGTCGGCGAAGTCGTTGTCGTCAGGCCGGTGGTGCTTTCCGGAGCCTGCACTGGCGGCAACGTCTACGTTGACGTCTACATCGACGGTCGTCGTATTGGTGTTCTCGTTGATGTTCTTGCTGGCGTTGAGATTGGCGTTGGCATTGCCGTTGCCGTTCAGGTTCAGGTTGCCGTTCCCGTTGCCATTCTCGTTGTCATTGGTGTTGTCGTTGGTCGAATCGCTCGACTGCGTCTGATCCTGGCTCGAGGTCTGCTGCTGTTGCTGTTGTTCCTGCTGCTGCTGTTGCTGCTGTTCCTGCGACGGATCGACGTAGTCCCAGTTGTTGTTGTTCCGGCTCTTGCTAGACATAGCTGTACCCTCTGTTGCTGGGCCGCTACGGCTTGACCGCCATTCATCTTCATAGGGTCTTGACCGAGCGGGGGTTGAACATGAGTGCTGTCAACTGGCCTGTGTCCGGACGCCTTCGTTTCGGCGCTCACCGGCTGCTTCAATCCGGTTGTTGGATTGTCAGCCTCCCTTCTGAACTCAGGGTGTGGTGGGCGAAGGCCACATGAGGACCTTGGCCGTATCTGCTGGCAGACCCGCCGAACGCGTTGCGTTTCGTCGACCTGACCCAAGCCAGGTTGTGATTGTTGCGCCAACTTGCGCGCTTCATAAGCTGGCCGTTTGAGCTAGAGCGGCGGTGTTGATGCGCCTTTGTGTATTAAGCCGGCAAAGGGTTACCACCTTTGGTGCACGCCATCGCACATAAACTTACTCAGTTCGCGTAATATATATGTATAATTGTTCGCAAGTTTAGTATTACTTATTTCTCAACCTGTAGATATTGATGCCTGTAGCGGCAACCTATACGACGTTATTATGGCTTTCCACGCCCGTGAATTCTTTACCTGTTTAGCAGTTGGCTGGAGTATGCTTCGCCGGAATTGAAGGAAGTCCGGCGGCGGTGTTTCAGGAACTTCGATCGCCGGCCGGAGCAAGGGCAGGGTTTGGAGGCATCGCATGCCGAAATTGCAGGACATATTGCTGCTGGTGGGGCAGCTCAACTACACCTGGACCAACACCGAGAGCTTGCTGATCCACATGATTGCCGGCCTTGCCAGGGTCGACAAGGAAACGGCCATCGTCATCTTTCTCACCTTGAACACGACGCGCGCGCGGATCGATCTCGTCGAACGGCTGACGAAGATGCAGAAGACGCCGCCCGAGTGCCGCAACGACGTGCTCGAAGCGACGCGGCGCCTCAGCGAACAGGCCAAGCTGCGCAACAAGTACAATCACTGCATCTATTCGTTCGATCCCGACAGCGGTCAGGGCCTGACCCAGCTCATGCGCATCTTCGACAGCAAGGACGAGGTCAAGTACGGGAAGGTGGAAGCGCTCGACGACCAGGAGGTCGCGCGGATCAGGGAGTGCATCGCCTCGCTTGTCGCGATCAATCGCACGCTGTGGGATATCACCGACAAGTACGATTTTCCCAGGTAGCGGCTTGACGGCGCCCTGAGGGCTAAACCGGGGGCGACCGATCCGGTCGCGACCTCGCGGAAGGCCAATCGTATGCAGGTTCAGTCAAGGAGGACACGCTGGCGGGGTTCGCTGCAGCTTGCGCGAAGCCGGCTATAAGACAGTTGCGGGGGGGGGGCGGGCCCCCCCCCCCCCCCGGGGGGGGGGGGGGGGCCCCCTCCGCCCGGTCCACCTCATTGCCGGGCTGATCGCGCTTTCCGGGATCGCCGCTGCCGGCCCGACCTGGGAACGGGA
>NZ_JAOXHF010000026.1:0-24353 GCF_025780115.1 Rhizobium sp. TRM96647
GGCATCCAGATCATCGGTGCGGCTCGACAGAAGGTCGAGCAGCTTGTCAAGCGACAGAGCTACAGCCTGGCCATTTTCGTTGATGGGATTGCCGATGAGGTCGACGTGAGAAATCTCAGCCCGGACTCCGGCCTTGGTTACATCGCGAATTGTGCTTGTCACTGCTACTTTGCCTTTCTCCCCACCCTGAACCCTTTGGAGATGAGTGGTTACTACTTATGTGCGATGCCGGTTACTATTTTTGGTTAATCCGGCGTTACGGGGGGAACTAATAGTGCAGCTTTCCGGAGGTCGCAACGCCTCGGAACCAGTAAGACTGCCGACTATATTGGCCATATTGCCGCCACATTATCTCGACCGGCCGCGACTTATTCTTGAATTATTTGCCAGAATCGGTGCCGCCAAAATTAAGGCAGCCGTCGACCAAGCAGAGTCCGCAGAAGTTGAACTTGCGCGTCCGGTACGCGCGGACGAACACTGAAAACATTAGATAATTCTTATTGACGATTGCGGGAGGCACGCGAAATTGCGCCCGAAAGGCGAAAATCGAAATTTTTTCTGAATATCGCAATTTTGCAATCAATGAGGGGATATTTCGGCGCCTTCAATCCTTGATTCACCTCGGCTCCGGCGCAGGAGGGAGCGACGGGATGCGAATCAGGACGGGATTGTCAGGTTCTGCAAGCAGGTTTCCGCACGCCGGCCTGTGATCGGAAACGGCCTGCTATCCTCGCTGCAGGCGTCAGTAGCCCGGGCCGTACCGGCACCGGTTCAGCACCACGCCGGCAACGTTCGATCGTTCGGCCAGATCGCGTTCGCAGGCGTCGACGTCCTCGATGGTGCTCTTTTCGGCTCCGACCACGAGGATGGCGCAATCGACGTTCGGCAGGAACGCGGTCACGTCGTCGCGCGAGAGCATCGGCGGCAGGTCGTACAGGATCACGTGCGGGTTCAGCCGCTTGCGCATGTCCCGAAGCGCCTTGGCGGCGTCCATGCTCTGCAGCAACTCGGCCGAATATTTGACCGGCCGGCTGTTCATGCCGATCGCGAGGTTTTCCCCGTAGCGCTGCATCACCGAGCGCAACTCGCAACGGCCGTTGAGGAGATCCTCCATCGAAGCATTGTTCCTTGCCCCCAGCATCTGGCCGATCTGCGGCTGCCTCAGGTCCAGGTCCATCAGTACCGTGTTGCAGTCCCTCTGGTTGGCGAGGCAGAAGGCGAGGTTGAGCGCGACCAGCGATTTTCCGCAGGACGGCGTCGGCGAGGTGATGGCGACGGAGGTCCAGCCATGCTGGCGCAGCGTCTGCAACAACCGGGTGCGCAGCATGTCGAAGGCGACATGCGCCGGATCCGAACGCGCGAACGTCACGATGCGGCTGCGCTCGGCGATCTGGGGGTTCACCGTCAGCATGGGAAGGCTCTCCCAGACCATCTCCTGCTCGAAGCGCGCGCAGGCCTGGACGGTCTGCTCGGCCAATCGGTCGGCGCTGCGGAACCGCATGGCTTCCTGAAGGGGGGCGGGTATCTGCTCCATGGCCTAGTTCCCGATGACGAAGGTCTGGTCGCGATGGATGTCAAGGCTGGACGGCATGATCAGGCCACTCCCGAAAGAAACCGCTGCAACAGGTGCTCGAGCGGGACCGTGAAACAATGCAGTGCGAGGAAACAGGCGGAAACCAGCGCCGTGAGCCCGCGCTTGCGCTTGCCGCTGCGCACCGGTGCTATCTCGGGAATGGTCGCCAATGGCTGCGCCTGCAGCAGCTTGGCCAGTTCCACCGGGCGGCGAATGGTCCTGTTCAGCATCTCCAGGAGGAGCGCCACGCCGAGGCCGAGCCCGAGGCCCGCCACCGGCCCGAGCGCCATGATCTTCAGGCGCTTCTTGTTGATCGGTTCGAGCGGCGGTGTTGCCGCCTCGAGTATGGAGACGCGACCGCCGTCGGACCGCATCTCGATCTGTTCGCCCGTCGAGGCCTCCGCGCGCCGGGCGATCGCCTCGTTATATTGCGTCTGGACGTTGGCCCGATTGCGCTCCAGCGCGGTCAGGACGGTTTCGCTGGCCGGCGTTGCCGTGATCGACCGGGTCAGTTCGTCGATGCTCTGCGCGGTCGAGACCCGCTCTCGCGTGATCGCCTCGAGCCGCTGGTCGATGTCGGAGAGCTGGAGGTCGAGCCCGAACGTCATGTCGTCCCGCTGCCGCGGATCGCTCTTGCTGTCGGCAAGCGCCTTCGGCTCCCGGGCCAGCAGCTTCGCCTGCAATGCCGCGATACGGGCCCGTAGCGCCGAGATGTTCGGGCTCGATTCGGAGAAGATCGCAAGCTGTTCGGCGAGCGCGCGGTTGAGGTCGGCCAGCATCTGCTGTTCCGGCGTCAGGGGAGCCGCATCGGAGATGCGTCCCGTATTCGTATAGGTCGCGATCAGGTTGATGCGGCGCGAGCGCAGGTCGGATTCCTCCCGCTCCAGCGACCCCAGCCGCTCCTGCAGGTTGCTTTGCTGGGTGCGGCGGAAATCGATGCTCTCCGGCAGCGTGTCCTTGTTCTCGGTCTTGAACTTCAGGATATCGGCTTCCAGCTTGCTCAGTTGCGTGCCGAGCCGGGCGACTTCCTGGCTGAAGAACTGCAGCGTGTTGCCGGCGCGGTCTGTTCGCTGGCGCTGGTTGCGCGCCAGGATCATGTTGGCCAGCTCGTTTGCCATCCGCGCGGCAAGCACCGGATCGCCCGAGGTGAAGGACACGTCGAAGATCACCGCGCTCATGCTGCGGCCCTGCGTATCGACCAGCACCTCCTCGATGGAGATCCGCGAGCGCATGTCCTCGACGATGTCTTCCGGCAGCGGCGGTATCTCGGCATTCGCATAGAGGTTCAGCCGGTCGGCGAGCGCCAGCAGGTCGTCGCGGGTGGTAATCTGCTGCTGCAGGATCTGCACCTGCTCCGCCGGCCCGATCGCGACCGAGGACCGGGCGAGCTCGGATGGTATCTGCGGCGATTCCACGAGGATCTTCGAGCTGGCCCGGAATTTCGTCGGCAGCATATAGGCAGCACCGGCGATCAGCACCGCAAAGGAAATGGCGATCGCCAGCACAAGCGGCAACCGCCTGATCAGCAGGGAGAGATAGAACCGCAAGTCCAAGCTGTTCATTAGGAATCCACGTGCAACGCCAGAGGGGCCCCATTGCCTGACCGCCATTCTCTGGCGGCTGCGCATCGCACGATAGATCGTCAATGGTGGGTGCGGCGGTCGCGCGATCGGCGCGCGGTAACCCATTTGGGTAGTCGCGCTCGCCCTATGCCTTATCGCCGCCGGCGGTCGCGAGTCCCGAAACAGGCAGCGCCCCGCGCGGCCAGCCCGGCGCGGTCATTCTGCAGGGCCTTATGTAAGGAGAGATTCGGGAAGAAATCGACTTCCGTCGCGCCGCCGCTGGCCGGCAGGTGCAGGGCGCCATCGTCCGCTGCGGCGTTCCGCGCGCGTGGGGACACTATCTCCGGGCAGGGTTGACGCGATCTGCGTGGACGACAGTGCAACGGCAAGCGCCGGCATGGCTCCACGTCGGGCATCCTCCATGCGTCGATCGCTGGCGGTGCCGGCTCCCACCGACGTGCCCGACCCCTTGTCCGAGAGGAGGCTTCCTTGCGAGTGCCCGCGCCAGGGAGGGCGCAATGGACCGCCGCGGCGGCACGTTTCCTACCCCGAAACGCTCACCGAACACTACCGAACGACGTACAGGGTGATCATCCCGATAACCTAGATCGAATTGGCTAACGGGGATTTATTGAGACGCCATTTCATATGGTTAATATAGTCTTGCTCAAGCGCCTTCGAACCACCTGAAGCCCAGCGGACCGGTATTTACTGCCGGCGCCGAGCCTTCTTGTGTGCCGCAATGGCCCGGACGCTTGCGGCTCTGTGCAGCGTACGCGGAGGCTATAATGTCGAAAGACCACCTGCCCTATTCGCCTGGGATTGCGACCCAATCGGCGTCACAGGCCCGGGTATCGGGCTCGCGATCTGTCTATCTGTCGTCGAAGCGACTGTTCGATATCCTTTTCACCCTCGCGATCGCGCCTGTCGTGCTGATCGTGGTCGGCGTGCTGGCCCTGCTCGTCAGGCTGGACGGGCAGGCGGCATTCTTCTGCCAGCCGCGCATCGGCAAGGACGGACGGATTTTCAAGCTCTGGAAGCTGCGCACGATGGTGCCGAAGGCGGACCAGCGGCTTCAGGACTATCTTGCCGGGAACATCGCGGCCCGCATCGAGTGGGAGCTGACGCAGAAGCTGAAGGCCGACCCGCGCATTACCCCGATGGGCCGGTATCTGCGCAAGTACTCGCTCGATGAACTGCCGCAGCTGTGGAACGTCTTCCGCGGCGACATGAGCCTGGTCGGACCGCGGCCGATGCTGCCCGAACAGCGCTCGCAATATCCGGGCACGTCCTATTTCCAGATGCGTCCGGGCCTGACCGGGCTGTGGCAGATCAGCGTGCGCAACGGCTGCAGCTTCGCAGAACGGGCGACCCACGATACGCGCTACTTCGGCATGATGTCCTTCGCCACCGATCTCTGGATCCTGTCCAGGACGCCACTGGTGGTGATCCGGGGGACCGGTCTCTAGAAAGGGGGTGCGCCCCGGTGCGGGGGTTTGCCTTGCCGCTGATTGAGCAGGTTCACAACGGACACATGCCTTTCGAAACGCCTGGCCGGGCAGCCAAGTCCGGCCAAGGCAGATACGCAAGATTTGAAGACGGCTTGCCCATCGGGCGGCTCCCGAGCACACGAGACGAGAACGGGGATCTCAGGGTTGGTTGTGTGCGGACACCTCCCGAACCGTCTTAAAAACAGCAGGCCGCGAAAGACAACGGCGGACCAGGATCACCACAGCGGGCCGCTCAAAACGCATCCGGGCTCCGCGAGGGGAGCCCGGAAACTGGCAGATCGGGAAGAAAGGTATGGACGAACGGCCCGCAGCCACGGGCCGGTAACCCTCAGTGTTCCAGCCGGCTTGCAGTGTCGGCGGAGAAGTCGACCGGGAAGAGATCGTTGATCTTGTAGGCGACTTCGGTCCTGTTGGTGGCCTTCACCTTCTTCATGATATTGCGGATATGGACCTTCACCGTGCTCTCGCGCAGGTTCAGTTCATAGGCAATGATCTTGTTGGCCTTGCCGCGACGAAGGGCTTCGACCACTTCGGCCTGGCGGGCGGTGAACATGCCGGCCAGCGGACGGGCGACCGGGCTGCCGGTTTCGAGGACCTGGCGCATGGCGAAGACGCTGCTCGCCGGAACGAAGATGCCTCCCGCCAGAGACAAGGCGATCGCCTCGATGCACACGTCGATGCTGACAGAAGACGGGATGTAGCCCTTGGCTCCGCACTCCAGGGCTTTCATGATCTGGGCAAGATCGTCCGTATCCGCCAATACGATGATCGGTGCCTCGAACTCGGCTGCGAGCTTCTTGATCTCTTCGGAGACGGAAGGCTCGACGATCTTGCGACCGCCTACGTTGAGCAGGATGGCAGCAAGCGGCGGATAGTCCTGGCGCTTGCGCTTCCACTCTTCCATGGAGCCGAAAGCGACGACATCCATGTCAATCTTGTGTGCGGAGATACACTGGGCAAGGCATTGCCGGTCCAGCGCTCTATTGTCGATGATCAGGAGAGATCGTTCTCTGGCAACATTGACCCCTTCGAACACCTTTGCATGAGAAGAATTGGAAGGATCAAGTGCGAGGGGATGAATGAGACTGCCTGCTATTTCCTTGCCGTTAGACATCATTGCTGAGTTCATAGCTATTTTACTCCCTACAACGCACACCTATCCTCCCCTGTCTCGCAGAGGTGCAGTGGATAATGCGTGCTAGCCCCAACTATATTTATAGGCCCCGAACTGCGCTTTCATTCACGGTTATTAAACTTGAATATTATGTATGAGGTATAGCTTATTTACCCGATAATAACGTTCTTGCATAGCGGGGTATTCGCCACGGCAGTCGCATTCGCCCGCATGGTGCCGGCAAGCGGGCTACCGCATTGAGTTATAGGGGCCTCGTCGGAAGAGGTAGGACGCTACGTCTTTTGGGGGAGAGCGAGGGCAGCCGGAGTTCCCGGGCTGTCTTGCAGTGCGGGGCAGGCAGGCGTTCGAGCCGGCTAAGCCTATAGCAACATAACCAGATTCCCATCACCCAAAGGATGATTGCAGGCATCCGGTCAGCAATATTCACCGAAAATTACGTCGGTAACGTATATTGATCGAATAATACGTCGATGGTTGTCATAATTCTGTCGGCTGTCAATTCCGGCGTCGGGCGGAAGAGCCGGGAAAAGCGAGTTATTCACCGAAAATTGCGATCGAAAGCGAGCTCTCGCACGGCGGGCGTGCTGCGCCTTCGCCCGCTTGCCCGGAGGTCCGCGAGAGCGGCAGGCCGATGATGGCCGACGGCATTGTCCAAAAAAAGTTGCCGGGGGATGGAAGACATCGCGCCCCGGTTCCGTATATGCGGGTATGGATCGGAATGGACGGCCCTTCGACGTCATCGAACAGCTCGGCACGTTGCGCCGCTATGCGCGCTCGCTCGTCCGCAATTCCTCGGATGCCGAAGACCTTGTCCACGACGCCCTGGTGAAGGCCTACGAGCGGCGCTCGACGTTCCGGAGCGGCGCCAGCCTTCGCAACTGGCTGCTTTCGATCGTCCATAACACCCATATTGACCGGCTGCGTTCCTCTCTGGCCCGCCGGCGCCGGCAGGATGCGGCAGCGGTCGAGGTCGAGCAGGCCTATCCGGCGACGCAGGAGCACGCCGTCCGGCTGCGCCAGGTCCGTGAGGCGTTCCTGCAGCTACCGGAGGAACAGCGCGAGGCCCTGCATCTCGTCGCCGTGGAGGACCTTTCCTACCAGGAGGCGGCCGATGTGCTGGGCGTTCCCGTCGGAACGCTGATGTCGCGCGTCTCGCGGGCGCGGGCACGGCTGCGGTCGTTCGAGGACGGACCGGGACAACCCTATCATCTGAGGCTCGTGGGAGACGGCGATGACTGACACCGCTACCATTCTCGATACCGATCTCGACGCCTACGTGGACAACCAGCTCGATGCGGACGGCCGCCTGAGGGTCGAGACCTATCTGGCGCGCCATCCGGACGTCGCCGCCCGTGTCATGGCCGACCTCGGCCTGAGAACCACCCTGCGGCTCGCCGTTGCCGCGGACGTCGTGACCGGCCGACCCGAAACCCGCGAGGCTGCCCGCCATCTGTCCTCGGGGCTGGCGGGCCGGCGCATGTGGATGGCCATCCGGCGGGTGGCGGCGGTCGGCCTGCTCGTTTCGGCCGGCTGGTTCGCCCATTCGTCGATAGGACCGCTCGGCGCGCGCGAGGTCAACGCGTCGGTTCCTCCACCCGCCTTCGTCGAACAGGCCGTGCGCGCGCACCAGACGGCGCTCGTGAGAAAGAACATGCCGTCGCAACCGCAGGCGAAGACCTACGACCGCGACGATATCCGGGCGGCGACGGCGATCGTCATGCCCGAGCTGCCGGAGGGCTGGACGGTCACCGACGTGCAGATCTTCCCGTCTGGCTATGGGCCGAGCGTCGAGATGAGCATCAGCACCGGCGACGGCACCCGGATTTCGTTGTTCGCCGTCCGTCCGGGCCATTTCGCCGTCGAGAGCGTGACGGACATCAACCTCAAGGATGCGGAGGCTGCCTGGTGGCAGATCGGCGACGTCGCCTATGCCGTCGTGTCCAGCACCCCCGGCACCGGCCTCGCCGACGAGGCCGAGCTTCTCAAGAATACCCTCTACTGATCATCAAAGGAGAACCATATGTATCCGAACCAGGGCCGCTTCGGCGGCTTCAGCCAGACGTCCGCCGCGGCCTTCGACGAGGGCCTCAGGCAGCACATGCTCCGCGTCTACAACTACATGGGCCTCGGGCTCGTGGTCACGGGCCTTGTCGCCTTCATCGTCGGCACGACGCCGGCGCTCTATGTGCCGATCTTCTCGTCGCCGCTGAAATGGGTGGTGATGCTGGCGCCGCTGGCCTTCGTCTTCTTCTTCTCGTTCCGCATCCAGACCATGTCGGCGTCCGCGGCGCAGATGACGTTCTGGGCCTTCTGCGCCGTGATGGGCCTGTCGCTTGCCTCGGTGTTCCTGGTCTTCACCGGAGCCAGCATCGCGCGGACGTTCTTTATCGCCGCGACCATGTTCGGCACCACCAGCCTCTATGGCTACGTGACCAAGCGCGACCTGTCCAAGTTCGGATCGTTCCTGATCATGGGCCTGATCGGTGTCGTCATCGCCTCGATCGTCAACATCTTCCTCGGTTCGAGCGCCCTGCAGTTCGCCATCTCGGTCATCGGCATCGTCGTCTTCGTCGGCCTGACTGCCTGGGACACCCAGAACATCAAGGAGCAGTATGCCGACAACTACGACCAGGAAAGCCAGCAGAAGCTCGCCGTCTTCGGCGCGCTGTCGCTCTACCTGAACTTCGTCAACATCTTCCAGCTGCTGCTGAACTTCACCGGCGAACGCGAAGGCTGACGGGGTCGATCCGTATCGGCGGAAGCCGAAGACAATCCTTTGAAGGGGCGGTCCAGCCGGGCCGCCCCTTTGCATTTGATGTCATCCGCCGGGTCTTGCCGAACTTTCGGAAGCGCCTTCTCTCACCTGCCGCCCCGGCAGCCGACGAGAGAATTTCGGTCGCTTTGCTACGGCGGAGTAAAGGCCGGGCCATTGGTTCGGGTACCGTTACGAGACAGCCTCGCGTGCCGGCAGTGCTGAACGACATTCCGGGCGGTGAAAGGCGGCGATCGGTATCCTGCCCTTAAAGGGCGCTGCGGACCCGTTCCCAAGCATTTGCCAGGTGGCGGCCGAGCACGTCCGACAGCCGCGCCGGGTCGCGGGCCTCCAGCGCCGAGATCATCTCTTCATGCTCGGCGACGGCGGCGGCCCATTTCTCCGGCCCCTCGTGGCCGATGAAGCGAATGCGCTTCAGCCGGGTCTGGAGCATCTGGTGGATGTCGGCAAGCGTGGCGTTCTGCGCCAGCCGGACGATCGCCGTGTGGATGTCCTGGTTCAGCTTATAGTATTGCAGCCGGTCCGCCGCCTTGTACCGCCGGACCATCTCGTCGTGCAGGGCGCGGACATGGGCGATCTCGGCGTCGCTCGCAAGCTGGCAGGCGAGCTTGCCGGCCAGTTCCTCGAGGTTGCGCAGGACCGTCAGCATGTCCTGCACGTCCTTGCCGCTGAACCGTTTCACGATCGCCCCGCGGCTGGGCACCAGTTCGACCAGGCCCTCGCTCGCCAGATACTTGATCGCCTCGCGCAGCGGCGTGCGTGATACGCCGAGTTGCTCGCCGAGTTGGCCCTCATGCAGGCGCGTGCCCGGCTCGAGGTTGCCCTCGATGATCATGTCGCGCAGGTGGTTGACGAGCGTGTCGTGCAGTGCGGTACGGCGGATAGGGCCGGGGCCACCCACAGCCGGTCGGTCCAAGGTGTTGATTTCGTCCATCTTTTGTCTTTCCACCGTGTCTGCTCCGCGTTCTGACGCGCGTCAGCGATTCTCCCAACACGACCTCAGCGACCATGGCAATACCGCAAAGCGGCGTCAATGGAAAATGCTGCATGCAGAATACAAAAGACTTGATGCAGCGTTTTGAATGCCGTATGTGTGCCGTCACAAGGCATGACGAGGAGGAACATCATCATGACAACGAACGGCGCAAACGATGCACGTCCCGTTATCGCGCTCGCCATGGGCGATCCGGCCGGTATCAGCCCGGAACTGACCGCGCGCATCCTCGCGTTGGACGAGGTCCGCGCCGCGGCACACATCATTGCCATTGGTGATCGCCGCATCCTCGACGAAGGCGCGAAGGCCGCGGGCCTGACGCTCTCGCTCGAAAGCGCCACGCTGGAAGGCGCCGACAAGGCCGGCACCGACCGGCACGTCTTCGTTGACCTGAAGAATCTCGACCCGGCGGACGTGACGCGCGGCGAGGCGACGCTTGCCGGCGGCACCTTCGCCACCCACAATTTCCGCGAGGCGCTGAAGCTTGCCCATCGCGGCGGCGCCCAGGCGGTCTGCTTCACCCCCTTCAACAAGAAGGCCATGCGCTTTGCCTATCCGGGCTATGACGACGAAATCCGCTTCGTCGCCGATGTGCTGGGTTTCGAGGGCAAGGTTCGCGAGTTCAATGTCCTGGAGAAGGTCTGGAACGCGCGCGTCACCTCGCACATCCCCCTTTCGGAAGTGGCGTCGGCGATTTCCGTGGACGGTATCCTCGGCGAACTCGAGCTGGCGCAGGCCTGCCTGAAGAGCGCCGGCTACGACAACCCGAAGATCGCCGTTGCCGGTATCAATCCGCATGCGGGCGACGGCGGCAGCTTCGGCATGGAAGAGATCGACATCATCGAGCCGGCCGTCGCCGAGGCGAAGGCCCGCGGCTATGACGTCGACGGGCCGTTCCCGGCCGACACCGTGTTCCTGCGCGCCCTCAAGGAGGGCTTCCACGCGGTGCTGACCATGTATCACGATCAGGGCCAGATCGCGATGAAGCTCATGGGCTTCGACAAGGGCGTGACGATGATGGGTGGTCTGCCCTTCCCGCTGTGCACGCCGGCCCATGGCACCGCCTACGATATCGCGGGCAAGGGGATCGCCGACGTCGGCGCCAGCCGCGAGGCGATCCTGCTCGCCGCCCGCATGGCCAGGCGTGCATCGGCAATTTCTGCCGCTGCCTGATTTCCATCGGTTTTCACCAATAGCGGCATGGAGGAGGTCTCGTGCCGTATCGTCAAACGGAGGAGTTGACTATGAAAAGAAGCCTGTCCCTCGCATGCGTCGTCGCGGCTGCACTCGGCGTTGTCGCCCCGGCGCATGCCTTCGAGCCCAACCGCCCGGTCGAGTTCGTCGTGACCGCCGGCCCCGGTGGCGGCACCGACATCTTCGCCCGCACGATCCAGGCGATCATCGCCAAGTATGAGCTGATGAAGGCCCCGGTCGTCGTCACCAACAAGGGCAGCGCCGGCGGCGCGGAAGGCTTCGTCTATACCGCGGGCTACAAGGGCGACGCCTACAAGCTCGCCTTCGGCACCAACAATGCCTACCTCCTGCCCATCCGCGCTAAGGTTCCCTACAAGTCGGAAGACCTCATCCCGGTTTCGGCGCTCGCAGCCGACGAGTTCGTTCTCTGGGTCAACGGCAATTCCGAATTCAACACCGCTGCCGATTTCGTCGCCAAGGCGAAGGATGCGGACATGAAGGTCGGCGGCAGCCAGTCGAAGGATGTCGACCAGATTCTGACCTCGATGATCAACGATGCATCCGGCGCCAAGCTCGGCTACATCCCGTTCAAGAGCGGCGGCGAGGCGGCCGTCCAGCTGGCCGGCGACCATATCGCCGCCAACGTCAACAATCCGAGCGAGAACCTCGGCCAGTGGCAGGCGGGCATGGTCAAGCCGCTCTGCGTCTTCAAGGCCGAGAAGCTGAAGAGCGATACCAAGGTCGCCGGCGACAAGGGCTGGTCCGATATCCCGACCTGCAAGGAAAGCGGCATCGCCATCGAGAACTACTCCATGCCGCGCACGGTCTGGCTGCCGGCCGGCGTCGAGCCGGATGTCGTCCAGTTCTATTCCGACGTTCTGAAGAAGGTGTCCGAAACGCCGGAATGGGCCAAGTATCTCGCAGACACCTCGCAGTCTCCGGCCTATATGAGCGGAGAGCAGCTGACGACCTTCATCAAGAGCGACGAGACCTCCGTCAGCGAAGTGCTCAAGCGCGAAGGCTGGCTGGCCAACTGATCCTCCCAAGGTCAGTGCGGACGCCTTCGGGCGTCCGCAACCCGTTCGAAAGGCTCAATCGATGCAAGAACATGGTGAAAAGGGACTGCCGCGCTTCGTCATGGAGGCAGGCGTCGCCCTCCTGACCGGCGCCTTCGGCGTCGCCGTGTGCTACGGCTCCATCGAGGCCGGCGCCGGCTGGACCGAGATGGGTCCGGATGCGGGCTATTTCCCCTTCTATATCGGCCTGCTGATCGCCTTCGGAAGCCTGGCCAACCTAGTGTCCGCGCTCGTCAAGCATCGCGGCAGCGGCGAGATCTTCGTCGACGCCGCTCGCTTCAGGGCGGTTCTCGGCTTCTTCCTGCCGCTGGTCGCCTTCGCGGCCGTCTCGACCTTCCTTGGCCTCTACGTCGGCACAGCGCTCTACATCGCCGGCACGATGATCTTCCAGGGCCGCTACAAATGGTGGATCGGCCTGCCCGTGGGCATCGCCGTCTCGCTCTTCTTCTTCGTCATTTTCGAAATCGGCTTCAAGGTTCCTCTGCTGAAGGGGCCGGTCGAGGCGTGGTTCGGGATCTACTGATCCTCGCGCCGGCTGTCTTTGGAGGAAAGACATGGAAAACATCGGATTGCTGATGGACGGGTTCGCCCACGTCCTGAGCTGGAACCACATTCTCCTGATGATGCTGGGCGTCACGCTCGGCATCCTGGTGGGCGTGCTGCCCGGCCTCGGCGCGCCCAACGGCGTGTCGCTGCTCCTCCCGCTGACCTTCTCGATGGATCCGATCTCGGCGATCATCCTGCTGTCCTGCATGTACTGGGGCGCGCTCTTCGGCGGCTCGACCACGTCGATCATCTTCAACATCCCCGGCGAACCCTCCTCGGTGGCCACCACCTTCGACGGCTATCCCATGGCCAAGAAGGGCGAGGCGAGCCGCGCGCTGACGCTTGCCTTCGTCTCCGCCGGCCTCGGCGCGCTTGCCGGCGTCGTCATGATCACGCTCCTGTCCGGCTGGGTGGCGAATTTCGCGCTACGCTTCTCCTCGCCGGAATACTTCGCCGTCTATTTCCTCGCCTTCGCCAGCTTCATCTCGATGGGCGCACAGTCGCCGTTCAAGACCTTGGTCTCGATGATGATGGGCTTTGCGCTCGCTTCGGTCGGGATGGACACGATCTCCGGCAACCTGCGCCTGACCTTCGACATTCCCGAACTGATTAAGGGCGTCTCGTTCCTGATCGCCGTCATGGGCCTGTTCGGGATCGGCGAGCTGCTCCTGACCACCGAGGAGGGGCTGCGCTTCGAGGGCATCAAGGCGCGCGTCCGCCTCGTGGAGATCGGCCGCACGCTGATCGAGATGCCGCGCTACTGGTTCACCATCGCGCGCTCCACGCTGATCGGCATCTGGATGGGCATCACCCCGGCTGGTCCGACGGCGGCCTCCTTCATGAGTTACGGCGTCGCCCGCCGTTCGGCACGCGACAAGTCGCAGTTCGGCAAGGGCGATCCGCGTGGCATCGTGGCGCCGGAGACGGCCGATCACTCCGCCGGCACCTCCGCGCTGCTGCCGATGCTGGCGCTGGGCGTTCCGGGTTCGGCCACGGCCGCCGTGATGATGGGCGGGCTGATGATCTGGGGCCTCACCCCCGGCCCGACCCTCTTCACCGACCGGCCGGACTTCGTCTGGGGCCTGATCGCCTCCATGTATCTCGGCAACATCGTCGCCGTGGTCCTGGTCATTGCCACCGTACCGCTCTATGCCTCGATCCTGCGGATTCCGTTCTCGATCATCGGCCCGGTCATCGTCGCCGTCATCCTTTCGGGCGCCTACCAGGTGGGCAATTCGATTTCCGACATGTGGCTGGTGCTTGCCTTCGGCATGCTGGGCTACGTCTTCAAGAAGCTCGACTATCCGCTGGCGCCGCTCGTCCTTGCGATGGTGCTGGGCGACAAGGCCGAGGATGCCTTCCGCCAGTCCATGCTGATGTCCGGCGGCAACCTGTCCATCTTCTGGTCGAATGGCCTGGTGAGCGTCCTGATGCTGATCGGACTGTCGCTGCTGCTGTCGCCGCTCGCCTTCTGGCTGCTCGGCCTGGCGCGCCGTCGCCCGAACGACCCGGCCGGGATCGATCACGACGGCAAGCCGGCCGTCTAACCGGCCCGCCTGCCGATCCTGTGGAAACGAGGGAGGTTGCGATGAACGCGACGCCGCGAAAGTGGAACAACGAGACCTGGCCGATCGCGGCCGCCATGATCCAGTATCCGAACCTGTTGCCGGACGGCCGCTCCGTTCAGGACCAGTCCGTCGAGGAGTGGGCCGCAACGCTGGCCGACATCGTCGAGGCCGGCTTCACCGAGCTCGACCCGACCGACAGCTGGCTGCGGCTCGCCGACCTGTCGCCGTCGCGGCTGGAGAGCTTCATGGCCCTGACGCGATCGCTCGGACTTTCGGTCCCCGCGATCTCCACATCCAGGCGCAGCGTGATCGATGCGGCGCACGGCGATGAGTACCTGGCCTACGGTCATCGCGTCATCGATACCGCGAGCGCGATCGGCGCCAGCGCCGTCTCCTTCGGCCTGTTCGAGCCGCTGACCGAGGCGCAGAAGCAGGTGCTGTGGTTCTGGACCGTCGACGGCGCGAGGAACCCGGACGATCCGGCGATCTGGCAGAAGGCCGTCTCCCGCATCCGCGAACTCGGCCGTCATGCCGAGGAGCTCGGCATCGAGGTTTCGCTCGAGATGTACGAGGACACCTATCTCGGCACAGCAGACAGCTCGGTCCGGTTCGTCGAGGAAGTCGGGCTCGACAATGTCGGCATAAACGCCGATCTCGGCAATCTCATTCGCCTGCACCGGCCGGTCGAGCATTGGCAGCAGATGATGGCGAAGGTTGCGCCCTATGCGAAGTTCTGGCACGTCAAGAACTATACGCGCATGGAAGATCCGGCGTCCGGTGCAATCATGACCCACCCCGCGCCGCTGGAATCGGGCATCATCAACTATCGCGCCGCCATCCGCATGGCGCTGGCGCATGGCTATGCCAGCCCCTTCCTGTGCGAACATTACGGCGGCGACGGTCTGTCGGTCGCGGCCACCAATCGTGATTATCTGCGGCGCATTCTGCCGCGCTGACGAGGATTTCGCCCATGACGACGATTTTCGACGCCCCGGAAGAGTTTGCAACGACGGCGCTGGCCGGTTTCGCGGCTCTCTACAGCCGCTTCGTTCGCCCGGTGAAGGGCGGGGTGGTCCGCTCGACGGCCGTGCCGGAGGGCAAGGTCGCCGTCGTCGTCGGCGGTGGCTCCGGTCACTATCCGGCCTTTGCCGGCTATATCGGCCCGGGTCTCGCCGACGCGGCGGTCGCCGGGGACGTCTTCGCCTCGCCGTCGACTGCGGCGGTCGCGCGCGTCTGCCGCAAGGCCCATCGCGGCGGCGGCATCCTGCTCGGCTTCGGCAACTATGCCGGCGACGTGCTGAACTTCGGCGTCGCCGCCGAGCGCCTGCGCGCCGAAGGTATTGATGTCCGCATCGTTCCGGTGACGGACGACGTCGCCAGCGCATCGGCGGAGACGCCGGCCAAGCGCCGCGGCATCGCCGGCGACCTCGTGGTCTTCAAGATCGCCGGTGCGGCCGCGGAAGCGGGGCTCTCGCTGGACGAGGTCGAACGCATCACGCGCCATGCCAACGATCGCACCGTCTCTTTCGGCGTCGCCTTCGACGGCTGCACCCTGCCGGGTGCCGGCCATCCCTTGTTCACCGTGCCGAAAGGCCAGATGGCGCTGGGCCTCGGCATCCATGGCGAACCGGGCATTCGCGAGGAGGCGATCGTCCCGGCGAACGATCTTGCCAAGCTCTTGACCGACAA
The DNA here is from genome assembly GCF_025780115.1 of Rhizobium sp. TRM96647. NCBI lineage: Bacteria > Pseudomonadati > Pseudomonadota > Alphaproteobacteria > Hyphomicrobiales > Rhizobiaceae > Rhizobium > Rhizobium sp. TRM96647. The sequence goes on from NZ_JAOXHF010000026.1 coordinate 15,622, forward strand.
GCTGCTGGCCGAGCGCCCCGCGGGCACGGTCAGGGTCGGCGCCGTCCTGAACGGCCTCGGTTCGACGAAGTATGAAGAATTGTTCGTGCTCTGGACGGCGGTCGCAGCGCGGCTGAAGGAGGCGGGGCTCGAGGTCGTGGCGCCGGAGGCCGGCGAATACGTGACCAGCCTCGACATGCAGGGCTGCTCGCTGACGCTGCTGTGGCTCGACGATGAACTCGAGACCTACTGGACGGCGCCGTGCGACACGCCGGTCCTGCGCCGTGGCGAGGCGATCGCAACCGTGCCCGCCACCGACGTCCTCGCCGACGAGGACGGCCCGGCGCAGTATCCGGCCGCGACCGAAGAGGGCAAGCGAGGCGGTGCCTGCATCGCCCGCATCTTCGGCGAGATCTCGGCCCTGCTGCACGATGCCGAGGAAGAACTCGGCCTCATCGACGCGCGCGCCGGCGACGGCGATCACGGCCAGGGCATGGCCCGCGGCGCGGCCGCCGCACTCGACGCGGCGAAGGCGGCCAGCACTGCCGGCGCCGGAACGGCGAGTGTGCTCGCTGCCGCGGGTGACGCCTGGGCCGACCGTGCCGGTGGCACCTCCGGCGCGATCTGGGGCCTGCTGCTGCGGTCGTGGAGCAGTGCGCTCAACGACGAGACGGAGGCCGAAGGCGCCGCCGTCGTCAAGGGCGCACGCCTGGCGCTGGACAGCGTCTCCAGTCTCGGCGGCGCCAAGGTCGGCGACAAGACGCTGGTCGATGCGCTCGTGCCCTTCGTCGAAACGTTGGAGAAGAGCTTTGCCGCCGGCAAGGCGCTGCCGGCCGCCTGGGCCGATGCGGCTGCCGCCTCGAAGTCTGCAGCGGATGCGACCGCACAGCTGACGCCGAAGCTCGGGCGTGCCCGTCCCCTCGCCGAAAGGAGCATCGGTCATCCCGATGCCGGCGCCGTCTCCCTGTCGATGATCGCCGGCCGCGTGGCGGCAACGCTCGGCTGACGCAACCGGGCAAGGCTTCCGCTTCAGGGTTGCAGTAAGAATTCGCCTCACGCTTCCGGAGCGTGAGGCGGCCATGGAATATCGGCTCCGCCGTCGTGCAGGAGCATGACCGGCTTGCGCTCTACGCCCGGTTCCAGCGGGCGCTCCATGCCGGGGCGCTGGCGCCGAAGGCGAGCGCCAGCATGATCCAGAACCTGTAGCAGCGGACGAACACGACACCGATGAAGGCGAGGGCGCGCGAGCGCAAGCCCTTCAGCCGGTCGGTCCGGCCGATCCTGAGGAGTTCGGCTACGGGGGAGGCCGCGATGGCCAGGCTGCGCAGGATCCATCGCAGCCGCCATCCGCGCTGCGACTGAATCCGCACGAAATCGTGCGCCGTATGCCGCTCCCACTTCTTGGCGAGCTCGGCGAACGTCTTTCGCGCCGGATGATAGACGATCATGTCGGGGAGATAGTGGGTCCGGTAGCCGAGCCGTAGGGCGCGCTGCCCCCAGTCGCGATCCTCGGCGATCTCGATGCCGCCGAACGGGCCGACGGCTGCAAAGACCTCCGCACGCACCGCCAGATTGCCGGTGCCGGTAAAGCCCTGCTTGGCGATATATTCCTTCATCCGGTAGGCGAAAACGCTCTCATAGGCTTCCAGAAGCGTCAGCCTGTTCGGGTCGGCACAGGCGATCCGCACGTCGCCGCCCAGGATCGCGAAATCCGCTTGCGCCGAAAAGCAGCGCCCGATCTCGGCAAGCCAGCCGCTTCCGGCGATGCAGTCGGCGTCGATGAAGGCGAGGATGTCGCCCTTCGCGCTCGCGACGCCGAGATTGCGCGCCGGCCCCGGCCCCGGCACCGGCTGCGACAGCAGTGTGACGCCGGGGAAGGCGGAGCAGGTCTCGACAGGGAGCACCCTGGATCCGTTGTCGACAACGATGATTTCGGCCTCCTGGCGGAGACCGGTCTGGGCGCGCAACGAGGCGAGGCACGAACGCAACGCCTCCGCCTGGTCGAGATGCGGGACGATGACGCTGATCATCGACCGGTCTCCGACAGAACAGGATATTGCCGGGCAGACCGCGCATGCGGACTTTCGACGGGGATCGGGACGTGATGCCTCATGAATATCGTAGCCTCCCGTTCGTATCCGCAAAGACGGCGAGATCGACCATACGACCAGCAAACCGTAACGCTCCAGTCGGCAATGGGGATAGGGACCTGAACTTTTGTCGAACTACCTTCGGTTCGGCAGGTGGCTATAAATATCTGGACTAAGCGCAGGCGACCGGTTGGGGAAGATTGCGAAGGAATTGGCGGACAGTGTCACACTCTGAGTTCAGATCGGTCGCCGAAAACATCGAGATATGCCCGATCACGCCCGGTGACGTGGAACGCGTTGCCGCTTTTCTTCATGCCGAACTGAACAGCCGGCTGTCGCCGTCGGCATGGGCCGCGGCCATCCGCCCGACGTGGCAATCGGCATCGCCCAATCATGGTTTCATGCTGGTGGACGGCGGACGCGTGCTCGGCGCCTATGTGGCGTTCTATTCCCGGCGACGCGTCGACGACCGGATGGAGAATTTCTGCAATCTTTCCGCCTGGTGCGTGCTGGAGCCGTACCGCTCACACGGTCTCAGGTTGCTCAGGGCCATGCTTGCCCAGGACGGCTACACCTTCACCGACCTGTCGCCGAGCGGCAACGTCGTTCCGCTGAACACGCGGCTGAATTTCCAGCATCTCGATACGGCGACGGCGTTCGTGCCCAACTGGCCATGGCCGCGGCTCGGAAAGCGCCTGCGCATCGTCTCCGATCCGGCCACGATCGAAAAGAGCCTGAACGACCGCGACCTGCAGATCTACCGGGACCATGCCGGCGCCCCGGCGGCCTATCACCTCGCGGTGATAGCGGACGGCGAATGCTGCTATGTGATGTTTCGCAGGGACAGCCGGAAAAAGCTCCGCCTGTTCGCCTCGATCCTTCATGTCGGCAATCCGGTTCTGTATCAGCGGGTCGCCCGCCATGTCTACAGCCATCTGCTGACCCATCACGGCATCCTGGTGACGCTTGCCGAAACGCGCGTCGTTTGCTCAAGGCCGCGATACTCCATCCTGCTGGCTTCGCCGCGACCCAAGATGTTTCGCAGCAGCAGGGTGTCGTCCAGCCAGGTCGACTACCTCTATAGCGAACTGACCTGCGTGCCTTGGTAGTGGGAGTGGGACGATACATGCGACCGGCAATCAAGACCAACCTGGCCCATCTCCTGCAGCAGGCGGCCCATGTCCATGCGGCATCTCCCGCGGTGACCTACAAGAATGTGACCTGCACCTATGCCGAACTCTGGCAGCAGGTCGGCAGGTTCGCCGCAGCGCTCGGTGCGATCGGATTGCGTCGTGACGATCGCGTCGCGGTCTTCCTCGAAAAACGCATCGAGACGGTCGTGGCGATCTTCGGCACGACGGCTGCAGGCTGCGTCACCGTGCCGGTCAACCCCCTGCTCAGGCCGCAGCAGGTCGCCTACATTCTCGGTAACTGCGATGTGCGCGTCCTCGTCACCTCGCCCGACCGCCTCGCCCAACTCCAGGAATTCGTCACCGACAACGAGAAGCTGCGCAACGTCATCCTCGTGGACGACGCCTATGCCGACGACCGACAGATGCAGGCGGGAGGCCGCGAGACGCATGGCTGGGCCGAACTGCTCTCGGCGGGGGCCGGGGCGGAACCCGAGATGAAGACGGTCGACTGCGACATGGCGGCGATCCTCTACACCTCGGGCAGCACCGGCAGGCCGAAGGGGGTCGTCCTCACCCACCGCAACATGATCGTCGGCGCCGAAAGCGTCAGCCATTACCTCGGAAACAGCCCCGACGACACGATCCTGTCCGCGCTCCCGCTCAGCTTCGATGCCGGGCTGAGCCAGCTGACGACGGCCTTCAATTCCGGCGCCCATGTCGTCCTGATGAATTTCCTCCTGGCCGGCGACGTCATAAGGCTCTGCGAAAAGCATGGCGTGACCGGGATCACCGGCGTACCCCCCTTCTGGATCCAGATTGCCGAGCTCAATTGGCCGCCCGAAGTGGCGGCGCGGCTGCGCTATTTCGCCAATACCGGCGGGCGCATGCCGAAGGCGACGCTCGACCGGCTGCGCGCGCTGTTCCCGCAGGCGCTGCCCTACCTGATGTACGGGCTGACGGAGGCCTTTCGCTCGACCTATCTCGATCCGTCCGAGATAGACCGCCGGCCGGATTCGATCGGCAAGGCCATTCCGAACGCCGAGATCCTTGTCGTCAGGCCGGACGGCTCGCGCTGCGCGGCCGGAGAACACGGCGAACTCGTTCATCGCGGCCCGCTGGTGGCCATGGGCTACTGGAACGACCCGGCGCGCACCGGCGAACGCTTCCGGCCGCTCCCGGACGTCGACACGAGCTGGCGGGCTCCCGAAATCGCGGTCTTCTCCGGCGATACCGTCGTCGCCGACGAGGAAGGCTTCCTGTTCTTCGTCGGGCGGAAGGACGAGATGATCAAGACCTCCGGGTACCGCGTCAGTCCAACCGAAATCGAGGAGGTCGCCTACGCCACGGGCCTGGTCCGTGATGCGGTCGCGCTCGGGGTGGAGGACGCAGCGCTCGGGCAACGCATCGTCCTCGTCGTAAGCCCTGTTGCCGAAACGCTCGACGCAGCCGCCCTGCTGGCAGCCTTCAGGAAGCGGTTGCCGCAATACATGGTGCCTTCGGAGGTCATCGAAATGGACGTCATTCCAACCAACCCGAACGGCAAGTTCGACCGGGTCCTGCTGAGGGAGAAGGCAAGCTCGTGAGCGCACACCCCTCCATCGTCGAATTTGCGGTCGCCGGCGATTGCCTCGCCGTCGGCGGCGTTTCGCTCGATCGTCTGGCCGAACGCGTCGGCACGACGCCGTTCTTCGCCTATGATCGTCAGCTGATCACGTCGCGGGTCGGATATCTCCGGTCGGTGCTGCCGCAGGCGGTCAAGCTGAGCTATGCGGTGAAGGCCAATCCGATGCCGGCGGTCGTCCAGCACCTGTCCGGCCTCGTCGATGCGCTCGACGTAGCCTCGGCGCTGGAAATGAAGGTCGCGCTCGACACGCCGATGCTTCCCTCGCATGTCAGTTTTGCAGGGCCGGGCAAGACCACGGCGGAACTGACGCAGGCCGTGGCGGCCGGCGTCACGATCGAAATGGAATCGCCGAACGAGGCGACCCGGCTGGTGGAGATCGGCAACAGGCTGGGGATCCGCCCGCGCGTCGCCCTCAGGATCAATCCGGATTTCCAGGTCAAGGGATCCGGCATGCGCATGGGCGGCGGGCCGCAACAGTTCGGCGTCGACGTCGAGGAGGTCCCCGCGCTGCTGCGCTCGCTCGCGGCGACAGACCTCGACTTCCTCGGGTTCCATGTCTTTGCCGGCTCGCAGAACCTGCATGCCGAAATCCTTTGCGAGGCGCTGGCAAGGAATGTCGCGCTGCTGCTGCGGCTTGCCGGCGAGTGCCCCTGGCCGGTGCGCTATCTCAACCTCGGCGGCGGATTCGGCATCCCCTATTTCGAGCATGATCGCCCGCTCGACCTTTCGCCGGTGGGAAAGACGCTCGGCGATCTCATCGAGGGATCGATCCGCCCGCAACTCCCCGACGCCCGCGTCGTGATCGAGCTCGGACGGTATCTGGTCGGCGAAGCCGGCATCTACGTCACGCGCGTCGTCGATCGCAAGGTCTCGCGGGGGCGCGTCTATCTCGTGGTCGACGGCGGCCTGCATCATCAACTCGCCGCTTCCGGCAATTTCGGGCAGGTCATCCGTCGCAACTATCCGATCGTGATCGGTAACCGCATGCGGGACACCGAACTGGAGAGCGTCTCGGTGGTGGGATGCCTGTGCACGCCGCTCGATCTCCTGGGCGACAACGTCATGCTTCCGCGTGCCGACGTCGGCGATCTCGTCGTGATCTTCCAGGCGGGCGCTTACGGCCTGACCGCCAGCCCGACCGCCTTTCTCGGCCACCCGATGCCGGCGGAGGTTCTGGTCTAGGGTCGCCTTGCGCGCATGCTCGAAGATTTGGTTTCAGACACTGAGAGGGCAGCATGAATACGTCAACACTCGAAGCCGTAAAGGACGTCATCATAGAGACGCTCGGCATAGAAGACCGGGGCAGGATCGAGGCGGCCTCGACGCCCCTGTTCGGGAATATCCCGGAACTCGATTCCTTCGCTGTCCTCAGCCTCGCGGCCGCGCTGGAGCAGCGGTTCCGCTTCAGGATCGACGACAGCGACTTCACCGGCGAAGTCTTCGAGACCGTCGAGTCCCTGGCCCGCTTCGTGGATAGCAACCTGAGCCACTAGGCCGGGATGCGCCGGGTCGAAGGTGGCTGCAACTGCGTGGGAGACCGGAATTGGCAGACAGAATTCAGCACAGTTCGCCCGTGCTCGAGGTGGCAGGGGCGGCGGCGGCCACCGTGTCCGTCGTCATCGTCACCTATAACAGCGCCTCCGCCCTGCCGGCCCTGCTCGGATCGCTGCCGGCGGGCCTGAACGGGGTCGACCGCTTCGAGGTCGTCATCGTCGACAATGAATCCGGGGACGGGTCTGCGGACCTGGCGGAAGCCCATCCGATCCGCCCGAAGGTCATCCGCATGGGCCGAAACGCAGGCTATGCCGCCGCCATCAATGCGGCCGCCGCGACCGTGCATCCGAACTCCCATCTCCTCATTCTCAACCCCGACCTCAGGCTCTATCCCGATGCGGTGAGGCCGCTGCTCGATCATCTCGACATGCCGACCGTCGGCGTCGTCGTTCCGCTGAACTACAGGGAGGACGGCACGCTCGACCCGACGCTTCGGCGGGAACCGTCCATGCTCAGCGCCTGGGCCGACGCGATCCTGGGCGGGACGCTGGCGGCGCGGATCGGCTGGGGCGAAGTCGTGGGCGAGCCGTCCCGCTACGATCGCAGCGGACCGATCGAGTGGGCGACCGGATCCGCCCTCCTCGTCTCCGCACAGGCCCGGCGCACCGTCGGGGACTGGGACGAGTCCTTCTTCCTCTACAGCGAGGAGGTGGATTACCAGCGAAGGGTGCGCGAGGCGGGCTTCGAGATCGTCTACGAACCGCGGTCGAAGGTGATGCATGCCTCCGGCGGCAGCGGCGCGAGCCCGCGTCTGTACGCATTGCTGACCTCCAACCGGATCCGCTACTACGGGCGCCATCACGGATTTTTACGGACCTCGATATTCCGGCTGGGAGTCGCTGCCGGGCAGGCCATCAGGTACAGGCGCGGCGCGCCGCACCGGGCGGCCCTCTATAGCGCCCTGATGCCTCTAAGGCCCGTGTCCGAATTCCAGGCCAATACGCGGAACTAGCCATGGTGGTGGATCGACGGCGAATTCTCAATTTCCATGGTGTCGGCGAGCCTCTCCGGGCGTTGGAGCCCGGAGAGGCGCCGTACTGGCTCGGCGTCGACCGGTTCCGTGCAGTACTCGATCGCATCGTCGATCATCCGGATCGCGACCGGTTGTCGATCACCTTCGACGACGGCAACGCTTCCGATCTCCTGATCGCCGCCCCCGAACTGCAAAGGCGCGGCCTTGAGGCGGAGTTCTTCGTCCTGTCGGGCCGCATAGGCGAGGCCGGGTCGCTGGACAACGAGCAGATCCGGGCGCTGATGCGGATGGGCATGCGCATCGGCAGCCATGGTGTGGCCCACAGCGACTGGTCGAGCCTTTCGGCACATGCGTTGCAGCACGAACTCGGCACCTCGAAAGCGGCCCTCGAGGAGATCTGCGCGGCCCCCGTACAGTCGGCCGCGATACCCTTCGGCCGCTACAATGCCGCAGTCTTGCGCGCCTTGAGAAAGGCCGGGTATGCCGTTGCCTATTCGAGCGACGGCGGAAGTTCCGCCACGGCGGCCTTTCTCCATCCGCGAACGTCGCTGCGGCAGGACATGACCGACCGTAGTCTCGAAGACGTGCTGTCCGGGAACATTGCCCCCTGGCGGCGGTTGCGCCGCTTCGCCGGCATGACCGCGCGGGCCTGGATCTGAAGCGAGTGTCACGGCGCGGGCCGGTCGGATATCAGCGGGAGCAGGCCGCGGACCCTGGAAATCACGGCCCTGATTCGCCGCGCGTCCTCCCGCTTGTGAGCGGCAGCGGACACGAATCGGTGATTGAAGGCCCTCGGATATCCGCTCATAGATTGCAAAATTGCGATATTCACAAAAATTTTCGAATTTCACGCGCTGCGCGCATTTTTGCAACACTCAAGCGCCCTTCGTTAAGAATTCCCTAATGTTTTCAGCGCCGATCCCGCGAGTTGGCGCATGAATTTCAACTTTTCCGTGGGATGGTTAGCCAGTAGTTGCCTTAATTTGGGCGTTTCCGATTCTGGCAAATATTTCAAAAAATAACTTGCAGCCGGCCGAGATAATGTGGCGGCAATATGGCCACTATAGTCGGCAGTCTTACTGGTTCCGAGGCGTTGCAGCCCCTGGAAAGCTGCACTATTAGTTCCGCCGTGCCGTCGGATTAACAAAAATATTAACCGGCTTAACACACAGATAGTAACCACTCATCTCCAAAGGGTTCAGGGTGGGGAGAAAGGCAAAGTTGCAGTGACAAGCACAATTCGCGATGAAATCAAGTCCGGAGTCCGGGCTGAGACGACGCACGTCGGTGGTACCATCAACGAAAATGGCCATGCTGTAGCTCTGTCGCTTGACAAGCTGCTCGACCTTCTGTCGAGCCGCACCGATGATCTGGATGCT
>NZ_JAOXHF010000027.1:0-18604 GCF_025780115.1 Rhizobium sp. TRM96647
TTTGACAAACCGACCCTACCGGAAAAACACTGATGGCCACCGCTAACCTGCTACACCACTCCCTGGGACATCATCTTCTCGGCTTCAGCCGTGGCAGCGTCTACTATTCTCCACGTCCAGTGTCGGAGGACGATCTTGCCCTGATGCGGCGGATCGACGAACTGCATCTCGACTACCCTTTTGCCGGAAGTCGGATGTTGCAAGGGCTCTTGAGGGGAGAAGGGCTGGAAACTGGGCGGCTGCACGTCGCCACGCTGATGAAGAAGATGGGCATCGAGGCGATCTACCGTCGCCCGAACACCTCCAAACCAACGCCAGGTCACAAAATCTATCCCTACCTCCTGCGAAAGCTGGCGGTCACCCGGCCCAACCAGGTATGGGCAATGGACATAACGTATGTTCCAATGGCTCGCGGATTCGTCTATCTCTGCGCCGTTGTGGACTGGTTCAGCCGAAGGGTTCTGTCGTGGCGGCTGTCGATCACGATGGAAGCCGCTTTCTGCATCGAAGCGGTGGAGGAGGCACTTGCCCGTCATGGCAAACCCGACATCTTCAACACCGACCAGGGATCGCAGTTCACCTCAGTGGACTTCACGGCGGTGCTGAAGAAAGCTGAGATCGCCATCTCGATGGACGGCAAGGGCGCGTGGCGGGATAATGTCTTCGTCGAGCGGCTCTGGCGGTCGATCAAATACGAGGAGGTCTATCTCCACGCCTACAAGACCGTATCCGAGGCCCGCGCTGCCATCGGCCGATATCTGAGCTTCTACAACAGCCGACGCCCACATTCATCCCTTGACCGGCAGACGCCGGATCGAGCTTACTTCAATGCGCTGACACCGATGATGGTGGCAGCATAATCGAGGCGGAAATCCACTTAACAAAACGCCCGAAACTGTTCAGACAAACCGAGCCACCTCTGTGATGTTTGGTAGTGCATTAAATTTATGCCTTGCTTATATCTTTGTGCGCGTTCGCACCCGACGCTCAAGACTTAAATCCTTTGTCCGGAACGGCCTATCGGAGGGACCTCACCTAATGAGCAGACAAGGCTGGATTATCGCCGTTTTGGTCACCATCGTCGCGGGGTTGGCGTATTATGCATGGTCAAGCCTCCGTGGTTCTGATCTGCCCGCCGGTATCGCCAGCGGCAACGGTCGCATTGAGGCGGTCGAAATCGACGTGTCGACCAAGATTGCCGGACGCATCGCCGATATTTTGGTGAATGAGGGCGACTTCGTCGAGGCCGGGCAAGAGCTGGCGCGGATGGATACGGCACAGCTCCAGGCGAAGCACCGTCAGGCGCAGGCGGAACTCGCGCGCGCCAAGATTGGAGTCGAGACCGCTGCGAGCCTGGTCCGGCAGCAGCAGGCGCAACTCGAGGCAGCCGTTGCCGTGATCGCCCAGCGCGAGGCCGAAGAAGATGCCGCGCTGACGCGGCGGAACCGTTCGGAGCAATTACTCAAGACTAACACCGTCTCCCAGCAGATTCTGGACGACGATCGCGCCAATTATCAGGCAGCCGTTGCGGCGGTCGCTGCGGCCAAGGCTCAGCACGCTGCAGCCGAAGCTGCCGTAAGCTCGGCGAATGCCCAGGTGGTCGATGCAAAGGCGGCGGTGGAATCCGCGGAGGCTGCAATCGAGAGCATCGATGCAGACCTGAACGACAGCGTGCTTCGCTCGCCACGTGCGGGCCGCGTCCAATATCGCGTCGCCCAGCCGGGTGAGGTGCTTTCGTCCGGTGGCCGCGTCTTGAACCTTGTCGACTTGAGCGACGTTTCAATGACTTTTTTCCTGCCGACGGAGCAGGCAGGCCGAGTCGCGCTCGGCAGTGAAGTGCGCCTCGTGCTAGACGCCATTCCGCAATACGTGATCCCGGCAAAGGCAACATTCGTCGCCGATGTTGCCCAGTTCACGCCGAAGACGGTCGAGACGCAGGAGGAGAGGCTCAAGCTGATGTTCCGCATCAAGGCGCGTATCGAGCCCGAATTGTTGAAACAGTACATCAAACAGGTAAAGACGGGTCTGCCGGGCCTGGCCTATGTCAAGATCGCACCTGACGCTGAATGGCCGGCATCACTTGGAAACATCGTAAAATGACGGGGCTTCCGGCGGAGCAGGCGGCACCGCTCGAATCCGTCGCCAGGCTGCAGGGAGTCGGCTTGTCCTATGGCAAGACGCGAGCGCTGGATCAGATAACCCTTGATATTCCGGCAGGACGCATGATTGGGCTGATTGGTCCAGATGGTGTCGGCAAATCGACCCTACTCTCGTTGATCGCCGGTGCGCGCGCAATGCAGGAAGGGCATATCGAAGTGCTCGGCGGCGACGTCGCCGACGCGCGGCATCGCCGTCTCACCTCGCCGCGCATCGCCTTCATGCCCCAAGGGCTCGGCAAGAACCTCTATCCGACGCTGTCGGTCTTCGAGAATGCAGATTTTTTCGGCGGGCTCTTCGGCCAAAGCGCGCAGGAGCGCAAAACACGCATCGCCGCACTATTGAAAAGCACGGGGCTTTCCCCCTTCGCCGATCGTCCCGCTGGCAAGCTGTCTGGAGGCATGAAGCAGAAGCTCGGGCTGTGTTGCGCGCTGATCCACGATCCCGACCTTCTGATACTCGACGAGCCGACGACCGGGGTTGACCCGCTGTCACGGCGGCAGTTCTGGGAGTTGATCGACGCGATCCGCGAGGAGCGCGCCGGCATGAGCGTGATCGTCTCGACCGCCTACATGGAAGAGGCGGCGCGCTTCGATTGGCTGGTAGCAATGGACGCCGGCAAGGTCTTGGCGACGGGCACAACCGCCGAACTCTTGCAACGGACGGTCACGCCCAACCTCGATGCCGCCTTCGTAGCGCTTCTGCCGGAAGAAAGGCGCCACGGCCATGTCGAACTGACCATCCCACCGCGCAAAGTCGAAGCCGACGAGGAGATCGCGATAGAGGCCGAGCACCTGACCATGCGCTTCGGTGACTTCACCGCCGTCAGTGACGTCAGTTTTCGTATCCCGCGCGGCGAAATCTTCGGCTTTCTCGGCTCCAACGGCTGCGGCAAGACAACGACCATGAAGATGCTGACGGGCCTGCTGCCAGCCAGCGAAGGCACGGCGCGGCTGTTCGGCAAGGCGGTGGATTCGAACGACATGGCCGTGCGGCGGCGCATCGGCTACATGTCGCAAGCCTTCTCACTCTATACCGAGCTTTCGGTTCGGCAGAACCTTGAGCTGCATGCCCGTTTGTTCGAAATGCCGCCTGCGAGCATTCCGGATCGAATATCCTTCGTGGCGACCCACTTCGATCTGACCGAGGTGATGGATACGATGCCGGACGCCCTGCCGCTCGGCATCCGCCAGCGCCTTTCGCTAGCGGTGGCCATGGTCCACTCGCCCGAGATCCTCATCCTCGACGAGCCGACCTCCGGTGTCGACCCTGTGGCGCGCGACGGGTTCTGGGAAATCCTGGCCGACCTGTCGCGCAAGGACAATGTCACGATCTTCGTCTCGACCCATTTCATGAACGAAGCGGCCCTTTGCGACCGCATTTCGCTGATGCATGCCGGCAAGGTGCTGATCAGTGACAGCCCGGAAAACATCGTCAGGAAGCGAGGTGCGGATACGCTCGAGCAGGCTTTCGTCGAATATCTGGAGGACGCGATCGGCGAACCGGACGCCAAGGCCACGCAGGCTGCCGCCCCCGCGCAGCAGCCGCTGCCAGTCCAGGATGCCGCGGCCGTGGAGGCGCAAACGAAACGTTTCTTCGATTTCGGGCGGATGTTTGCCTATACGAAGCGAGAGACGCTGGAACTCCAGCGCGATCCGATCCGCGCCACGCTCGCGTTGATCGGCAGCCTCATCCTAATGCTCGTCATCGGCTACGGCATCAACATGGATGTCGAGGACCTGACCTTCGCCGTTCTCGACCGCGACGACACCACAATCAGCCGTGACTATGCCCAGCAAATCGCAGGCTCACGGTATTTCATCGAACAACCGCCCATCACCGATTACGCCGATATGGACCGGCGGATGCGCAACGGCGAGATCAGCCTTGCGATCGAAATTCCGCCCGGCTTCGGTCGCGACGTGGCGCGTGGACACAATGCCGAAGTCAGCGCCTGGATCGACGGCGCAATGCCGACCCGCGCGGAAACAGTGCGCGGCTATGTGCAGGGCATGCACGCCACTTGGCTAACGCAGAAGGCCCGCCAGCTTTATGGCGATGCCGCGAGCGTCGGCAATTATCAGCTTGAGATTCGATACCGGTACAATCCCGACGTCCAAAGCTTGGTCGCCATTGTTCCTGCCGTGATGCCAATCCTGCTTTTGATGATCCCGTCGATGCTCACGGTCCTCAGCGTCGTGCGAGAAAAAGAGCTTGGCTCGATCGTCAATTTCTATGTGACACCGGTGACGCGCTTCGAGTTTCTGATCGGTAAGCAGTTGCCCTACGTCGTGCTTGCCGCGTTTAACGTCGTGATCATGACGGCTTTTGCGATTTTCGTTTTCCAGGTTCCCTTCACGGGCAGCTTCCTTGTTTTCGGAACAGCGGCGCTGCTTTACGTCATTGTGACGACAAGCATCGGCCTCGTCATCTCGACCTTCATCAATAGCCAGATCGCCGCGATTTTCGGCACGGCGCTGATCACCATGATACCCGCCGTTCAGTATTCGGGGATGATCGATCCGGTGTCATCGCTGCAGGGTTTCGGTGCTGTCGTCGGCAATATTTTCCCGACGACCTATTTCGTGACAATCTCGCGCGGGTCGTTTTCCAAGGCGCTCGATTTCGCCGATCTCGGTCCTTCCTTCGTGCCTATTCTGATCGCGATCCCAGTTTTGCTCGGCCTCGGCGCGGCATTCCTCAAGAAGCAGGCGACCTGACATGCGGCGGGCGAATGTCTTTCAGTTGGGGATCAAGGAACTGCGCGGCTTGCTGCGGGATCCGGTACTGCTGATCCTCATTATCTACTCGTTCTCGCTGTCAATCTATACAGCGTCGAACGCAACCCCGGATTCGCTTAACCACGCAGCGATCGCGATTGTCGACGAGGACGAGTCGCCGGTATCGTCCCGCATCATAACTGCGTTCTATCCACCCTATTTCTCCGTTCCGAAGCTGATCAACCAGTCCGAGATGGATAGCCGCATGAATGCGGGTCTCGACACGTTTGCGCTCAACATTCCGCCAAATTTTCAGCGCGATCTTCTGGCGAAGAAGGCACCGTCGATCCAGCTCAACATCGATGCAACACGCATGTCCCAGGCGTTCACCGGTGGCGGCTACGTCCAGTCGATCGTTTCCGATGAGATCGACGAGTACCTCAACCGCTATCGCGGATCCTCGAGTGTTCCGGTCGACCTGGTGCTGCGCGCACGTTTCAATCCGCAGCTCGATAAGGGCTGGTTCATGCCCGTATCGAACGTGATTACGTCGATTACAATGCTGTCGATTATCCTGACGGGAGCCGCGCTTATCCGCGAGCGCGAACATGGCACGATCGAGCATCTCCTGGTGATGCCGGTAACCCCGGTCGAAATCATGATCAGCAAGATTTGGTCGATGGGTCTCGTGGTACTGGTTGCTTCTGGCCTCTCGATCACCATCGTCGTCGAACGGATCCTCCAGGTGCCGATCGAGGGATCGCTGCTGCTGTTTCTGGCAGGCACCGCCCTTCAGCTTTTCGCCACCACCTGCATGGGCATCTTCCTGGCAACGATCGCCGGTACCATGCCGCAGTTTGGCCTGCTGCTGATGCTGGTTCTTCTGCCCTTGCAGGTACTTTCCGGTGCGATGACGCCGCGCGAGAGCATGCCCGATATCATTCAGAATCTGATGCTCTTCGCGCCAAACACGCATTTCGTCATCCTCGCTCAGGCGATCCTGTTTCGGGGTGCCGGCTTCTCGGTCGTCTGGCCGCAATTTGCCGCACTTGCGCTCATAGGCGTGATCTTCTTCTATTTCTCACTGCAGCGTTTTCGGCAATTTTTGCGGTAGTGAACTGCCCCCCGCTTTCGGCGGCGCTGGACAACGGGACGCAAACTGCAGATCCGGCGAAGTGACCATCCCCATTTTCCCAGATGGTGGATCAGGGGAGCAGCCGCAGACCGGCTCTGTCGATAGGATTGACTGCTCGCGGCCGTTTGACGGGAACCTGAGTTGACCCTAGCAGCGTTCCGGTAGGACAGCTTCGCATCGAGATTGGCCATGGCGGGGATGGACCAAAAATAATGGGCCATCTATCGTTCTCTCGTTGCAAACATACCGGCCGCGAGACGTCCCGCGGGGTGGAGCCGCTTGACTCCTCACCGTGCCATGGCAGGTTGCGGGCAGAACATCGAATCCGAGGCCAGCCGAGAGGGGGAACCGATGGCAAAGCGCGACCCAGCCAATCTGTCCGCCGGCGCGGTAGCACTTTCGAACTCGGCCACATTCGCCACCTTAATGCAGCACCTTCGACGGATCGGTGCGGTTAGCGACGAAGCAGAGCGGGAAATATGCGAGCAGGCCCTGCTATCACCTGAGGAAGCCCAGGGCGACGACGATAGCGGCGTGTTCACAGCGGCGCGGGAATTGATCGAACAGCATCTGAGGCCGAGCGGAGAGACGGAGGAGACGGCTTGAGCGACTGGCCGGTATCATCTTCAGCGTTTGCACCTGGACGCTTGCGGCTGTGCAGTAAACGAAAGCAGCGGTCCGACGGACGCCTAGGTAGTTTGTGATAGAGGGTGGGCAGCCAATGAAACCAGTCGTGGGGGCGATGGCAATCCTCTTCCGGGACGAGAAAGTTTTGATGATTCGACGGTCGAAGGAACCCGACGCCGGACGATGGAGCTTTCCAGCCGGGAAGATTGAGACTGGCGAAACCATATGCGAAGCGGTCTGTCGCGAATTGGTGGAGGAAACAGGTCTGTCAGCGCACGCGGGTGACATCATCACTGCGGTCGACGCAATCGAGAGGGAGAGCAATGGCAATACCCGTTTTCATTTCGTGATTATCGCTGTTTCATGTCACTTCGAAACGGGTGAATTGGTCGCGGGAGATGGTGTCCGAGAGGCGAGATGGGTCACCCCGGCTGAGGCTAAATCGCTCGATCTAGCAACAGGTTTCGATGTACTTGCCGTCTTGGATGCAGCCCGACTTAAGATGGCCTGATGACGGCTTCGGGCCAAAAGGCGACATGGGATCAGGTAGATCGAGGGCGCCGAAGCTTCCCCTCATATGTCCAAGCTCGAAACTCCCCTCCTCCACGGGAATCGGTGCGAACACGCCTTTCGCACGATCTGACATTTTGTTCCGCAAAGGAACCTTTCTCGTCCCCGATCGTTCCGTTTTTGGGCTGATCCCTTCGGCCCAACGGCGCGCATTCAGCGCCGGTACGGGCACAGCCCGGAAAGCCAGCGGAGGTGAAACACGGCCCTCGGCTGGTCACCCTTATAAACAACATGCACGTCATTCAGAGAATGAAGTCGCCCTTTTCAAGATGCAGCTCGTCGTCGAGCCGGACAGAAAAGTCTGCTTTTCCGTCGCCGTTGCGGTCGGCATAGACGAACGTATCGTCGGAGCGAATTTCATAGCGAAGTTCACCCGCCTTGTTGTGAAAATCGGCATCGTGGATGAACTTGAAAGCTTGGTTTCCGGATGATTCCGAGTTGGCATCGATAGAAGACACGTCGATCCTGTCGCCGCCATCGAGGCTAAAGTCGTAGATCGTATCGCGCCCCGAAGAGCCGACCGTCGATTCCGCGACCGTCTTGAAGATGAACCTGTCGGCACCATCGCCGCCATAGAGCTTGTCCCGACCGATGTCCCCGCGAAGCTTGTCCGCGCCGTCACCGCCGCTCAAACGGTCATTGCCCTTGCCGCCCCGCAGTTCGTCGGTTCCGTCGGACCCGTACAGGAAATCGTTGCCTCGGTCTCCCTCCAGCCGATCAGCGCCGCCGGCACCGTATAGGAAGTCGACCCCGGCACCGCCCTGCAGCCTGTCCGCGCTGCCGCCGCCATAAAGGAAGTCCTTGTCGTCGCCGCCCTGGAGCCTGTCTTGGCCGTCAAATCCGAACAACCTATCGTTGCCCCCACGGCCTTCGAGACGATCCTTGTCTCCCGTACCCTTGAGCGTTTCGCTGGCAGAGGTGCCTATCTTGTGGACCATCACACTATCCTCCATGGAAAGACGGAAGGAAAAATTAGGGCGTCGCAATAGTCCTTCAACCGATACTAAAAGCCGCCGTTCACTCCACCAATTGAGGAATTGGACGTCGATGACAGCGCATTCGGGCGGCTCACGCTCGCTTCGCAATCATTGAAACTCCGGCGGCAGCGGATATCTCTCGTGAGACCGCCGGCAGCCAGCGGGTCTCCTCCCACTCGCCGGGCGCAGGAGGACGGCGAAGGGACTTCTTTGGCCATTGCTTCGCCATCCTCTGCCGCAGTTAGTCAGGCACCTGAAAGATCGCGGTTGCATCCGCTTCTTCGCGAAGGCCCTTGAAAGACGAGTGACGAAGTTTGCCATCATCCGTCCAAGCGCGAAACTCGATCTCAGCAACGAGAACCGGTCTGACGAAGACCCCCTTGCGCTTTCCGACATTTATGGCCGGCTTGGGGATCGCAATCGCGTCTAGCTGCCGGCGCAGAGCGGTCCCGGATTGAGATGTGAAACCGGTTCCCACGCCGCCAACGTACAGCAGGTCGACACCCTTTCTCGCTGCCAAGAACAGGCGACCGATGCCGCCAATGGCGTCTCGGGAAGGCTCGTACCCAACGATGGCAAAGCCCTCGCTCTGAACGCATTTGACTTTCACCCAGTCACCGCGCCGGCCGGACCGGTAGGGCCGAGTTTCGTCCTTGCCAATGATGCCTTCAAAGCCCATCGCGCACGCGGATGCCAACAGCTCCGAACCATTGTCGCCGATGTCTTCCGAGATTCGGATCACGCCGCCCGGGACGCGGCGCATCGTGGAAAGCATGGCGCGCCGATCGTGCAGGGGCATGCCGGTGAGATTGTGCCCGTTGAGATAGAGAAGGTCGAAAGCATAGAAGACCGCTTCGACAGCTCGCCGCTTGCCGCCTCGCCCTCCAAGCGCCTGCTGTAGTGCACCGAAGTCCGAACGGCCGCCAGCATCAAGAATGACAGCCTCTCCGTCCAGGATCAGTGTTTGCTGGCATCTGCTTGACAGACTCCGCGATTGCCGGGAAGCGATCAGTCCAATCGTGCCCACCACGCATTAAAATGCGGACCCTGTCTCGCTCCTTGTGGATAGCCAGACGGTAACCGTCCCACTTCACCTCAAAAAACCAATGCGGCCCCTCCGGCGGTCTCGAAACTAACAGGGCGAGGCAGGGCTCGATGCGCTCTGGCATCGGGTCGCCTTTCACCTGGGCTGGGGAACCACGTCTCGACATTCACCATTATCGCGTCAGTGGACATTTCGTTCCACGGGAGGAAAAAATGAGCGACATTCGCGCGCCGATTAAGACGATGGTACTAGATCGCTTGCTGGACTGTGAAGAGGCGCGCGAAGTCGAGATCCAAGATCTGATAGGGCGGGCGATGAAGGCCGGATGGGACGAGGAAGGGGCGAGTGGGGCTATCGCTTGCCGACAACCACGTCTTGGCGATAGAGGCGGACAGGAAGACGGACGAGGCAATTGCGCGAGTGCAGAAGAGCGGTGACTTGGCAGACAAAATTCAGATGGGTTCGGACGTGGGGCCAGACCGGGATAGATGGCAAGCCCCACGACGACCGCGAGGGATTCGACGGCGAAACCAGCATCGGACGAATCTACATCGATCTGCAGATCTTGAAGGCGGGAAATGGTTCTGGGCGATGAAGTACCCGAAGAGCGGGAAGCACTGGCTGCCTAAAAGCGGCTGGGCACTTACAGCAGCAGATGCCGCCCGGTTGGTCGAAGAGATCTGGGATCGTCAGAAGGATAGATCCAGATAGAAACAAAGCCTTACGATTCGGACCGAGAGCCTTTCGCCCTTTTCTCGAGTTCACGGATAAGCACTTCGATCTGCTCTTCGTCGAGGTGTTCGATTCCAACAAAGCTGTTCCGAGCGCGCGACGCGAAGATCAACTCGTCCAGTTTTGCCTGAATTGCTCTATTGTCACGGACCTGCGAGTTTTGTAGGACGAACACCATCAGAAAAGTGATGATGGTCGTTCCCGTATTTATGACCAGCTGCCACGTTTGAGAAAACGCAAAAAACGGTCCCGAAATCGCCCACACAACAACAATGGCGACCGCTAAAACAAACGCGGTTGGATGACCAGACCAGTCGGCGAACTTGGTCGCGAATTTCGTGAAGTGCTTTGATATTTTGTGCTTGTCCATGGCGCGCACTCCTTTCTGCGTCAAACAAAAAAGCTGGCGATCAGGTTCCCGTCGCTGGGGCCCACGAGTTAAATTGTGCCGGCCCTCCAGATGCTGACGCACTTACAGAGGATAAGCGGGAAGCCATCCTCACAATGATCAGGCTCAGAGTGCCCCACTACGGCGGCTTTCTGCCGGCACGTCGGACGACCGCCAAACTGTCGGGTAAATGGCAGAACACAGGACCAGTAGAATGAATGATAAGACCCGAGCCAACCAAATCGACGCCGCAGTGGGTGCGAATGTGCGAAGAATTCGTGGTCTTCTTGGAATAAGCCAAGAGTATGTTGCCGCGCAACTCGGGGACTTTCCAGCAAGTCCAGAAGTATGAGAAGGGGACCAATCGGATATCGGCGAGCAAGCTCGTTATGATCGCCGAGACGCTGCATTGTGATCTGACAACGCTTTTCGAGGGCGTTGCCACTGAACACAACAATGCTTCCGTTCGCCCGTTTAGCATGCGAGCGATCAGGCTGGCCACCTTCTACGACCAGCTGCCGAATGACACCGTGCGCGAGGCGCTTTTTAAGCTTGCCAGGGTGATGGCACGTGACTCGGAAGTTGCCAACAGGGACTAGCGGGCGCTCAGACGCCGACGCCGAAGTAAGCCCGTGGCTTTCAGCACCAGGGCTCGCGGCGACCGCTCCACGTCGTCGCAAGTCCATGAAGCGCGCTAGGTGCACGGCGCGCGGCGCAAGTAATTCCCAAGATGAGCGGCGAGAAGACAAACTCTCAACAAGCCGGCGGGCGTCCACAAGGAGCACTGCTCGCAGCATCCCGGCCGCAAGAAGCGGGAAGCTTCGGCTACGAGCGCGGCAAAGGTGCGATAGACTGGTCCTGCCTCGAGCATCGCCCGGTGGATGGCGGGAAGTACCAATGGCAAATAAACGCTTCACTAAGGAACAACAGGAGCCCGAGAGTGTTTCCTACACCGCGGAGTTCAGTGCCCCTTTCTCCGCTACACGGGACTCTGCCCGTCGTTTCCACCCAACGCGACGGGCAGATTCCTGGAGTGCAATCGGGAGCTACGAAAGCTTGCTCCCTGAGACGTTGAACCGCCGGCAAGCCTTTATCTCGTTGACGACGTGCCGCTCGGCGCGGGTATTGGAAACCCACCGTCCGGATCGGCCGCATCGTCGGCTTCCCCAATATCGGGTACATCTGAAAATCATGGCCCTCGATCGGGGCGTGGTGATGAAATCATACAAGGCGAAGTGAGCCGAAAGGTACGCGGAGAAGCGTTCTTTGACAGCCGTGAACTCGCCAGCCCTTTCAGTGGAGCGGCGATGATGGACTGGATGGCTGTGCTCGGCATTCTCTTCTCCCCTTGTCTGGAAGGCCGTGAAGGCGGGATGGGACGAGGTGGAAGCCTGTACTGCTATGGCCACGTTGGCCCATCACCATATCCTTGCTGTGCTGAATAATCGCAAAACAGATGCTGTCCTGTCCTGGGCCTGCAAGATGCAATGACCTGGGAAAAGAAATGGGTTCGGATGTCGACGAATGGCGTTCATCGTGAAAGGTTGTCGAACGCACCAATGAGGCGCTTGAGATTTGTCGGCTTACCAAGATTCATCGCATCCGAAAGCGCAGCATCCCAATTGAGATCGTCTGCATCACTAGCACTGGCAAGGAAGAATGGCACGCCCATCGCCTTTAATTTCAGGGCGACTGGAGTAACCATTTCCCTTCCCAGATGTACGTCCAAAATTGCCCCATCCGGCCGCTGATGCGCCAGCATATCAAGGGCGGCCTTTACGGAGGTCGCCGGCCCTAGCACACTATATCCGCTCTCGATCAATGCAGACTCAAGCTCCAATGCTATGAAGAACTCGTCCTCAACGATCAGGACCAAGAAACTGCGGTTGTCGCCTTGGGTATCTGGGTCCGTCATCGCCCTTACACCGGGATTTCTATCCGTGCGGTGAAACCGGACGGAGGATAGTTTAGTTCCACCGCTCCCCGCAGATGGGCGGACATTTTCTGAATCAGCTCTGTCCCGTACCCTATGCGCTCGGGAGTCGAGATGGCTGGCCCGTCTTCCTCCCGCCATTCGCACTTCAAACGCTTTCGTTCCTCCTCGTCAGTTTCGATCGACCATGTCACGCGCACCTTCCCCTCTGGGACGGAGAAGGCGCCGTACTTAATGGCGTTGGTGCAAAGTTCGTGGAATATCATACTGACTGTCAGCACCGTTGAACTGCTCATCTGCACGGGCGGCCCGCTGCATTGCAGGCGACCCACGAACGGTTCGCTAATCGTCTTACTGAGTAACTCTTCAAAATCGATCGCGTCGCTGCTGGCGGCGAGTTCCTGGGCGATCAGTGTAACTTGAAGCCTTCCCAGGAGGCTATCGCGGTAGGTCGTAACGGCCTCGTTTTCGGCCTTGGTTTGCATGGCGACAGCGCGCACGACAGCAAAGAGGTTCTTCATCCGATGTCGCATCTCGGAGAGAATAAAATCCTGCTCGGCATCCCGGCGTCGCCGATCTGTGACGTCGTCAAACATCACAAGGATGCTTTTGCTGTTGTCGTCCGTCTGAACAAGCCGGCGAGCATCAATCAAGAAGGTTCGCCGACCAATCGTAGGGAAATTATGCGTTACTTCGTAACCGATGACAGCCGCAGCCTTAGGAACAACCAATCCCAAGAGATGTCGCAGTTCAAAAATGTCCCACTGATTGTTTCCCAGCTCAAAAAAGCTTTGGCCGACAACGTCGTCACGCTCGACCCGGAAGGCTTTGAGGAAGGAGTTGTTGGCCGTCGTCACGCAAAAGCTCTTGTCGAGCACGACGACAGGTTATGTCATTGTATCGACGACACCTTGTGCCTCAACGTGGCCACTTCTCAGCAAGCGGTATAGATCTTCCAACACCATTCCTGGTTCGCACTCCGGGGCAGACTTTTATAGATTCGTGGATCACTGTCCGTGCCATCTATTTATGGGGAGTAAAGGATAGGTCAGCACATAGAAATTTCCATAGATTGGCACGGAGTTCGCCAGCAGAGACCGGTAGTACATCGCACCCTCATCTGTCAGCGGGTCGCCCATTGACGCGTCGATCCGCTGGAAGATCTCTCGCACGACTCGGATATCGCCGTTCATATCGTTGATGGTGTCCTGCAACTCACACGTCGCCGTCGATGCATTCGCCGTCGCGGCTCCGCCACCGTAAGGCGATAGTCCAGATTGTCGATCTTGCGAACCTGGCATTCGATGTTGGCGAAGCGGGCTTCATTTCGGGCCTCGTTTGCCTTGACCTCGACGAGCCGCTCCTTGTGGAGGGTCTCGTGGCCTTGGCGCCAAGCCTGAAGTCCTTCGATATCCCGGCTCTTGTCGACCCAGATCGCCACGCCGCCGACGCACATGGCAAGCAGCGTGATGATCTGGATGAGAGTGTTGAGGTTCAACTCGCGTTTCGAAGCTCGTCTCGGGAATTCCATCGCATCAACCTCGGCCATCTACGCCCCCGCTATGCCATGCGTGTCGTTAAGTGCGGATGCGAGGCCGGGCGAACCCGGTCGGGCGTTAGCGCTTTGCCCGGGCCACATACGTCACCACCGCCGGCAGCAGCGTCGTGATGGCGTTGAGCGCGACGTAGCCGTACCATGGCGTGCCCTTGGACATGAACGGCAGGCCGATGGCTCCAGGTGGCGGCACCGCCAGCGGCGGCGGCGATGGCTTTCGAGCTCTTCTGCATGGTCAGTCCTTTCAGGGCTTGAGGAAAAAGGGCGCGTTCAGATGCACGGCGCTTTCCGTGGCCCGGCATCGTCTTGCCGGCCGCCTTCACCCGCACGCCGAACTGATCGGCCGCGCCCGAGCGGCAATCGTCATGCCCTTGACGACCTTAGGATGCCCGGCGGCACTCGTATGGCCCCCACCGATGGTCCCGGCTCTCCGCCCGTCGCGGGGCCTGAATAGGCCGTGAGGACGTTCCGCTCGTGCGCCCTGATAGCCTTGCGCCCGGCGGGGCTGGTTGCCATGCCGGTGGGCGTATGGGTGGGAGCACCCTTCTCCCTCAAGCGCGCCCGCGCTCCGTGCGGCGTGCCCGGATTGAACCCGAACGCCAGCAAACGCCGCTGGAGGTTCAGCACGGTCGTGGTCATAGTGACGATCCCTGGAAAGTGTTGCACAGGTGCACTCGACGTCCTTCGACGCGAGGTGTTTCAATGTCCGGCGATGGCGTATGAATGGGACGGTCAGCGTGCCAGGCGCGCGAAGCTATTCAAATTGGCGTTTGTGGTGGCAGCGACAATGTTCACTGTCGGACTTCCAATTGGGCTCGTCGTTGCTGCCCTTACGGCCGGCTAATCACAGCGCTCGACCGCACTTCGAGCACTCGCGCCGGCTTCCCTCCCGCCAAGAGGGGAACCTGCGCTTTCCCTTCCCCACGCTATACGCAACTGCTCGACGGTGGAGTGGCGCGTGTGGTGGGTGTATCCTTCATCCAAGCGCGCGCGTCCTAATCAGGGTCTGTCGGCCGGCACTTCGACAGATGAGATGCGTTGCGCGAGTATGAGAGCCCCGTGGTCCCCCGCGGGGCTCTTTCGCTGCCCGCTCTGCATGACTTTTTCGTTCAGCTCGGGAACCGGGGTTGCATGACAGCGTTTAGTGACGTTGTCCCACGGAGGATGTCACGATGTATGACGGATTTGTGGAGTTCTCGGTCTTTGGAATGGCCTTGTTATTCGTACTTCTCGTGACCTTATTAGTCTGATGGCGCAACGGCGGCGGTATCGGACCAGTCGACGACAGCGGCTTCACGGGCGAGAAAGGGTGAGGACGCGGCCTGGACGCTGGCTCCTGCTGAAAGTCGGGGCGTCTCGGTCATCGTTGAGACGGCGGTCCAGGCGACGGCCTGGGCGAGGATTTCGATTGCCTTCGCGACGCGCGTCACACCGAACGCGTCAGACCCGGCCGTAAGATGTGGCGTCTGCTCCGGATCAGCCTGCAGAGCTTCCCCCTCGCGCCGCGTCTCCTGATAGATCATGTCCTGCTCCGGATTTCCCCGGCGCTGCGATCGATATCCGCCTGCAGTTTCGCCTTGAGCGTTGGGAGGTCACGAAGATCAGACCGCATCGGTGGCCTCAATCATGATTGTACGCGGGACGTAGGGGAACGGCGGCGAGAGCTTAAACACGTAGGTTCCGGGGATATGGGTCGTGAAGGCGAAATCGTCTTCATCCGTCACAGACGTCTCACCCCGGAAGCTTATCGCCGTGCCGGCCGGCAGCGCGATCGTCGCCTCGTCCTGCGTGCCGTCCGGCCTGCGCTTTTCTGCCGCTGTCTCCTTCACGAGGGCGTCGTGGTTGCCGCAGAGCGTGCGGGTGTTGCTCATCACGTCCCAGGCTGTCGGGTGATCGACGTTCGGGCGACGCTTGATGTGGTCGCAGGTGAGACGGTGTGTCGGGTGTCTGGCAGCCAGGTACGATGCAGCGCCATCCGTCTCGCTCGCCAGTGTGAGGACCGGTAGTAGTTGTTACGTGCCAAGGGACGACCTACTCGCCTGCCCACTTCGATGCCCTGCCGCTTGAACCAATAGCCGTCACGTGCGTTCCGCCCACTCTATTCAGTGAGGTGAGCCATGAGATTGGAGCACGGACATTGTTTCTGCGGCGCAATTGAAGCGACGTTCAAAGGCGACCCGTTTTGGATATGCTTCGATCACGATGACGATTGTCGCCGGGCTCTCGGCAGCCCTTTGACAATCTGGATAGGTTACAAATCCTCGCAAGTGACGTTTGACCAGGGACAGCCAGCAACCTATTCAAAAACTCGCGGCGTCTTGCGATCGTTCTGCGGAAAATGCGGGACTTCAATCAGCTACACTGATAACGGGCTTTCCGACGACGTTTACATCTGCGTGGGCTTTATGGACGCTCCTGAACGGTTTGAGCCGCAAGCCCATGGGTATTGGGAACTTCGACTTCCCTACATTGTGATGGGCGACGACCTACCGCGCGAAGTGCGCTACACGCGAGATCGGGATCCTTCAGTCGGAACGCCAAGAGAGCGACGTTAGCGGTTTGAAGCCAGTCTTTCCCGTTTTTTCGCCGTGGCCTGTGCACAACCGAGCGTGTCAGAGCTGGGCAGGTGTTACAGACCGATAACGGGTCCGCTATCGTCGACACATCTAGGGGAAACCTACGCCAAACGGTCGCGAAAATTTGTCAGTCGTCATCCGGTCGGATGAGCAGGGCCATTGGGTAGAGTGGGATGACAACGGCGAAACCGGTTCGCTGGGTCCTTTTCAGGACACCGAAACCGCTGAGCATGTGAGGGCCGCCAAAGAACGCGAGCTCTCCGAAAACTGGCAGCACATCGACGACGTCTAAAGCCTGACCACAATCGAACAGTCGTGCGATAGCGCAACGGCCGTGGGATGGAGAGGCGAGGCCCGGCCCTACTCTTCGGAAATTGACGGCAGAAGGGTGATCACTTCCCGCTGATGGTTTTCATCCAAAGGCTCGATATGTTCTTTCCAGAATGCTTCGGCCTCGGGGGTTTCATGCTCCCATATTCGAGTGGTAACGTGGTTATCGTCGATCTTTGATCGCCTCTGACCGCCTAGACGGACGTACTCCGTTGCCAACTCCGCTGCGTGGGTCTGTTGCATGTCGAGCACCTTTCATTGTCGCTAGACCAGAAAGGCGTTGGCATCGGCGTTTGTTCCGATTGGACCGGCCATCCGGATTTATGCGGCGTCGGTGGGCATCTGGTTCCACGCGGCGGAACCACTCCCACCTGACGCCGTTATGTTTGGATGAAGGTAGCCCCAATTCGCAATGGCACACAGGTGATGTTGGTGGTCCTGATTGTAGGCGCAGTAATTGCAGCTTTGGTCTTTGCTGCCAGCATCCCCGCCGATGGCTAGGTAGATCCAAAAGAGAGCGTCTTTAATCCAGATTGACCGGAATGCGCCTAGGCCGCTAAAACGCGCTAGATGTCCTCCCGATCTGAATGACTCAAACCTATGACTGACAAGATCATCGACACTTTAACCGGCATGTACTTCACGCTCGACGATGCCGACGGCAGCTACGGCACTGGCCAGGTTATTCGTCTTGCCACCGAGGGCATCTATTTCGTTCGCTTCGACGGTAACGAGGTGACGCTACCGTTGGAACTCGTGTCCGTCGGAGAAATGCTGGAGACAACAGAAGAAGAGTACAGGCTCTGGCGGTTCTTCGACACGATCGAGGAAAGAGACAGTTGGATCGAATGGCTGGATGCCCCATCCACGCCGCGAGTCATTTCGCTCGTCAAACCGACCAAATAGCCATCGCTCGCTGGCGATTCAGTGCTGAGCTCCCAACTGGAACGGCTATAGTTCGGTGCTTCGCAAAGGTTTCCGTGAACAACGCCCGAACGCAGGGTGAACTTGATAGATATCGTCAAGAATTTCTAGAACGATTCACGAACGCTTCTACGCCAAATGAATTCACCCATTTGGGTGAGAGCCGACTTGCCCACTTCGCGCCGATGTCATGGGGATTTGCGAACCCGGAGCGGCGGCGCTTGTTCTCAGCTATGAGTGTGACCTTGTCCCTCGCGTCGGTTGGTGAGGCTGAAGTATCCGCTCTCATGACGAGAGCGGTGCCGATCGTTGCGTTGGCCGCAATCCCTAGTGAGGGCAAACAAAAGAGGATCCGCCGAAGCGAGCCCCTTGAGCGCGAATTACCAATGCAATCCCTAGGTATCATGCGCGCTACAACGGCGCACCACTGCCCTTCAGGCGACACTTGGGGTTTTTCAACATCCGAAAGCCCCACCGCTCCGCGAGCTCTACCGCGGCCGCAACCTGGTGTTCATCGATGTGCCTCCGGGCGGCCATGGTGGCGATGGCCCTTTCCCGGATGGTGATCTCCGCGTGGATCTTCATCGGGTTCGATCGGCCGTCGTCATGGGCGCAGGAATAGTATGGGTTCGAGAGGTCTTTCGAACTTCGATCTTCGGAGGCTCGATGGCTGTTTGGGTTTCTTCGGCGGGGCCTTCGACGCTATGTCTGCTTCCTCGGTTGTTTTCCCTCACACTACGTCTAGAAAATTAATCGGTCGGTGCGTGGAACCTGCGGCCGTGCGAACGCTTATGGTTCAGCAAATACGTACGGGAGGTGATACGCCATGAAGAGCGACCACTGGCAAAAGCCGAAAGCCGATGATGTCCCAGGGAGTGGTGTAGCAGGTTAGCGGTGGCCATCAGTGTTTTTCCGGTAGGGTCGGTTTGTCAAAG
>NZ_JAOXHF010000028.1:0-16835 GCF_025780115.1 Rhizobium sp. TRM96647
GGCGGGCTGACCCATTCCCGGCTCTGTCCGGAAGGCACGGCGAGCGCCGAAGCTACACCACTCCCTGGGACATCATCTGTCCCGTGGCTTGACAGAGGCCCGACTATCGCGACCTCCGTGCGCGAATTCATCGCCCCGTCCCGTCTGTAGAGCAAAGCCGAGATCGCGATCCGCAAGACCCGAAAGCTCGCGGGACAGATCGAATAGCTGCTGGGCGACGAGGTGAACGACATCCCCTTCCCGCTGGATACGTCCGTTGATTGCCATCATCGTCGATCCGAGGACGACCTGGCGGCGACGCTCGAATAGCGACGGCCAGACGACTATGTTGGCCGGGCCGGTTTCATCCTCGATGGTGATGAACATCACCCCTTTCGCACTGCCTGGCCTCTGCCTGACCAGAACCAGCCCGGCCGTCATCATCCATCGCCCATCCCTGGCATTCATCGCCTGGGCGCAGGTGAGGATGCGACGCTCCGTCAAATCCTTTCGAAGGAACGCGACGGGATGCTCTCGAAGAGTCAACCCGGTGTGTTCGTAGTCCTCCACGACGTTGTGTCCCGTGGTCATCTGCCGAAGTTCCACCTTCGGCTCCTGCTGCTCGGCAATGGCCCGAGTTTCACGTTCGGAGGCGGCCGCGAAAAGCGGTAGCGGCTCATCTCGGAGCGCCTTGATTCCCCAGAGGGCATCACGGCGCTGTAATCCCAACGATGGCCGGAATGCATCGGCTTCGGCGAGTTGTACCAGGGCTTCTGCCGCCACATTCGAGCGCCGCCAGACATCATCGACGGACTCGAACGACCTGTTCATGCGGGCGGCAACGATCCTCGCGACATGAATGTCCGCCAAACCTTTCACGAGCCTCATGCCGAGGCGGACCGCGTGCCGGTCGGTTTCCCCGATCTGCTCCAACGTGCAGTCCCACCTGGACCGGTTGATACAGACGGGCCGGATTTCGACGCCATGGTTCCTGGCGTCCCCGACGATCTGGGCTGGCGCGTAGAAGCCCATTGGCTGGCTGTTGATCAGCGCCGCGCAGAACACCTCGGGATAATGGCACTTCATCCAGTTCGAGGCATAGGCGATGAGCGCGAATGAGGCGGCGTGGCTCTCCGGAAAACCGTAAGAGCCGAACCCCTCCAGCTGGCTGAAGGTCTTCTCGGCGAAGTCGGCCGAGTATCCGTTCTTGATCATCCCGGACACAAGCTTGTCCTTGAAGCGGCTGACGCCACCCGTGAACTTGAAGGTGGCCATCGATTTGCGCAGCTGATCGGCCTCCCCCCCGGTGAAGCCCGCGCAGACCATCGCGACTTTCATCGCGCTCTCCTGAAACAGCGGCACGCCCAGCGTCTTGCCGAGAACGGCCTCCAGCTCCGGCGTCGGATAGTGGACGGCCTCCTTGCCCTCTCGGCGACGAAGATATGGGTGCACCATATCGCCCTGGATCGGCCCTGGTCGGACAATCGCCACCTGGATCACCAGATCGTAGAAGGTTCGGGGCTTCAGTCGCGGAAGCATGGCCATCTGCGCCCGGCTCTCCACCTGAAACGTCCCGAGGGTATCAGCCTTGCGGATCATCGCGTAGGTGGCGGGGTCCTCGTGCGGGATGGCCGCAAGGTCGAGATCGACGTCCTTGTGCTGCCTGAGGAGGGCGAAGGACTTCGCCATGCAGGTCAGCATACCGATGGCGAGCACGTCGACCTTCATGAACTTCAACGCCTCGATATCGTCCTTGTCCCATTCAATCACCTGACGGTCGGCCATGGTGGCGGGCTCTATCGGCACAAGATCGTCCAGGCGGTCGTGCGTGAGGACGAAACCGCCGGGGTGCTGTCCCAGATGGCGTGGTGCGCCCATCAACTGTTGCGCCAGCTTTAGGGTCAGGGCCAGACGCCGATCCTTGGGATTCAAACCCGCGGTCGTCAGCCGCTGATCACTGACCAGTTCTTCGGACCAATGCCACATCCCCGATGACAGGGCCTTGATGATGTCCTCCGGCAA
Organism: Rhizobium sp. TRM96647; assembly: GCF_025780115.1. Taxonomy (NCBI): domain Bacteria; kingdom Pseudomonadati; phylum Pseudomonadota; class Alphaproteobacteria; order Hyphomicrobiales; family Rhizobiaceae; genus Rhizobium; species Rhizobium sp. TRM96647. The sequence continues at coordinate 2,002 of NZ_JAOXHF010000028.1, forward strand.
GCCGAGCGCCTTGCCGACGTCGCGGATCGCCCCCTTCGCCCGGTAGCGGTTGACGGTGGCGCAGAGCGCTGCCCTATCCTTCCCGTATGTCTTGTAAATCCACTGGATGACCTCCTCCCGCCGTTCGTGTTCGAAATCGACGTCGATATCGGGCGGTTCGTCGCGCTCCTTCGAGACGAACCGTTCGAACAGAAGATCGTTGGTCTCGGGATCGATCGAGGTGATGCCGAGGATGTAGCAGATGGCCGAGTTGGCAGCCGAGCCCCGCCCCTGGCAGATGATGTCCTGGCTTCTGGCGAACCGCACGATCGAGAAGACCGTCAAGAAGTACGGTGCATAGCGCATCTCCTTGATCAGATCGAGCTCGTGCCTGACTGCGCGCAGCACCTTCTGCGGCAGACCCTCCGGATAACGGTTCGGGATGCACTCGCGAACATAGTGTTCCAACGATTGCTGGGCATCCTTCCCGTCCACGAAGGCCTCCTCCGGGTATTGGTAGGTCAGTTCGTCGAGACTGAAACGGCAGCGGTTGACGATCTCCATCGTTCTCGCAAGCGCTTCCTGATACCGCGGAAACAACCGCTCCATTTCCTCTGGTGGTTTCAGGTATCGGTCGGCATGCCGCTCGCGCTCGAAGCCAACTTCGTCGATCGTGGTGTTGTTGCGGATGCAGGTTACGACATCCTGGAGTTGACGGCGGCCGGGCTCATGGAAGAGCACGTCGTTGGTGACGACCGTCCTGACCTTGAATTGCGCCGCCAGATTCGAAATCTGATGAAGCCGCCATTGATCGTTCGGGCGTCGACGAAGACTGAGGGCGACGTAGGCGCGGTTACCGAAGATGTCGGCCATCTTCCGCAGCCTTACCGCGCAGGTTTCGTCGGCGAGGTCAGGCACAAGGACGCCGATCAGGCCGTCGGCGTAGAGAATGACGTCATCGAGTGTCAGGATGCAGTTCGCCTTGCCGCCACGCTCCTTCCCGAGTGTCAGCAGGCGCGTCAGCCGGGAATAGGCAGCGCGATCTGTGGGATAGACCAGGACCGACATCCCATCCTGTAGGTCAAGGCGACAGCCGACGACGAGACGGACGCCGGTCGCACGCGATGCCTCCAGCGCCCGGACGATTCCGGCAAGCGAGTTTCGATCGACCACACCGAGCGCCTCGATCCCGAGTTCTTTTGCGGATGCAAACAACTCGTCGGCCGAGGACGCGCCGCGCAGGAAGCTGAAGTGGGTGGTAACCTGGAGCTCGGCGTAGCTCATGCGAATATTCCATGGACGAACCATCGATGCGACCCGGTTGCCGGATCGACGCCATCTCCCTGGCGGAATATCCAAAGTCGCTCCCCGCCCTCCCCCTCGACGACGAAGTAGTCACGCACAGCCTCCAGCTCGGCGTCGCGCTTCCACCACTCGCCGAATACCCGTTCGGGCCCGTCGGCGCGCTTGACCTTCATCCGCCGTCCACGCCAGGTGATGCTCGCAGGCGGATGGTCCGGCATCAGCGCAATCGCTTCGATGCGGTCTGGACGCGCCAGCAGTCGAACCGGCCGGGGCCAGTGGTTCGCCCAGGTTTCATCGGAGACTGCAGCGGCGGCGATACGTTGCACGCTGCGCTCCGGCACGTCGGAGGATACGGGTGCCATGCGATAGACTCGGTGACCGCGGTTCCCGAAGATATCGACGAGAGGCGTAACATCACTCGTTTCGTCCTCCACGAGCGACGACGACTTCTGCAGCTCCTCGAGCGGCTCGGTCATAACCGCCACCAGGGTCAGCTTCTCGATACCGAAGCCCGGCTCGATCTTTTCCGTGCGATCCCGAAAGAGCTTTGTCAGCCAGGCGACATCTCGGGCAGGCTTGGCCGTACCAGCGCGGATGGCCTGGCGGGTGCCATCGATCTTCCCGACGATCAGATCGGCTCGACGAACGCCCTGCCCCTTCCGCTGCAGCTCCGCCACCAGTTGCACGACGAGGCGACCGACATACTTGTTGATCGTTTCGGCCGCGCCGATGGGTTCCGCGAAGGCTCGGCTTACTTCGATCAGCTCCGGTGTCCGGACAGGATCGATGGGTTCCGCCATTCGACCAAACATCTGATCCAGGCGGCGGCCGATCTCAGGTCCAAAACGAAGCGCCAGAGGTGCCCGTGGCTTTGCGGATAGCTCGCCGATGGTTCTGAAGCCGAGCATGCGGAGATCATCGACGGTTTTGGCTGGGAGCCTTAACATGGACAAGGGCAGCCCTTCGACCGCACGGGCCGTCTCGCCAGCCGGCACGACAACGGTTTCCCGTTTGATGGCACGGGCGCAGGCATGAGCCGCGCCCCAGGTGTCAGCGACGGCTACACGGGCGGTCAGCATCCTGCCGCGGAAACGATTGGCGATCCCAGACAGCATCAGTGCCTCGCCGCCTTGCAGATGATCCGCGCCTTCGGTGTCCATGACAATGCCATCCGGTGCATCGACGGCGACGATGGGGGAATACTGCCCCAACGCCCAGAGCGTTATCCGTTCGAGAGCGGCAGCGTCAGCCTGCGGATCGGCGTCCACGAGCAGAAGCTCCTGGAAGATCGCCTGGGCTTTTGCCGCCGCCATGCCGACACGGACACCTGATCTCCTGGCAGCGGCGTTGGCAGCCGACACCCACCGCTTCGAACCGCTTCGGGCGATGACGGCTATGGCTTGCTCAACCGGAATAGACGGATCGGCCCGTCTGATCCTGTCCGTTGCCAGGTCCGGCAGATAGATTGATACGACCCGTGGCATCACACGCTCCGACGAAAAACTCTGCGCACTCGCCCGCCTTCACTCTCATCAACTCCAGAAACCACCGCGCCCGCCCAACACCGGGAACGGGAAGCGCCTCGCTCGGAAGGACACTCACACGCCACCGCGTGGTCGCGGCCGTCGGCTGACCGTAGTCGTTGGCTTCGGTCTGGCGTCGCCATCGCCGAACTGCCAGCCCCATGGTGCCGGTCTTTTCGGCCGCAAACTGAAGCCGCCGCGACGCCGTCATCGGAAGCCGCACCAGCTCTCCAACCACAGCACCTAGCCCCCCGAAGGCCAAAGCCTCTTCCATCGAGGCCAGCACGTCCTCCTCCCGGTCGCTCTCGACGAAGATCACCCGTTTCGGATGCAGACCGGCCTGGGCCAGTGCGGGGAAAAACAGGTCGGGCCGCGTCAAGCACCAGACGATGTGACCCTTCGTCCGTGCCGCAATACCTGCCGCGAACAACGCGGCGGCAGCGCCGTCCACCGTGCCCGCTCCACCACCGGCGAACTCATGCAGTGCGCCGAATGAAAGGCCTCCACCCGGCAGCCGGTCGTCGATATCGGGAATGTCAAAAGGAAGGACCCGCTTCAGGCGCTTCGCCGTCCCTTCGAGGTGCTGAATGCGCCCTTGAAGCTCGGAAATTACTGGATTTGCGGCACCGCGCGCCATCGATGGCCTCTGTAAAAACCGGTTCTCAAACCGCCCGAAAGCGACTATGTTCTTTGTTTGTTCCTACTCGGCATTTGAGTCAATCGTGATGTTATCGTCAAAATCGCCCATCCAACGGCCGTCCACAGAGGCTCGAGGCTGGATCAGGAAACGAAATCAAAGAGCTAATGATTGCCCATCCACAGATCGGTGAAAGGACCGAATGAAGAAAAAATTCCTGCCCCATGGGATTATTCTCCAGAGCCTGCCCTGCAAGGTTCTCCCGGTCTCCTGCCGTGTCCGCTACGACGGCATGCTGTCCGTGAGATCGTGAGTTTGATCAGGAAAAGGAAACACATCACGGTCCCTGCCAGGACTGAGGAGGCCATGCCGGTGATCTTGACCACCAAGGGGCGAGTCGAGACCTGGCTTACGGCTCCCTGGGAGGAAGCGCTCCCGGACGAATTGTTGATTGAGCCGGTGGTAGATGCCGTCGCATGACTGGATGCCCTGATGACCGCAGAGACTGACCCCGCCGCGGCAGACCGTGTCCGCAAGATCATCCATATCGACATGGATGCCTTCTACGCTTCGGTCGAGCAACGCGACAACCCGGAACTGCGGGGGAAGCCGGTTGCCGTCGGAGGTTCAGAAGCACGCGGCGTCGTGGCGGCAGCCAGCTACGAGGCACGGACCTATGGCGTCCATTCCGCCATGCCGTCTGTGACCGCGAAACGGAAATGCCCTGACCTCATTTTCGTCCAGCCGCGTTTCGACGTCTACAAGACCGTGTCCGCTCAGATCAGGGAAATCTTCGCGGACTACACGCCCCTGATCGAGCCTCTGTCTTTGGACGAAGCCTATCTTGACGTGACGGAAAACCTCAAGGGCATGGAGATCGCCACCGAGATCGCCCTTGAAATCCGCACCAGGATTAAGGCCGCAACGGGTTTGAACGCATCAGCAGGCATCAGCTATAACAAGTTCCTCGCCAAGATGGCCAGCGATCTCAACAAGCCGAACGGCCAGGCCGTGCTCACCCCCAAGGTTGGTCCCCGTTTCGTCGAAACGCTCCCTGTAAAGAAATTCCACGGGGTCGGGCCTGCGACCGCCGAAAAAATGCGTCGCCTCGGCATCCAGAACGGAGCCGATCTCAGGGCTAAGGATTTGCAGTTCCTCGTCGAACATTTTGGGAAATCGGGTCCATATTTCTTCGGCATCGCTCGAGGAATTGACGAGCGTCGCGTAAAGCCGGATCGCGTCCGCAAATCTGTAGGCGCGGAGGACACCTTCGTCCACGACATACAGTCCTATGAGCCGGCGCTGGAGGGACTGCGACCGCTGATCACCAAGGTGTGGCGCTACTGCGAGACCAACGCCATCAGGGCGAAGACAGTCACGTTGAAGGTGAAATACTCCGACTTCACTCAGATCACGCGGGCAAAGTCAACTGAGCGGCCGATGGCGTCTGCGGGCGATATCGAAGAGATCGCAATCTTGCTTCTCAAGCCGCTGTTTCCGCCCGAAAAAGGCGTCCGCTTGCTCGGCGTGACCCTATCCTCGCTTGAGGGTGCGGCAGCATGCCCGACCGAGCAGCTACAGCTAACGCTCTAACCGACCTGCCTGCTCTTCCGCGCGGATCCTGTCCTTGCTGACGGCGACAAATCGCGGACTTCGGATGTCGTGCGTAGAAGCGGACATCAATCTCCGTAGCGAAATGTGGTAGATGGCCTCGCGAGTGAGACACAGTCACGATGGCACGCTATCCAAACTAAAAATGCTCAGAGATAATTTCGTTACATTGGCGAATGGATACAATCGTATGGCAACTGGGCTTCTCGCGCTGCTCGACGACGTCGCCGCCATTGCGAAACTTGCGGCCACCTCGCTCGATGATGTCGCCGCCCAGACAGCGAAAGCCGGTGCAAAGGCCGCGGGCGTCGTAGTCGACGATGCTGGCTCGGCGCCGGCTGCATCATTCTCCTGCCGTTTGACGAAGGCTTTACGTACGCAGGTGGTAGCAAGCGACCTTCATGGCCGAGCTTACCCATCTCGCGTGCCCATTCATGCGCGGCAGCACAAGCCTTCCATCGCAACAATGCACCGCGGCAAGAACTTGGCCGCGCAATAGCTTCCTGCGCAGGAAAACGCCGCCATCCGCTCCAGCCGCGTGAATCTGAAACACCACCTTGGCAAGGTCCAGGCCGACAATACTAACGTCCTCCATATGCCTCCTCCTGTGTTGGTGACTTTACGCGTCACCATCTTGGCACACGGCAATGCTGGTGGGAGGGGCATCCAACCCATCGGTGGCAATCAATAAAACAGACCCCACTCATCGCTTGGCAAGATCACCTCCAGCGAGTTCGCAATGAAAATGGCTATGGAACAACTGTCGCATGAGGCTGGATTGAAAATCCAAGACTCTCCCGCAGATGGAACCACTCCGACCTGTCGCCCATTTTAAGTGGATGAAGGTAGCTCCAATTCGCAATGGCAGACAGGCGATGTTGGTCGTCCTGATCGTAGCTGCAGTGATTGCAGCATTTGTCTACGCTGCCAGCATCCCCGTCACGGAACCCGATGGCCCGCTAGATCCAAAAGAGAGCGTCATCTATCCAGATTAACCGAAATGGAACGTGCCTACAGGGCAATAATCCCCAGCGCCAGGAATCCCAGCGCTCCAATGATCAACATCATTTCGACAATCACAGCTCGCATGATCCTTCCTCGATCGATAGCGAGGAACTGGCGCAGAGCCCAAAGGTTCCCGCAGAAACCGTTGTGCGGCAAAGGGCCAAGCCGGCGCCCCATGCAGCAGAGCGCCGGAGGAAGACATGCAGATGATTGGTTGCTCAGGCCAAGCCTCCAGACGCCTCCCTGCCCAACAAGAAGCTACCAGAGGCCCGACTTGCAATCCAGTGCCAAGCTTCGCTCCCAACTGGAACGACGATACTTGTGCATGCCGATCGGTCTCCGTAGGCAGGGCGCAGCGGCCTCCCCTGCATTCTCTAGGCTGCCTTCGTCGCAGCCGACACCTTGTTGATTGACGTCACTGCGAGGTTGGTGAGCTTGTTGTTTGTCGCCTTCTCCTGGCCGAGATCCTTCGCCCATTCACGTAGCGAACCATACCGCTCGATCTCGTAGTGTTCGACAGCCTACAATGCGGCGAAAAGACCGGCATCAAGCGCGGTCCTTATCTTTTCGAATGTGGCTCTCGTCCCATGGCGGCGCAGAGACGGCGATAGCAGACGCCGCCCATGTTGGGGATACGTAAGATTTCCGCGTTCGACATGTCGATCATGTCAGCCACGCGTTCGAAGCCGTGTTGACTGAGCTGCGCCACAAGCCCTGGTCTTAGGCCAATGTCTGAAAGTTTCGCGTTGAGATTCGCCATGGCTGGAATTGAGCACAAGGGGCTGGGGTCATCAACCCACACCGCAGTTGATGTGCCCATGGAGCCGCTTGACTCCTCGCATCACCATGACAGGTTGCGGGCAGCGGTTCGTGGACCAGCGATGGACAAGGAAACCCCGCATGACCCCAGCTCGCTTCACTGAATGCCTTCTTCTCATCCGGTGGACGCCGATCTACCTCGCGTCTGCACTCCAATGCCAGTTGTCTTGGGTTGAAGCGCTAGAAGCTGGGAACGAGGAAATTCCAGCTGGCCTCGCCGCGTGGCTCGAAACGCTCGCGCAGGCGCATGAGGCATCGCCGCCGCCAACCACCTACTATGGGAAGATGTCAGAATGATTGATGGCCTTATCCTGGACGACGACGTTAGCGAAGCGCTGGAGCTGGCGCGCCGGGATCTCGGCTTGAGCCAACCCTATGCCATCGGGGCGATCCTGCGCGACTGGCTGGAGGGCCATGGCTATCTGTCGGCCGACGACCTTGATGAGGACAGCCCGGTCCACGGCGAAGCGTGAATGGAGGACGCAAATGGAAAACGGCCACGATTCACCATCGCTCTACTACTTGATCGTAGGGCGCAACACGAACACGAACGAAGGCCTTGGGCGTGTGCTCGCTCTAATCGCGGCTTCGATCGTCGTGCTTGGTACGTTGTTTTGGATACTGCTGCGGTAGCACCGGCAAGAACAGCACGGCGCCGATCAGCCGGTTGGGCCGCGGCCATTAAGCCAACCGCGGCCCTGAGACAGGGATTTCAGTCATAGTGTTCGGGCGCTGCCTCTAATTGATCTTTGGTCCAGGCTGTGATCGCATGCACATCGCCATCCTCATCCCGCATGAATTCGAGATCGCCCAATGGTACAGCGACCGGCTTGGCACCGATGCCGAGAAAGCCACCGACGTCGATGACCGCGGTACTGCCATGGAGATGGTCAAGTTTTCCGATCTTATCGTCGTCTGGGCCATAGATCGTTGCGCCTTCGAGGATATCCGGCGTGAGTTCGGTGGGTGAAAGGCGAACGTGACTGGTATGATCCATTTTTTCGATCCTCCGTCTTAGTGGGAACTGAATCAATCCAGCGCGCCATTTATTGTTCCGTCAGGAGAAGAGGCACAGTTCATTTATGCACGGGCACGTCTTGCCGTTTGACTCACTTCAACCTTCAAAACGTTTACTCTCGGAGGCGCCTTCCATCCAGCCACATGCCGGCCCTCCCCGATCCATGGGCGGCCCATTTGGCATGCAAGCATGCATCCATGCCAATCTGTTACAAAGTGTGACCCTCTATGCGCATGGCGGGAATTGCGGATAGCTTAACGCGCAGTTAATAGGCGCGAGCAAAAAATCGAGCCAGGATCAAACGCAATGACATTTGAACTCATCGAAATCATCGCCTTCTTTCTTGCGGTGTACTGGTTCTATCGGTGGGTGTCCCGCGATGCCCTCAAACGTTGAGGACTCGCTCCCACTGCAAGCAACTGGAATGAAACCCGCCATAACCTCAAGCAGTGGGTAGGAACTTTTCCCCGCCCGCTGAGTTTCCGATTATGGGCCCGACCCCTGTGGCCCTACGGCTCGAATTCGCGCCGTTGGGCAAGAGCCCGGAAAGCCAGCGGAGGTTGAAACAAGGGCCTCCGCTGGTCACTCGGCGGCGTTAAGCTGATCGCCGCCCATTCGGCATGCTCGTCGCGACCTGCGTCAGGGCGGGACTTCACCAGTCACCCGCTCAACGGCATCGCATACCTGGCTGAGATCGCTCACTCCTGCATAGTCATAGCCGGAGGTGGCCAGTTCTGTCATGAGGTCCCAAGGGACGCCATGCAGGGGCGGTTGCCGCGCTGAGAAACGCATAGCGCTCACTATTGTATTTCAAACGGCTGGGCGATCGTCTGGCCATTGGCCTTTTCCTTCTTGCTCCGGAGACCGCATGCCGCAAGACCTATGCCATAACGTGAACAAACACGAAACACCGCGATGAGCGACGAGAAGCCTGGCGAACGGATCTGGCCACTCTATGAGGAGTGGTGCAACTGGGCTGCAAGAAGTGGAGTTTCGGTCACGACCGCGGCACGGCTACCACGGGATAATGTTCCAGGGAGTGGTGGTACATGGAGCCTCGGCCGGCTGCGACCGACGATCGTCGATGATGCGCAAGTTGGAAGCTACGACAATCGGTTGTCGAAGCGCCGACAAGCCTGCAATATCTCGGCAAGGACGGCGAACTTGGGAGGATCATGCATCTCGAAACCGTTATCCGTGTTTTACCAGTTGTTCAGGACGTGAGCGCCGCCTTGTGCAAGGGGCGACTAGCGGCTATTTTCGACCCAAGCGGGGGAACGCTTCATTGGACCGGCCGTTAGGCAACATCTGCGTCCAATATTTCAAACGGATTATCAAATGACGTCTCCGATAGTCGCGCTCGTGGTTGAAGACGAAGCTCTTATTCGGATGATGGTGGAAGATGTTCTCCTGGCCGAGAAAATCGAGTTCGTGTCCGTTGACACTGGGGACGCAGCGATCAAAAAACTCCAAGAAAATCCCGGACAATTTCACGTCATCATTTCAGATATCCGTATGCCTGGATCGATAGACGGTTGGGGTGTAGGGCGCGCTGCGAGAAAGCTTTCACCAAATGCCGCCGTGATCTACATTACGGGTGACAGTGCCACACAATGGGTAGCTAATGGTGTCCCAAATAGTATTTTGCTTGAAAAGCCCTTTTCTGACGGTCAGCTTATCGAGGCAATCAGAAGCTTCGCCCGTTGATCGGGAGGGCGCTCGAAGACGGACATTGACTGAATTAGCCCCCGAAAGGCCCGGACATGCTCCCCCACTTAGTTAAGTGTGAAGGAGTAATGTCGGCATTATGACTAGCATCAACCATAAGATAGAGGTCCTCTCGGGGCCTGAACGACGGCGGCGCTGGAGCACGGCGGAGAAGCTGGCCATCATCCAGGAAACCTATGAGGCGGACGCGACGGTGAGCCTCGTCGCCCGTCGTCATGGCATTCAGCCGAACCAGTTGTTCGCCTGGCGCAGGCTGGCGTCTCAAGGCGCGTTGACGGCGACGGCCGCCGAAGAGGAGGTTGTTCCGGCATCCGAATATCGGGCGCTTCAGGCTCAGGTGAAGGAGTTGCAGCGCCTGCTGGGCAAGAAGACGATGGAGAGCGAAATCCTCAAGGAAGCTCTTGAAATCGCCGGTGGCCCAAAAAAACGGATGTTGCGCTCGATCTCTCTTCCGAGGGGAATTTTGGAATGAAGGCCGTCTGCGAAACTCTAGGCGTCGCCCGGTCGAATATCGCTGCGCGTGCCACAGGCTCCCTTTCCAGAGCCAGAGGACGCCCACCACTCCCGGATCGGGAACTGGTGGCGGATATCAAGGCCATCATCGCCGACATGCCCACCTACGGCTATCGGCGTGTCCATGCCATCCTGCGCCGCAACGCCCGGAAAGACGGGCGTTCGTGGCCCAACGCCAAGCGCGTCTACCGGGTCATGAAGCTGCACAACCTGCTATTGGTGCGCCACACCGGAGCGGCCGATGATCGTCTCCACGACGGTCAGGTCGCTGTCGAACGTTCGAACATCAGATGGTGCTCCGACGGCTTCGAGATCGGCTGCGACAACAAGGAGAAGGTCCGTGTCGCCTTCGCCCTCGACTGCTGCGACCGTGAGGCCATCGCCCATGTCGCCACCACCGAGGGCATCAAGAGCCAGGACGTGCAGGACCTCGTGATCACCGCCGTGGAGAACCGCTTCGGCCGCATCAACATGCTGTCCGAACCCATCGAATGGCTCACAGACAACGGCTCCTGCTTCATCGCCAGGGACACCGCGTCCTTGCTGCGCGACATCGGCATGGAACCGTGCACGACGCCGGTGCGCAGCCCGCAATCGAACGGCATGGCCGAGGCCTTCGTCAAAACCTTCAAGCGCGATTACGTCGCGGTGAACCCAACCCCGGACGCCGAAACCGTCATGGCGCAACTGCCGTTCTGGTTCGAGCATTACAATAATCTTCACCCGCACAGCGCCTTAGGATATCAATCCCCGCGCGAGTTCATCAGCTCGCAATCTCAAGCCTGAGCACGTCCGGTCTTTTGGGGGCAACTCCAAAGACGGACATTGACGTATCGCTTATGATGGAAGCTCAAACGCATTGCGCGGGAAAGTGAGCCTTATCAGAAGCCCGTGCGCCTGCCATTCCCTCGATACCTGAGCATTCAGACCGCGAACCAACATTTTTTCGAGGGTCGTTCCGAACCCGGCTTCCGAAAGCTGCACGACAGCCGTAGCTTTCACATTCGATTCCAACCACGCGATTTCAAAACAGTCGCGGTCCGCCGTTAAAGTAACATCCAGCCGCCCTTCTGGCACAGAAAGAGCGCCGTACTTTACTGCGTTGGTGGCATATTCGTGAAACAGCAGTGCAAAGCTTGTCACGCGGTCGGCACTGATGTGTGCGTCCGCGCCATGCAGACGCCATCGCCCGACATCTTTGTCTTCAAATGGAGAGAGAAGATTTGACAGGAGCGTGAAAAGCGGAGTCGACTGCGGCGGGGATTGTTCCCCGCCGCTGACGCTCGGCAAAGTCATCTGGTGAGCGCGCGATAGTGCAACTAATCGGTTCTGCATACTCTCTGCGAGCTCGGCAGGCGTCCGCGCTGTGCGGGCGGCCAGCGTTATGATGCTGCCGACAATCGCAAACAGATTCTTGACGCGGTGATGCATCTCTCGAAGCAGCATGTTCTGATGTTCTACCGCACGCTTCCTCTCCGAAATATCCCGGGCGATCTTGGACGCGCCGATAATCTTGCCCTCGCTGTCCCGGATCGGCGAAATTGTAAGAGAAATGTCAATGAGGGTTCCGTCCTTGCGGCGGCGGATCGTCTCGAAATGGTCCACCCGCTCCCCGGCGTTAATGCGTGCAAGAATCGCCGGCTCTTCGTCTAAACGATCCTCTGGGATAAGTATTGTAATCGGTCTCCCAACCGCTTCGTCCGCAGTATAGCCGAAAAGCCGCTCCGCGCTCAGGTTCCAGGTGGTGATGATGCCCTGCAAGGACTTGCTGATTATGGCGTCGTCGGACGATTCAACAATCGCCGCCAGGAAAGCCGCAGCTTCATTTCCCAGATGCGCCTCCCGTCCACCGGCTTCAGACTTCTGTAGACGGCCTTTTACCATTTCGCCCAAGAGGATCGTCTTCCTATTTCACCTGGAGGTCGCGAATATTTTCCCGCCTGACAAACGAGAGCATACTCATGTTGGGCGGTAAAGCGCAATGATCCCTGTGGCCCACGCTCGTTACAATTGCGGTTCGCGGCTCACGGTGCGGGAGCAAGGAGACGTTGATCTCAATCAGCCCGCCCGTGCCGAAGGTGGCGGCGTGGTTGATGACCCCCGATCCGTGGTTGCGATGATAGTCGTCGGAGCCCGATGGCGCTGGCGATTGTCGTGGGGACCGTGTGGCGGTTCGCCAGCGTGTGACGGCAACTGCCCCCTGTAACGCGATGGAGGGTTAGGCGCTTTCCTCACGTCCAGCGGCGCAATCTCGCTCCGTAGAGTTCTTTTATCGGATCGGCGGAACCGGTGAACTTGCTGCGCGTTTCAATTCGCGGTGCTTTAGCAACGCCTCATTTATCGACATGAAGATAGTGCCGGCGCAAGCCCCATCTCGGCCTAGCGCCTGCCGGCCTACGTTGGAGGAGTAACTATCGATGAAGCTTCCAGATCTACCTTGGTCAACTGCCCTCGTTGTCACGTTTCAGAACGGCACAGAGCACATCTTCCATGGGCCTTATGACGCCCTGGATTTTCTGGAGAACGAATGGCCATTGCGCCACGGTATAAGGTACAACAGGGCAACTCGATCCTGCCGAGGTGCGCTTAACAAGATGACGCCGCTGGCGATCGCGCGCGAAGATTTTGTATCAGCGTGCTTTGAAGCCGGAATGACGCCAAAAGCAGTGCCGCCTATATTCGCCACCAAAATAGCAGGTGCCCGCTCTGCCAAGTGAACCATCAAAAGCCGGCGGGAAAGCTCCCGCCGGCCCTCATCCTTTGCCAATGATCACCTGGGCAATTCGCCTGTTTTGCATCGGCGAATGTGACGCCGAGCACAATGCCGCCGATACCGATCACGCCGAGGGCGCCAATCCCCATCAGTTTCCAGCGTTTCACGTCGTCGGTAACCGGCTTCATCTCGGACATGCCTGTCTCGAGATGCCGACGCGTGACACAAGCTCGGCCATGGGTTTGTGAACCACCGCCCGACTTCGTTCGACTTGTCCTCGGATCGCTGCCCGCTCTCTTCGATCCGCCGGGGGATTGCTGCAGACCACGCATACCCTCCGCGAGTTCGCCGAGTTGACGGTGTACGTAGGCATCTTAATTTGGCGACATCTCTGCTCCTCGTTTTCACGGAAGATTGACGACCGCGACATGAGATTCAGCTTAGTATTGTTCTTCGGGACGCCACGGCCGGCACCCCAAAAGGGGAGAAACATCATGATCCATCGTCACCTTCCAAAGGAAAGTTTCATCGATCCGGATGGTCTCTCGATGCTGGGGGACGTGTTCGACGAGATATGCCGGCAACAGCAAATCGAAACGGAGAGCGAACCGGCCTCCGCCCTAGCCAAGCAACTGCTCAGCCTATACCATGAAGGCATTCACGATCGCGCGAAGCTCCTCACGATGGCCGGGCATCCCGGTCAGGTCATGTTTGCCGGAGCACCAACGCCGGCAAGAGCGTCGTGATGGCATGCAGCGCAAGATGGCAGTACCGGGCATGCGGTGGCGGTTACAGCGCCGCCTGCCCCGGCCCCGTTTGCTTTTGATAGTTCTGCACGGTCATGCTCATTTTTTGCGCCGTGCGTTTCGAATGGTACTTTCTTGATGCGTATGCGGGGTCCGTTGTAGCGGGCGCAAACCCGGCCCAGTCGCCGCACTGGAGGGTCGCGATTATGGCGGATCGCCTTGATGAAGCAGATCATCCCCTTTAGTCGGTTGGCCTCGATCTTGGCTTAAGTCCTTCACCATTGCGACGGCGGTCGGCTAGGACCGATCGACATTCACGACGTGCGTAAACCCCAAAGGCAGCCATTGATAAATACCACGCAAACAACTGGTTTGGGGCCATGCCGACGCACGACGATGCTCACCGTCGCGTCCGCTTCGTCGATTTTCCGCTGTACTCCAGCGCCGTCGCCGTTCCGGCCCGAAAGGACCTGCAGATCTTTATGAGTGGTGATAGTCATAAGTAAAGGGAGCGTGTCCAGTTCGCGGCTAATTCAGTTTTGGCACCGGGCAAAATAGCTCTTCAATTTCGATGCGGACCTTTGGTTGTATTTAGTCATATTTCCACATTGCTGCGCCTCTTCTGACTAGTTAGCGATTTGTGACGCAAATGTGCATATACTATATTTCTAATATTCAGAACGGGGATGAATTCTTGTAAACTCCGCCTATGTGAAGAGCTGGCTCGGGAAATCTGAACAGCCGGGATAAGTGGAATTTCTGCCTGACTTCGGCTTAGATGCCAGGAACAGGAGAGACCATGACGAGACGACCGCGCCGGAACCACAGCCCGGCTTTCAAGGCAAAGGTGGCGCTCGCCGCCATCCGAGGCGAGCAGACGCTGGTGGAATTATCCCAGCAGTTTGACGTGCACGCCAACCAGATCAAACAGTGGAAAGACCAGCTCTTTGAGGGGGCGACAGGCGTTTTCGGCGATGAAGCGAAGGCGGAACCGGCGGGTCCCACCGTCGATGTCAAAACGCTGCACGCCAAGATCGGCGAACTCACACTGGAGAACGATTTTTTAGCCGGAGCGCTCGGCAAGGCGGGATTGCTGGGCGGAAAAAAATGATCGACCGCGCACACAAACTGTCGGTCGCACACCAGGCGAAGCTTCTCGGCGATGATGTCCCAGGGAGTGGTGTAGCTTCGGCGCTCGCCGTGCCTTCCGGACAGAGCCGGGAATGGGTCAGCCCGC
>NZ_JAOXHF010000029.1:0-15086 GCF_025780115.1 Rhizobium sp. TRM96647
ACGCATCCAATGCCGAGTGCCGCCAAATGTTCATCTCGCCCGGGAGGCGTCCATAGATTGTCGTAGATGCCGCGGCCAGGAATGCCGCCGAAGACCCGGAATGCATGATTATGGGCATCGAACAGCATCTCATGCGTCTGGAGGAGATAGGCTCGTACGATGAAGGCGCGGCTGTAGCTCAGCTTCGTATGCGCCACCTGCAGCTTGGTGCGCTCATTCCCGATGATCGCCCAGTCCTCCGACCAGTCGAACTGGAACGCTTCGCCCGGTTAGAAGGCCAGAGGCACGAACGTTCCGCGCCCTGTCGTCTGGAACTCCCTCTGCCGGTCTGCCTTCCATTCCCGGGCAAACGCCGCAACACGGCAATAGGAGCCGTCATAGCCAAGGCTCACCAGGGCGGCATGGAGTTGCTTCAGGGTGCGTCTTTGCTTGCGGCCCTTCTTCGATTCCGTCTTCAGCCAGGCCGACAGCCGATCCGCGAACGGATCAAGCTTGCTCGGCCGCTCCGGGATCTTGAACTTCGGCTCGACGCCGTCCAGGCGCAGGTACTTGCGGACAGTGTTCTGGGACAGGCCGGTCCTGCGGCAAATCTCCCGGATCGATAGATGCTCTCGAAAATGCCAGCGTCGGATTACGCTCAGTAACGCCATGTCGATCACTCCAGAGCCCCCGCTGAAACCTCGCGAGGGATGATTGAAACATGGGTCAAATCTCAGTGATAATTTCCCGCAATCCCGGGTCAGTTCTCAGTGCAAATCAACAATAATGAGACTGAAAGCGATAGTACTGGTCGCCGCAGCGGCCTCCCTTCTTTCAACGTCTTCGGTTTTGGCGCAGCAGGCATCCGCGCCGCCGCTCGTCGAGCAGATCAACAACGGAAACTGGCTCCCCCAGGCAGAAGCCGAGTCCTTGCTGGATGATCTATACTATCAGCGCGCCATCTACGCTTATACTACGATGTTGCCGGCGCTAAACACCATCGGCATGCGAGATGGTTCCGAGGCAGCGTTCGGCAAGGGCTATAATGTTCTACCGATCTGGAAAGAGCGGATGGATTCGCGCGCCTGGATTCCGACGCCCAACGGTGACGTGATCTATTCGCTGAGCTTTCTCGATCTCAAGGAGACCGGCCCCCTGGTCGTCGCCGCACCGCGCGATGTGATCAGCATGTTCACCGATCTCTTCCAGCGCACGATCACGGATGTCGGCGCGATCGGACCCGACCGTGCCCGCGGCGGCCTCTATCTTCTGCTGCCGCCGGATTGCGACGGCGAAATTCCGCAGGGTTATTTCGCCTTCAAGTCGAGCACCTATAACGTCATGCTGTTCTTCCGCACGGTCATGGGCAAGGGCGCAACCGCGCCGGACCCGAAACAGGCGGTTGCCCTGGCCGAGCAGACCCGCATCTATCCGCTTTGGGCTCCGGAAAAAGACAGCAAGCCGATGGAGTTTCCGGACGGCAGCGGCAAGCGTGTCCAGATGATGTATCCGGTGGACAACACCTACTGGGACAAGCTGAAGGCGTTCGTCGATTACGAACCGGTTACGGCGATCAATCCCGAGTTGCGCGGCGTACTGGCATCGATCGGTATCGTCAAGGGCCAGCCCTTCAATCCGACGACGAAGCAGAAGGAACTGTTGAAGAAGGCCGTGGAAACGGCCCCGAAAATGATTTTGGCGAACCGGCAGGTGGGCCGGGCAGACGAGCGCAACTTCTACTACAAGGACAGGCAGTACGAGAACGTCTGGGCAGGCGCGACATCCGAATGGTTGCAGAGCTCCTATCTCGACGTGGATCAGCGCGCTGGCTTCTTCCAGATCGCCTTTTCATCTGCGCCGGCCATGGTCATGCACACGCTGGGAGCCGGATCGAAATACCCCACGGCGCGACGGGATTCGAATGGCGATTTCCTAAACGGGTCGAACACCTACAAGCTTCATCTGCCGCCCAATGCGCCGGCAGCACTATTCTGGGCGGTGACACTCTACAACATCACCGATGGAACGATGGTCGAGACAAAGCAGCAGATGCCGTCCATCAACAGCCTGAATGAAGCGGTGGCGAAGAACGCGGACGGATCGATCGATCTGTGGTTCGGCCCCTCCAAGCCTGCGGATGCGCCGGACACGAACTTCATCCAGACCGTAGAGGCCCGGAACTTCATCGCGACGGTGCGCCTCTACGGCACTGGAGTAGACTTCTTCGATCAGACCTGGAAGCCCGACGACGTTGTCAAGGTGAAGTGATGCCTTGTCCTTTTAAGTGAGGATACTGCAATGAAAACGAAATCCGACAATCATCTGGAAATTTCCCGTCGCGACATCGTCAAAGGCGGCTTCGGTGCTGCTTCATTGGCGGCCATAGGGGCAGGCGCAGCCGTTCCCGTTGCGATAACCGGCGCGTCGCTCATGACATCCGCAGCGCCGGCCGAACAGGTAACGTCGGAGAGCAGCGCAAAGCTTGCCACGACGACGGCGGAGGTGAAGCCGCTTGAATCCTATGTACGGTCGCTTGCCCGCAGTGCCTATATTTGGGCCTGGCCGATGGCGAACATGTACAATCGTCGCGCTCGAATTACGCAAGCGCCGCATCCGGGCTTACTCGGGGGCGTGCTGCCAGTCGCCCCGCGAGGCCAAATTGGCATGTTGCACGACTACATCGAGCCCAGCGAACGCGCCATTGCGTGCCCCAACCAAGACGTTGTTTATGGGCAAGGCTTCTTCGATCTCGACTCCGAGCCGGCCCGCCACAGCCGGGAGAAGAGGCCATGTATGCCCAGTTTCGCTGGCTGAACGACGTAGCCGCAGCCGATCCGGCCGTGAAGAAAGTCATCATCGAGGAAGCCGTCGCTACCGAAAAAGACGTGATCGTTCGCTTCCGCGAATGGGCAACAAACGGGAAGCCGGCCGGCAACGGCTGGAACCGTTCGATGAACAATGCTGAATTCGGTCTCGACTACTACAATCGGGTGGCCACGTCGAAATCGAACATGTTCGAGAACCGGCCGAACGAGACGCAGTATTTCTACACGGATTTCGACTCGACCGGCGCACAGTTGGTAGGTGGAAAGACCTACTCGATTACATTTGCGAAGGGAGAAGAGCCACCTGTCAATGGCTTCTGGTCCATGACGCTCTACAACGAGGAACATTTCTTCCATCCAAACGACCTGAAGCGCTATTCGCTCGGCACGAAGAAC
Organism: Rhizobium sp. TRM96647; assembly: GCF_025780115.1. Lineage (NCBI taxonomy): Bacteria > Pseudomonadati > Pseudomonadota > Alphaproteobacteria > Hyphomicrobiales > Rhizobiaceae > Rhizobium > Rhizobium sp. TRM96647. The sequence continues at coordinate 3,201 of NZ_JAOXHF010000029.1, forward strand.
ACCTCGCTCAAACGCAACACGGACGGATCGCTCACCCTTTACGCCGGCGCAAAGAACCCAGTCGGCGACAAGGAGAGCAATTGGCTGCCGGCACCGGACGGCACCTTCTCGCTCTACATCCGCGCCTATTGGGGCAAGGAGGCGATCCTTGACGGCTCCTGGCAGCCACCGAAGATCGAGGTGGCAAAGCTGTAGTTGGCCCAAGGATTATGAGGCTAATGGTCAGGGCTCCCGCTGGAAAAGCGGAGCCCTGACCGCACCATTTCTGGCGATACTCGCTATTGACTGCGATCGGGGTAACCTCGGCAGTCCCGGCGTCCGCTTTCGAGATACCGGTTGATGGACTGTATGTCCGGCTTGGAGCGCATTGGTGCCGTCGGAGCTCACCATGTGCGCGTCTGCTTTTGGGAAGGCACCGCCGCCCGGCACGTTCATCTTTTTGAAATAGGCACCGCTAGGCATGCCGAATTGGATAGGTGCAAGACCCACACCTACGCTCCGGGCGATCGATAACCAACCGTTCTTGCTAACTCCATAGCCTCCAGTGTTTCCTCCACCGTAAGCAGTGGCGTTGTCTCGAACTTTGACACAGCGCCACCGCCTCCAATCGCGATTGCGACGGCGGCCATCGAGACGTTGTCGGGTGCCTCCCACAGGTTATACCCGTCGTGCGATCCGAATGCATACCAAAAGCCGTGAAGCTTACCTCCGACTGATTCAATGTAACTGCGCGCGGCATCCCGACGGTCTTCGGGATTTCGTGTCAATCGATCCCAGGTTTGCGGTGTGTAGCAGAAGCGTGTCAGGTAGAGTGCCATTGCCGATGCTCCTTCACTCGTTACCAGATCATTTTACAGCATAATCGGGATGTAAACGTATCGGCAAAATGGTCTCCGTGGCGCTTTAGTTTGGGGCTTGTCTTGGTCGACCGCCATTGGCGCGGGGCCGATGCTGGGCTATCATCCATTAGTTGCCGGAGAGGCATCCACGCTCCGGCTTTGGAGGAGCGACCCCCATGATTGTCAGGATTTCAATTGCCCTTTTTTTGGCGCTCGCGCCTGTGAATGCTTTCGCCAATCAGTGCCCCACCATGATGGCGGCAATTGACGCAGCCCTCCCGAACGCCTCCCTGTCTGAAGCCGACATGGCCAAGGTCAAACAGCTACGCCAGCAAGGCGAACAGTTACACCAGTCCGGCGACCACACAGGCTCGGAGGCAGCTCTCGGCGAAGCGAAGAAAATGCTCGGACTCTGAAGAGCCGGATCGCCCTTCGAAAAGTTCGAACCATCGGCAAGACCGCTCGGCTGCTCTCCCGTCGCCTGGTGGGCTGAAGACCAACGTCCGCTTGCGGCGCACAAGCCGTCAAGCCCTGTCGCCGGCAACGGCTGCTTTCGGGTAGCGGCCAGGTTGGTCTTTACGGCCGAGTTCAAGGCGCAAAGCAGACTGAAGGATTTGACTTCGGTGTGCCGAAGGCAGTCGGGCATTGAACGGCAAGAGCGGCGGCAGCAGCAGCAAGGGATGGCTCTGGCCGAGGCACTTCAGAAAGGATCATCCGCTCTTCGCTTGCCGTCGAAGATCGGGACTTGATGAAACCGAACGGCCACCTGCGGGCCTGCGGCGCGCCTTCACGGACGGCCTGTGCGCGCACAGGCCGTACTATCCATAGGGACCAAATCTGATAGTTGATCAGGTTCCATTGGGCTCCTATTTTTGTTGGATTGCGCGTACGCGTGCCAACGAACCATGAGCGAAGCTGCATGAGCAGTCAAGATTTCCGAGGCCAAGGCGCATCTGTCGGAACTGCTGGCTCGGGTCGAGGCCGGAGAAGAAGTGATCATCGCCCGCGGCAACGCCCCTATCGCCCGCCTGATAGCGATCGACGAACGCCGCCAGCGTCTCGCCGCCATAGAGGCCGTCCGGGCCATCGGCGCACGCGCGAACCCGCGCACGGGATGCCGGCGGAGGTCGAGGCTGGATTGCGAGGCAAGTGACTGCTGCGATCCGAGGGACCACACGCGCCGGCGGCGGTTGACCTCGTGGTCAGTTCTGACCCGCTGAAGCGGGCTTTCCGGCGCCTTATTCCGGAACAGAATCGACCATATCTCCTTCAAGCCGCAGTCGAGGACAGCAACGACGACCGCCCTCTGGCGGGGTCAACCCGGACCTTCAGCCTCGCGGTTGCCCCGGTCACCGACGCGCCGGCGCTCGTCGCCACGCAGACATTGCGGCAGATCTCGGAGGATGCCTCGATTGCCTCGGCGCGCAAGGTGGCAACGCTGTCGATCTCCGATCCCAACCGCTGCAGCAACAAGCGGGGGCTCGCCGGCAGTGATGCGAAGCCGCGCCAATAAATGGGTCGTTCACACGAGCGAGGATTTCGAGCTTCGTCGGACCTGGACGGTCGCGGGGGGCAGGCTTCTGCTCCATTGCTCCAAGTCCCATCGGGCGCTTGGGGCGCCGATTGGCTAGTTTCGCAGTCTGCGGAATATTCGGCTCCACCGTCGAAATTCGCTTTCCTTTCCCTCAAGCCAAGAATCCAGCCCGCAGAGAGCGACGGCCGTTGCCGCATTACCTCCATAAAGTTCTGCAGCTTGCCGGACGATGAATCCGTCATCGGACATCTGATCCGTTTCGAACGGTTCTTCGAGCTTGGTGGTTCTAGATGATTGACGCGACAAGGTTTCCTCCCGCGTCCGGCGCAGGAGTGAATCAGCGTGATCGCCGGACGTTGCCGCACATGCATCCTCAGGGAGGAAATTCCTGCTGTGCCGCCCATGGCGAAGGTCGTGCAACCGATACACTAGCTTGAAGGCGAGTTGGCAGCAAGATGGTTCGACACCGGACTGGCCGTCGGGTACGCTGTTGCTCGATTCCTACTGGTTTGGCTGGGAAACAGACACCCCCCAAAGCGGCATGCGCGAATTCCCGAGCCGTGGCCGCGGCCACCGCCATGCTCGGCTCTCCGATACGCACTTTTGGGTGACCGATGCCGGTCCCTGCGACGCGCGGCGCCTGAAGCTCGCCGGGAAGAGGTACTTGATGATTGTGAAGCCCGTGAAGCGCTTCATGATCCGCTCTCGTCGCCGGACTGGCTGGTGGGAATTCTCTGCACGATTGTTCAAGCCTTTGTGAGAGCGATGTTCGACACCCGGTATGATTTCTCGCTTTGCAGCAGCATATGACCAAAGCTTGTCGGTAATCATCTCCCCGGCGCTCGGACTCACCCCTTCAACAGCTTGCGGATCAGGCGTTTGGCCGCCTTGGCATTGCGGCGGCTTTGCACCAGAACCTTCAAGACGAAACCATCCTGGCCGACGGCGCGCCAGCGCCAATGCTTCTTCCCGCGGATCGAAACGGCGGCTTCATCGAGGTACATCTTGTCGCCAAGCCGACCAGGAGAGCGGCGACAAAACGGGTCACGGTTTCTCATGGGCCCCTAATCGCACACCGAGGTCCACGTTCGTTAAGCTTCCGATGCCACTAAGCCAGGTGTCGCCGACATAGGCTTATTTGTCCTCGGCGATGGGCTTCACGTCGGCGAGCATCTGCATGGGGTAATATTCGTCGGTGAGACCGTCATAGACGGGAACGCTGGAGTACTTGGCGAGCGTCTCCACGCCTGCCTGCTCGGATCCGCGGTATTCGATCGCATTATACATGCGGCCGAGGACGCGGGCGGTGTCCTTGAAGGACTCTTTGTGGCCGATCTGCGAGCCGGCCGGGTCGAGGTAGGTCACGTTTGCGCCTTGGTCCGATCAGGCGACTTCGAACGCGCAGCGGGTTCGGGGCGAAGTCTTTTCGAATATCAGGAATTATCTGCTTGCCTTCGAGGTGCTTCGGTTCGGGCGCGCTTGAGGTCATGTGCGAAATCGAGAAGGAAGGGAACTCGTTTGGCGTATACAGTCCTATACCGTGAGAAGCGAACGGTCGCGAAGATTGAGGCTCATGATGCTGCTCCAAGACTGTTCAAGAGGTAGGTCGGATCGTTCAAATTTTTCCTCAGGCTGGTTCCCGCCAATGCCCGCCGATTGGGTCGCGGCCGAGTTCGGAGCCGCGGATGGTGATGACCTCCACGCCGGCCTTGCGCAGAAGCGTATTGTGTGAGTATTGCGGTCGTAAGCGATCACTTTTCCGGGTTCGAGCGCCACGACGTTGTTGCCGACGTCCCATTGCTCGCGCTCGGCTTCATAGCTGTTGCCGCCGGTGGCGACGGTTAGGAGCCTCTTAATCCCCAGGGCCTCGGCGACGACTTCGAGCATCGGCTTCGATTCCGGGTGCACTTCGAAGATGCCGTCACCGAAGCGGATCGCCACCGATAAACTTCGCTCATATGGAGCGGCAAAGCGAGATCTCATGCCTGCCGTCGAACACCGATCGCACAAAGTCTGACAATCGCGCGGAAAATTCCCACCTCCCACTGCGGAAACGAGAATGGGTGATGCAAGGCTTTCGATCCGCCGGCGGCGAATTGCAACGGTTCATTTCGGTCTTTTCGGCAATCAGAAATCAATTCATCCCGTCCAGCAAGGAGCACTCCGCCCACTACTCACATTTATCTCATCCACGCAATGGCGCAGTAGAAGGCTGTGACCGGCACGGTAGATTGAGTCCAACCCAGAGCCCTTCGCCTGACTGCGGCAAATAACGTGACATCACCAGTCGAGACACTCCCCACTATAAAAAGCCCGGCGTGAGGGGCGCGCCGGGCAATTTCAGTTGGGGGCTTGTAGGGGAGTTTCCTACAATTTATAGAATACAAGTTGCACAACGTCCGGTCGATAGGTGAAATCTGACCAGCCAGATTCAGGGTGGCGATGGCATTGGTCCTGAGATTGCGGTGTTTGACAGCCGCCAGATGTTTGCGGTGAAGTTCATCGGGCAAGCACCCTGCTCTGTTGTCGCGGTCACCATTCTGCTCGAGCGGGAGATGACGACGCGCCGCCAGAAGCGCTTCGAAGCCAGGACGACCAGCGTCTGGGCGATTAAGCCCATGTGAGGACTTGCACGCCGGTTGGCCAAGAAGACGATGGAGAGCGAAATCCTGAAGGAAGCTCTCGAAATCGCCGGCGGCCCCAAAAAACATTTGTTGCGCTCGCTCCCTCCTCCGAGAGGGGGATTTTGGAATGAAATCCCTCTGCGAAAATCTAAAGCAAAGCGCGTTTAATCGACCTCGTGTCCGGTGGCCTTGGAGTAGTCGCGGCATTCTGTGAGGCAGAAGAGGCTACAGATGTCGCCGAGGGCGTGAGCAATAGCGTCGAAGCTGCGGCCGGCGCGCTTTCGCAGAAGTGTTTTCAGCTGGGAGAACACCATTTTGATCGGATTGAGATCGGATGGGTAGGGCGGCAGAAACAGGAGCCAAGCGCCTCGCACCTTGACCAGTTCTTCGGCCCGTTTGCTCTTGTCAAATCCGACTTTGTCGAGAATGACCACGTCCCCTGGCTACAGGGTGGGAGCGAGCTGTGTCTCGAACCACGTCTCGAAAATGCGGTTATTCATCGGCGCGTTGACGATCCACAGCGCGTTGCGGCGAATGGACCAGGGAGTTCTCGTTATGGCCAGTACCGACAAAGTCAGGCGTCGCCGCGATCGCAGCCGCACAGGCGCTTCGTGAGCGCATGCTTGCGCGTCGTGCGGAGGCGCAGAAACACCTGGAAGCACTGCATCCCATCTATGTGCTGCGCAAGGCTGGCAGCCAACTCCGCGCCGCTCCATTGAGCGACACCACCGCAGATGAACCGCCGCCGATCGACGAGGCGGCCGCGATCCTTGAATTGCACGAGGGCAACGCGCTGGAAGCGATCCGAACGCTGCCGGCCGAGCGCGATGCCGTAGAAGAGAAGCTCAGGTTTGCTTCGATCGCCATGGGGCACGGCTTCACCGGTGGCTGGCGAACCCGGTTGCCCGACAAGTTCATCGGCGAAGGGTGAAAGTGAAACGTTGTCGATTTTGGATGTCTCCGCGGATACCCGTTTCGCAAACCAGCTCGACTCAGCTTCTGTCCAATGATTCGATGGGCCTAAGCTAGGAGGACGGGAGTGGAATGACCAACGCGCCAGGCGCGACCGGTTCTGGAAGGTCACTACGGTGCTGGCGGCAACGCTGGTCACGGTAGTGATTCCGACTGTGGGTGTGCTTGCCGCGATGATCTATTAAGTTACTGTACGAAGGACCGGATCATCGGTCCGGTTCTGGGTTGGCGTGAATTCAACCCAGCTCACGGCTTGAACCCGTCCACCGCCGCCAGGCGGCGCATCAATGGTGTGAATCCTGTATCGATAGTGATCGATTTGGCGGCGGAAGAGATAAGTATCGCGGGCAAGACGACCTCTTATTGCAATGCCGTCCGTCGAGGCGGTATCGGAAGACCGGCCTTGCGCAGCGAACCGATAAAGCGCTCCCGATCTTCAGCTCTCGCATAGCGAAGAACCGTCCAAGTCCAGATATCGCCAACAAAGCCGGGCGCATTGGCCATCAGCCAGTTTCGCTCGGCCGCCGCTTCCTCCGCCAGTCCGGCTTCAGCGAGGACCGCCGCCGCAATCAAATGATAGGCTGGATTTTCGGTGGCCCCCGACTTTCCAATCCACATAACTGCTGTCTGATAGTCGTCACGGAAATACGCGCACACCGATAGAATAGCCTCATAGTATCCGAAGGGTCCCGGGTTGCGGTCGCGGGCCGAGGCGATCAGCTCGCACCCCTCTTCCCAACGTCCAGACACGGCCAGACGGGTGCCATACTCGCCCATCAATTCCGTATCGTTAGGGTTGGTGGCTAGCGCCTGCTTCCCCAGCGAGAGGCTCGCGTCGATTTGTCCGTTGAAGTATAGGGCAAACATCTCGGCCTGGAGAGCTCGGACGTTTTGCGGGTCAATCTCTACTGCACGACGCGCGGCGGCCAACGCCCGATCGAGCGATGCGGGAGGCATTGACGGATCAATCGGGTAACCGAAGCGGATTTCGTCAATATAGGTCTGGGAGAGGAGTGCCCAGGCCGTTGCGTATTTGGGGAACCGTCCAACCGCATCCTCAAGACATCGGCGGACAACGGGATGGGTCTTGGCATCGATGTTGGCGCGGTAGGCATAATAAGACAGGGTACAAGAATAGGCGGTCCAGTCGTCCGGCGCTTGATGCACACTTCGCTCCGAATCGGCTCTGAAAATTGCGCCGTAAGGCTGTCCAAGCGCCGTAGCAACCTGACTTGCGATACTCTCCTCTATCGCGATCACTTGCGAGGGTTCGAAGTCGGCCTCGTAGGTCTGAGCCCACAAAACGCTGGCATCCTCCGTGCTTACAACGCGCGCCTGCAAACGAACCTTGTCCTGCGTTAGGCTGACGCTACCCGACAGCTCGTAACGTGCCCTTTCCAAGGCGTTGGCATCGGAGTTCCGATCCTCAACAGTAACGATGTCCTTGAATTTCGCCACTTGCCCAATGATTTCGTGGGTGAGGCCCTTAGCGAAGGTGGCCGAGTTTCCGGACTGGGCGAGGTCCTCGAAGGGCCGAACGAGGAGGCGCGGCACGGCAGGCGCGCCAGGATCTTCACGCCAGGGCACTGCGCCAATGATCCAAACCGCGACGGCCAGAAGACCGAGGACCGTGACGACACCGAAAACAAGTGGTCGCCGCCCGGGTAGCGTTCCTGGTAGACTGGCTGGCAAGATGACGCGTGGTTCAAACACGGGGACATAGGCACCCTTCGGGATCGAGATGACTACGGGATCCTCCCGTCCGGCGCGCTGATAATACTGTTCCAATGCGCGCCGCAGTCGCCCAGCTTCAAGCCGTACGATCGGATCGGAATGGGCGTCGAAATCAACACCCCGGCCGAACACATCCGTAGCAATGGAGAACGCCTTGATACGCTCTCCGCGGCCGCCCAGCGTCTCTTCGACAATATAGGTGAGAAAGCGACGCGATCTTGGCGTGGCTTCGAAGTCCGGGCTCTGCAAAATACACGCGAGCGAGCCGCGAACCCTGTCGGCAACAGAAACGATCGCTGACCCCTCGACGGAAGCCGCGATCACAGTTTCAATTGGCTTATCGACCAGTATGCGTGGCCCACGGATGTTCCGTATGCCCCCCACCCAACTACGCATGGCACTTGTTACCCCAAACTTCGCGTAATGTTACGCAGAAGTTGCGCTCTGTCACGCTATAAAGCCCGCCATGGCGACAGCCAGGTCGGAGTTCGTCATGACAAGAGTGAACGCAGATGCGGTCGACGCGGTCATCCGGCATTTCCCGGATAGTGCCAGACAGATCGAGGCCCTCGCGCATGATAGCGAGAGCTTCCGTGAGGTGTGTGATGAGCTTGCGGTAGCCGAGAAAGCATTGGCCGCGGTCGATCGTCTTTCAGGGGCCAAGCGAGCAGAGAGACGACTGGAGTGGTTGTGCTTTATTCGCGGCGCGCTGGCGGAGATTGGTGCAGAGCTGCGGCGCGTCAAAGTTGTGCCGATCGAACGGGGCGACCGACGACAGCCGTAACAAGCCAAAGAGGAGCGTGGAATGAAATCGACGTTGACAATTCTTGCCTTGCTTATCTGCGCCGCGGTGTCTGGACCAGCGGTTGCACAGGACGCGATCCAGGCACCAGCGCAGAAAGTGATCGGCGGCACGCAGAAGCCGATGGTCGAGCCGGCGCTCATCGTGATGAATGCGGCCGGCGCAAAACTCGATGGCAACAAGCTGACCCTTGTGGGAGCGGCTCCGAACGCGATCATCTTCGCCGACCGGCCCGTCAGGGCCGCCGGCCATGCGCTGACTGCGCATCTGCTGGAAGAATGGGATGAGGGGTCGGACAGCTTCGCCACGGATCCGCCCAATGCCACCGTATCGGTGTTTGCAAAGGACGGCTCGACCGTGAAGGACATCGTGGTGACGCTGAAATCTCCGAAAGCGGGCGCCGGCAACATAACGTTCGACGTCGCCGTTCTCGAAGGCGCGCTTCCCGCCGATGCGGACGGTCCAGCCACGGTCTTCATCGACATCATCGGCATGCCCTTCACGCCTCTGTCCTTCGCCGGCGCAGCCCGGCGTACAGCCTATCGCGGGGCGTTCTACGCCGGTGCTGCGGCAGGTGCCGCCTATGGCTACCGTCCGCCCGTGCCCTATCCCTACTATCACCCCTATTACCCTGGGCCCTTGCCCTACTAACCAACGACTTGAGGGAGATCAGTCATGACCATTTCACGCCGCGCCGCGATGATCGGCGGCACCAGCCTCCTCGCCTCGACAGCCGTTTCGCAGGCATATGCTCTCGACGGGCCGCTCACCGACCTGGTAACCGGCTCTGAAGATTTCTGGACGGCTATAGATGCTTATATCTACGGGTATCCGCTCGTGACCATGGAGATGACGCGACGCATCATCACGAATGTCGCCGAGGCAAAGGGTTCGCGCGGCCCAATGGGCCATCTCATCAAGCTCAGGGAATATCCGAACGCGTCCTTCAGGGACGTCACGGCCCCAAACGCAGACACGCTCTATACGACTGCCTTCGTCGATGTCGGCGAAGAACCCTGGGTCTTCTCGTATCCAGACATGGAAGAGCGCTATTTCCTCTTCCCCATGCTCGACGGCTGGACCAATGTGTTCCAGGTACCAGGAGCCCGAACCACGGGCGAGAAGGCGCAGACCTTTGCCATTACCGGACCCGACTGGTCTGGCTCGCTGCCGGAAGGCATCGTGGAATACAAGTCACCGACGGCGATCGTCTGGCTTCTCGGTCGCATCTATTGCACCGGCACCCCCGAGGACTATGCCGCCGTGCACAAAATCCAGGATAACTGCAAACTGCAGCCGCTGTCGACCTGGGGCAAGGAGTACACGCCGCCTCCGGGCAAGGTCGATCCTTCCATTGATATGAAAACCGCTGTGCGAGACCAGGTAAACCGCTTGACTGCGGTTGAGTACTTCACCCTGCTCAGCGATCTGATAAAGCGTAATCCACCGGCTGACGCCGACGTGCCAGCGCTCGAAAGGTTTGCCACCATCGGCCTCGTTCCCGGCCACGACTTCGACAAAACCAGGTTCGATCCCGCTTTCGAAAAACGCGTCCCCGAAATCGGTTTTGCCCGCATCATGCTGCACTTCAAGTCGAGCGATGTTGAAACCATCAACGGCTGGGGGTTCACGACGAAGACCGGCGTCTATGGCACGAACTATATCCAACGGGCGCTCGTCACTGCCATTGGGCTTGGCGCAAACCGACCGCAGGACGCTGTGTATCCGACTTCACGCAAGGACGGAAATGGTGTGTTTGCTCGCAGCTATGATGGGGCAGACGATTATGTCGTGACCTTCAAGAAGGGTCAGCTTCCGCCGGTCAAAGGTTTTTGGTCCATCACCATGTACGACGAAAACTATTTCTTCGTGGACAATCCGATCAACAGATACTCAATCAGCGCACGCCAGGACTTGAACGCAAATCCCGATGGCTCCGTCGACATCCTTATACAGAACAAGTCCCCCGGGATGGACAAGGAAGCGAATTGGCTGCCCGCACCCAAGGGCAAGTTCTACCTGATGATGCGCCTCTACTGGCCCGACGAGAACGATCCATCGATTCTCAACGGATCCTGGGTGATCCCCCCCGCCAAACGCACGAACTGACTGCGCCGCTGGTCCCTGCGCAAATTCGAGCGCTATGCAGCCATCGGACGAGCCCGATGGCTGCAGTGTCGTGTGATCCGGGGACGGCATGCGCACTGCCTGTCGCCGAGAAGACCCCTTCCGGCCGCCCCCAAAGTCGCACCATTTTTTTAGTTTCGACAGTGATCGAAGCTGGTGCTTGACCAAGGTCCGCATCGTTTCCTATCTTTTCTGAGCGCAACATGCCAGCGCGCCAGCGTTTATTGGAGCGGTAACCACATGAGCAGCACAGTCAAGATTTCCGAGGCCAAAGGGCATCTGTCGGAGCTGCTGGTTCGGGTCGAGGCCGGCGAGGAAGTGATCATGGCGCGCGGTAACGTTCCCATCGCCCGCCTCACCGCGATTGATGTGCGCCGCCAGCGTCTCGCTGCCATAGAGGCGGTGCGCGCCATTCGCGCGCGTGCCAAGCCCGTCACCCAGGAAGAGATCCGCGAGTGGCGTGAAGAGGGACGCGGGTATTGATGTCGTTTGTTGTCGATGCATCGATTGCCGGCGTCTGGTTGCTGCCGGATGAGGAAAACGAGTTCGCCGCGCAAGTAATGACCAGAATGGCCGACGAGGAGGTTTCGCGGGCTACCCCTTCAGCTGATTTCCCGGAATGACGACGCAGAGGTCGTTCGGGTGGCCCGCCGATATCAGTTGAGCGCCTATGATGCCGCCTCTTTGGCGCTGGCGCTGCTCGAGAATGCAACGCTCGCAATACTGACCGGAAACTTGCCGGTGCAGCCCGGAGCGAAGGTGTCCCCCTCCTGGGACCGCTCTCCCATGAGCAATAAGAGTTCAGGTACGGACCCGCTGATGGTCAGGCGCGCCGAAGAGCTGGACGCACTCGACGCCATCCTGCCGTTCGATCGTCGGCGACAAACTGGCGGCACTCTGACCGGTGATGACCTCGCCACGCTGAAGCATCTGGCCAACGAAGGCATGGGGCGAACACGCTGCGCGCGCTCGCGCTGGGATACAGACATCCCCGAAAGCGGAATCCCGATCCTGCCGCGCCTGTGACGTGCCAGAACTCCTGTGGTGCACCGAGAACCGAAGGGGCATGCGCGAATTCCCGAGCCGTGGCCGGGGCCACCGCGATGCTCGGCTCTACGATACGCTCTTTTGGGTGACCGGTGCCGGTCCCGGCGAAGAGTGGCGCCGGCAGGTCGCCGGAAAGAGGCGCTTGATGATTGTGAAGCCTGTTTCAAAAGTTCTTTGCAAACCCTTCGTTGAAACCGGATTGCGCTT